>JBBSJW010000087.1:0-10803 GCA_038256885.1 Propionibacteriales bacterium
AATGGCGCACGCGGTCTGATTTCACCGGACTTCACCAATCGGAAAAGCCGCGCCCGACGAACTACTCGACATTCGCCCGTTAGCGCACGGATGTGGAGATTCAAATGGACCGCAGGATGTGGCTCGGCGCTCTCGCTGTCGTCTCGCTATTGATGACCGGATGCGCGGCCTCTCCGTCTGACTTTCCGCCAAGCCCCGGTCCGCAGGCTTCGCACAGCATGCCAGGCGGAACGGAAATGTCCGGATCCGAGCACGAGCCGGAACAGGAGAACACCGAAGGGCCGTCCGACGCCGCACAGATGATCTGCACCGGCCAAGTCGTGGGCAACGTAACCGACGTCCTCGGTCTGGAACGCGAACTCAGTCCGTCGTCAGCGTGGGACAAGCCCATGTTCACCTGCACCTATGACGTCGATGGCGATCCACTGGTGCTCTCCGTGCACGACGCCACGGATGTATCCGAGGGCGTGGAGCACTTCGCCGCCCTTCAGGGGCGCTATGGAAACGCCGAGGACATCGAGGGAATGGCGGGACTCGGCATGCCGTCCTTCTCCACCGGTGACGGGATCGTCGCATTCGTGAGGGACGGCAAGACGCTGCTCGTCGACGCCACGGCACTTCCGAATGGACTCGGCCCCGATGGGACACGGACGCAGAGTGAAGCAGCGTACACGCTCGCCTCGGCTGTCCTGGTCTGCTGGGTCGAGCACGATTAGGTGGTCTTGCCATTGGCATTGTGAACGCCGTTAGCGGGTGACCTGCCGCAGATGCGAATATGGGAATCTCAATGTCGAGGCGTGTTCGTAGCGCCGCTCTTTTCGCCAGGGTCTGCGTAGTGATGCCTTTCGATGGCGGTAGAGTCGTCGGCCACCAACAAGCGAGGCGCGAACCGATCAGCTGAATGCCGACCGTTCCGATCGAGCCAGTCGCATCCTCAAGAACACCACGCGCGTGTGCGAAGCTGCTTGCGTCCGTAGGGTTGGTGTATCGGATCCGGAGGGGTGTGGAGGAAAACGCATTTCAGCCGTTGAAAAGTGCCCGTGTTTCCGGGGCGCTTTGAGCTCTTGGAACAGCCCACGCAAGGGCTCTTCGAAGCACTGTTGAAAGAACAGCCGTAAAACACATCGCTCCAGAGGAAACTCAGGCGCGTTTTGTGTTTTCGGCGACGGTTCTCCGTTGCCGACCTGTGGGCTCCGTCTGATTTACGGCGGCAGCGGCCGTTAAGGGACGGTGGCACCCGTATCGGGGCGCGTGAGATTGTCCGGTGTGCGGTGGGGGTTACCCTCTCGGGCGGTGTCGGACTCGAAGGTCACCGGCCCCGCGCAACCGCCGGAGCCATCCCAACCCAAGGGACAGCTCCGGCGGGGCACCGATCGTGGCCACCAAAAAAGCGACCGCGATCGATCTCACCGCGGGAGCGCGTCTCCCGTTGACGGCTCCCGCGGTGGATCTGCCGGCGTTCCCTTACCCGGTGCACCGCTCGGCAGACATCTTCATCAGGCGGTGGGAATGAGGACTTCGTCCCGCTCATCGCGCGGCAGAGTCACGGTTCCCGAGGAGGCCGGGCGTCCCAGCGCCCGGTATTCCCAGCCCTTGCGGCGGTAGTCGTCCGCGTCGAGGGCATGACGCCCGTCGACGACGCGGCGGTGGGTCACCTTGGCGCCCAACACGTCAGCGTCGGCCGTCCGGAACTCGTCCCACTCGGTGAGCAACGCGACGACGTCGGCCCCCTCCACCGCGGCCTCGAGCGAGTCGACGTAGTTGAGGTCGGGATAGCGTCGGTGGGCGTTGACGTTCGCCTCGGGGTCGTAAACCGAAACGATCGCACCTTCGAGATAGAGCATTCGTGCCACGTCGAGTGCCGGGGCGTCGCGCACGTCGTCGGAGTTGGGCTTGAAGGCGGCGCCGAGAGCGGCCACGCGCGCGCCTTCGAGGTCGCCGCCGACCATTTCGCGGATCAGGTCGACGGTGCGCACGCGGCGGCGGTTGTTGATGGCATCGACCTCGCCGAGGAAGCTCACAGCCTGACCGACCCCGAGCTGTTCGGCGCGGTATTTGAAGGCGCGGATGTCTTTCGGCAGGCATCCGCCACCAAATCCGAGTCCGGGCTTGAGGAAGCGTCCTCCGATGCGATCGTCCAAGCTCAGCGCCTGGGCGAGCAGGCTCACGTCGGCTCCGGTCGCCTCGCACACCTCGGCCATGGCGTTGATATAGGAGATCTTCGTGGCGAGGAAGGCGTTGGCTGCCACCTTCACCAGTTCCGACGTCGCGAGGTCGGCCACGATCACCGGAGTGTCGTTGTCGAGGATCGGCGCGAACACGCGCCTCAGCTGCGCCTCGGCCCACGCTGAACTCACCCCGAACACGAGACGGTCGGGGTGCAGCGTGTCTTCTACCGCAAAACCCTCGCGCAGGAACTCCGGATTCCAGGCGAGCTCGAGCTCCGTGCCGATCGGCGAGATGCTCTGCACCAGTTGCTCGAGACGCGCGGCCGTGCCGATGGGCACAGTGGACTTGCCGACGAGCAGCGCCTTCCGCGTGATGCGGGTGGCGAGGGCGGTGAATGCCGCATCGACATAGGTGAGGTCGGCGCCGGCCGAATCCTTCGCCTGCGGTGTGCCGACGCAAATGAAGTGCACGTCGCCGAAGTCGGCGGCCTCGTCGAAACTGGTAGTGAAGCGCAGCCGACCCGATGCGAGGGCCTCGCTGAGCTTCTCGGGGAGCCCGGGTTCGAAGAAGGGAACCTTGCCTGAGCGGAGGAGCTCGATCTTGCTCTCGTCCACATCGACGCCGAGCACGTCGTAGCCGAGGATTGCCATGCAGATGGCGTGGGTGGCACCGAGGTACCCGGTGCCGATGACGGTGATCCGGGGGGCCGACGTGTGGTTCATCGGGTCGGCTGATTGTCCTGTATTCATGAGTGATCCTTTTCGGGTAGGAGATGGTCGTGCCGGATGGGTGCGACTTCGGGTACGCGCCCCTCCGTGTTTCAGTTGCGAGTGCAGGTCTCGTTCGAGAGTCCTTCGCCGGCCTGGGAAGCTTGATTGGTGCAGTCCACGACGTTTCCGCGAACCGGGGTCAGTGAGTAGCCGAAGCCCGGTCCGTTGACGTCCGCGGTGTTGTCTCGGAATATGTTGTCCGTACCCCAGCCGTCGAGGATCTCGTGGGTCTGGAAGCCGTCGAGCGGGGAATCCACTCCCGCGTTGCGCTCGATGATCCAACCGTTGCCTTTGACGTCAACCCACGAGTCGGCTCCGTCTTCGACGATGTCCGATCCGTCGAACGTATTGTCGGCGAGGATGCCCCCCGACGTGCCTTCCTTGATATCGACGCTTTCCGCGGTCGTACCCCGGATCGTGTTTCCGGACACGACGTTCCGGTCGCTGCGATCGGGCTCGCAGTTGCTGATGTCACACCAGTTGCTTTCGGCGGTGCCGATGTAGATGCCCTCACCGAATTTCTCTCTTCGGAGGCCGGTGTCAGATATCTCGTTGCCGAGAACTTGGTTGTCCACACTGAACGCCCGCAGGTGAATGGCCTCGTCGCCGATCTGCTGTACGCGGAGATCGGCGATGACGGAATTGCTCGTTCCGTCGACCATGACGCCCTTCTGGCCGTTCTGCACAGTGAAGCCCTGGATGACCCAGTGCGAGGCGTTCTCGACGTGCAGCACGTACCCGCCGTCGATGGCTCCGCCATCGAGCACGCTGTTCCGTGATCCGCAGAGGGAGATGGGTTCGTCGGGTGTGCCATCGCCTGTCGCCGTGAACTCTCCCTGGTAGGTGCCTTCGGCGAGGTGAATGACCGTGCCGGGACCCGCTTCGGCCAACGCGTTAGTGAGCTCCGCCTCGGTGGACACCGTGACCGTCGCGTCCGGACAGTCGGGAATGGCGTTCACCTCGGGTGCCGGCGTGCTCGGTTTCGACGGACCGGACGACGGCGTTGGCTCACCTGAGTTCGACGCGCCCGTATCCGGCGAGCGATCCGACAACACGAGCACCAACGCAACTCCAACCGCCGCGACGACCAGGAGCCCTACGAGCCAGAGCACACGGGGCATCCTTAGCCATGCCTTCACGAATTCTGCATTACGTTGAGCCGCACGATGCCCTTACTGAGGGAGGTCAGGGGCACCCGTTCGGGATACGGGCTTCCGATGGTCCGCACGCGCATGCGCCGCTTTCGGGTGAGGGCGCTTGCCACGAGCAACGTGGCCAGGAGGAGCCAGACGAAGGTGAGCGGCTGGAACACAGACTTGACGACGCTGGTGACGGTGACGGCGGGACGCCAGTCAAGGAGTTCGTTCTTCTCCACGGTCGCATCGACCGAGCTCTCCATCCAGATCGCTTTCGACCCGTACCCCGCCACGGAATTCGCGGCGACATAGGTCTCGCTCATGTCGCCCACGAGTGTGATCCCGTGGTTGGAAATGGCCGTCAGAGTGTTGCCGGTCACGTCCGCCTGGGCGTTGCGCACATACACGCCGGTGTCGCCTCCGGCGATCGTGTTCTCTGCCACGGTCGTGTCGCGGCTGCCGTCCCGCACCGCGACCGACTGGGTGACCTGGGCGGCGAAGGTGTTCTCCTGGATGTTCACGCTGGTCGCACCCCGGTTCACCACGATTCCGACGTCGTTCCGTTCGATCGTGTTGTGGGAGACATCGAGTTCGCGTCCGCCGCTGACCTCGATCCCGTACCGCTCGTTTCCCGTTATCGTGCTGTAGCGGACTGCGTTGTTTCCGTATTCGCGAACCCCGGTGCCGACAGCGTTGGGACCGTCGGCAAGCGACTGCCCGTCAAGCGAGATGCCGTTTCGACCATTGTCGTTGGCGGAGACGGACGTGTACACCACCTCCGTGCTGGATCGATCGAGCGAGAAGCCGTCGACGTTGTTGCCCGACGATGTCGTTCGGGTGATCGTTGCGTCGGAAACCCCACGGTGCAGGGACAACCCGTCAACGAGGCTGTTCCGGATGTCGGTGTCGGCGATCGCCACATCCTGGGCATTCGCGATGAAGAGACCGTAGGCGTTGCCGTTTATCGTCACGTGGTCGATCCCGGCCGAGACGAGGCTGTAGTCGTCTGCGGCGGCCGCGAGGGTCGTCACTTCCTCATCGGGGAGCAACGGGGCGCCCGCAATGAGTCCGGCTTCGTCCGGCACCGGGGTGCTTCCCGGTGTGGGGTCGAACGTGCTGATGGTGTCCGTGCCGGTGAGTGCCACCCCGCCGGTATTGCCACTCCAGAATCCGAGGTCGGTGAACTCCGCGTGGGAGAAGGAGGCGTTGCCTCCGATCACGCGGACATAGGCGCGACCGTCCTCGGTTGCCGTGTCGGGTGCGCCCGCGGACGTGTCCCAGCTCGTTACCGACGCTCCGGATGCCTGGGAACCGCCGATGGCGAGTGAGCCGCCCATGGTCACGATGGAGACGAATGAGTCGGAGTCGCTCTTCAGCCGCAGTGCGATCCCCTCTTCGGCATCGAGAGAGAGTGTGGCCCCCGCGAGCACGGCCACATTCTCCGTGAGGAGGAACGATCCGTCCGTCTGGGCGACGAACGTCTGCGGCGCGAGATTGAGCAGATCGTCGGTGGTGTACGGCACATCGCGGGCCGGCAACACGAGTGTGTTGACCGCTCCGGTATTCAGCCGGTACGCGCCGTCCAGCCCATCGATTCGCCACCGGGCGGCGGAGGCGACGGTACGCACGTGAACGAGCCGCCTGTTCTCGGTCTCCACGATCCGGGCCTCACGCACGGGGTTGCCAGGATAGAGAATTCCCTGAACTGTGCCGTTGGCGGCGATCTCGTTACGACCGAGTGCGTCAACCTCGCGGTTCTGGAACCGGTTCGCGCCGAGGAACCACACTGCCCCAATGGCCACGACCGCAACGATCGAGAGCACGGAGATGAGCAGCGGCCTGCGGGAGGTCATGCGTTCGCCGGAATCGCGTCGAGGCTCTGGAAGTCCTGGCCGTCCCCACCGATCTGGTCGGCGTGCCGGGTGAGCCAGCCCTGCTTGTTCATGGTGGCGAATGCATACAGCTTGATCGGCAACGCGACGAGGATTACCACGAGGGCGAGCAGAGGAAGGATGAGGATGTCGGAGGGGTGTTCACGAAGGTTCGAGATCCCTCGAATCCCCCGTCCGAGGAGCAGCCACGCGAGCGCTGCGACGCCGCCGATGATGGTGAGATCGAGTCGCGCGAAGATCAGGTAGAACATGGTGAGGCCCATGGTGATGGGCGTGACGAGGATCTGCAGCACCGTGACCTTGGTGATGAACGGCACCTGCCAGAGCCACCCGCGAGAGATCGCGGTGAGATAGCAGCGGTAGGAGTTGCGACTCCAGCGCACACGCTGCTTGACGAAAGCGCGGAACCCCGCGGGGAACATGGATAGCGCGCGCGCGGACGCCTGATGGACGGTCTTATAGCCCGACGCCAGTACGAGCCAGGTAAGGCGACCGTCGTCGCCGGAAATGCAGCGACGACCCATGAAGTACTCGTTCTCGAGGTGATCGAGCACCGGCAACACGGCCGCCCGACGATAGACAGCCGTGCGTCCGGAGACACATGGCACCGCACCGGCGGCACCCATCGCGGGTACGTAGTCGAGGTAACGCACATTGACGAGCCAGTCTGCGATACGCCGCCACACGCTGGAGTTGCGCTGGTACACGTTTTGGCGCGTGCTCACGCCGCCGACCAGCGGGTCCTCGAACGGCATCTGCGCGTTCACAAGGAGCTCGGGCTCCCACCAGGTGTCGGAGTCGGTGAGGACGAGGATGTCGTGCTGTGCCAGCCTTATGCCGGCGCCGAGGGCGGACCGCTTGCCCACATGGTGGAAGAGAATGGGCTTGACGGTCTCATCACCCAGTGCCTGCACGCGCTCATATGCCTCGAGGTCGACTACGTCGAGGACGATGATGATTTCATCGGGCTTCTGCGCACGCCACGTTTCCAGGCAGCTCATGAGGATGTCGGGGTCCTCGTGGAAGGACGGCACGATCACCGACGTGCTCGCCCGGAAATCGGTGACGATGGCGCTCGCGCGGTGGGACAGGATGAACCGGTAAAGCCACAGCCCCCAGACGACCACGCCGGCCACGGCGAGGGGGAAATAGGGAGCAAGAGCGGCGTAGTAGTCGCTGATAACGGTCAAGTCGACGTTTTTGGGTATGGCGAAGTAGGCGTGCGGGAGGGTAAGCAAAAGCGGGTCCTTATGCGGGGGGAGGGGGGGCACCGCTGCATAGAACGTGCAGCGCTGCACACATCGAGAATCGGGGGACGACGCGTCTGAATTCGGGTACGACGCGCGCGAGGGTATCTCGAACAATCTAAGCCTGCGCATAAACTGCGCCGAATGCAAGCGCTTGCATGTTAAATTCAGGTTAACGCGACTCGAAATATGGCGCTCAAAGTGCAGCGCCTTCCTTCATGCCGGAACCTTGCGCCCGCATCGGGCCGCTAGCAAAATCGTCCCGAACCCCCCTCGGACTGGGGCCTGCGCGCAGGTCGGAGTCTCGCTACCGTTCGGTTAAGGCCATGCGTAGTACGGCTGAAACGCATCCGCCCACGGGCGGAAAACTCTCGGGGGGGAGCAAAAATGGGGGCGTCTTCGCGTGCAAATTGGGGCGTCGTGAGAGCGGCGGCGGTAGTGCTGGTGATAGGTCTCTCGGCGTTTGCCTCCCCGGCGACCGCCATTGCGGCGCCCCTCCCTGCCTTGTCAGTCGGCGGAAAACCGCTCGGCACCGCACCGCTGCCGAGCGGTGCGGTGTCGGTTTCGGTGAACGCACCAGTGGGAGTTTCGGTCAAGTTCAAGCTGGATGGCCGATACCTCGGCGAAGACCCTGCCTGGCCGTTCTCCTGGCCCATCACCGCAGGCCCGGGTGAACACAAGATGGAGGCCAGATGGGATTCGCGCGGACGCCAGGAAATCAAGACCACCTTCACGGTCGGCCCGGCGGCATCCGCACCACCGTCAAAGCCGGCACAGCCCACGCCCGCCGTCATCGTGCAGCCAACCACGCCCGTATCGGGGGTTTCCACGCCCGTGCTCTCGGTTGACGGCGGCGCGCTCGCCGGATCGTCGCAGCCGAGCGGTAGCTTCGTGGTGGCGGTGAATGCACCGAAGGGAGCAACCGTGAAGTTCAAGATTGACGGAACCTATCTCGGACAGGACAGCACGCCCCCCTACATGTGGCCGATCAGCGCCGGTGACGGGTCCCACGAGATCGACGCCCGGTGGAGCGGCGCTCGGACCAGTGCCGAGTTTCAGGTGGCTGCCCGCGCGCCAACCGCGCCCAAGGCCGCGGCCGGGGTCCGCGTCGCCACGTCCGCCGAACTCACCGCCGCACTAACCGCCGCCCGGCCGGGGCAGACCATTCATCTCGCCGACGGTTCCTACGTCGGGCGTTTTGCCTCGGCGGCATCGGGTACCGCGGCCGCGCCGATCACTCTCTCCGGCAGTCGGAAGGCAATCCTCAGCACCGGCAGCCTCACCCGGGGATACGGCCTGCACCTAACCGGGAGCCACTGGGTGGTGAACGGCATCTCGGTCACGCGGTCGGGGAAGGGCATCGTGCTCGACGGGTCCAAACACACCACGATCCGGAGCGTCGATGTGGGTCACACCGGGGCAGAGGCGGTGCACTTCCGGGCCAACAGCAGCGATGGAGTGATCGAGAACTCGGTTATCCATGACACCGGGCTCGACAAGCCGGCCTACGGGGAGGGGATCTACATCGGTAGCGCCACGAGCAACTGGAAGTCGATCATGGGTTCCGCATCCGTGCCGGATCAGACCGATCGCATCGTCGTGCGAAACAACCGAATCTCGAACACGACCGCGGAAGGCGTGGACGTGAAGGAGGGAACGACCGGGGGTAGCCTGATCAACAACGTGTTTTCGAACGCAGGCCATTCTGGACAGAACTTCGCGGATTCGTGGGTCGACGTTAAGGGCAACGGGTACCGGGTGACGGGCAACTCCGGTGCAGGCACGAAGCTCGACGCTTTCCAGGTACACGGAGTCCTGCCCGGATGGGGCACCGACAACACATTCTCCGACAACTCGGTGGCGGGCGGCGTCCCCGGTTACGAGGTGTGGGTGCAGTCCGGACCTCTCCGAACCATCGTCTCGAGCGGCAGCAGTGGCGCCGCCCGGGGTATGAGCAACGTCGCCTGTGTGACGTGAACTACGGGGCGGCACAATCGGTTGAAGGCATCATTCGTTCGGTACCGGGCAGCTGTGAAAACCCATCTTTTTCCCATCTAAATCAGCTCGGACCGACCGGATCGGTCCGAGCTGAATCGGATGCAGTGAACCGCCCGGTTCCCTGTAGACATGCGGAAATCCGCGAGTTCTGCGAGACATTCGGTGGGGCCTGAGAAGGCTCAGATTCTCCAAGGGGTCGCAGGTTCAAATTCTATTAGCCTGACAGAAAATGCCTGACAGAAAAAGCTTGATCAGACGCAAGTTTGAGCGGAGCCGGTCACAGCCCGCGTCCCCTGAGTTGTCCCGATGCGTTCGGATGAGCGTCTCTGCGTCCCGTTGATGCTGGGAATTGATCTCGCGTCAAGCACCGAATTTCAGGGTGCGCCTCCACGCACACGCCCGCCCGACCTGCCTGGGCGGTACTCCTAGTCACGCGCTCCGTGGGCCACCAAAGCGCGTCCGAGCACTCGTGCAAGTAGTGAAGAATCCGCTTGCTCACGAACGCGGAACGTCGTTAGCGTCGCCTCTCCAATGCTCCACGCGGTCGTCGTGGCGGCGTGGCGCAGCCACCCCGAGAACAGTGCCGGGTGCACCTTTGCCGGGCGCATCGCCGGCGGAATGCCCTTGATCACCAGATCGCCGAGAAGATTCTCGTACCCTATGCCCAGCAACGGACCGCCGGGCAGGCTAGCGAACGCGCCGTCTCGGCGAAGCCACTCCTGGCGTGGAACCCAGTCGCCGCCATCCCGCGGACCGAGAGTCGCGACAGGCAGCGAGTCGAATGCGCCAGCCAACGCGTCGGATGATAGAAAAACCGAGCGTGTGCAACCAGTCGCGCACGACGGCATCGGTTGTCCGTACCGCGCGCCCGAGTTCCGGGACGTCGTCCACGAACACCGCGATGGTGGCCGCGTCGCGGGCAGACAGGCTGCCATAGAAACCCGCCTCAGCATCGCCCACCAGTGGATCGAGACTCACCTCAGGTGCGGTACCCCGTCGGCGCCCAGTGCGCCACAAGCGCCTCTACCGGCCAGGTCAGCAGAAGAAGCAGCAATCCCGCGACCGGCACGAAGAATGAAACCCCGAAAGCGAGGAGGGTCACACCCGCGCTCGCGCCCCGCGCGGCGAGCAGCCACGGGAACATCGCGTCTGGCAACGGCATCCGCCACGCGTCGGCCGCGTTGGCGCGGAGGAGCAACAACACGTGCACAACGGCGCTGAGGCCCAGCAACGCGAGATCGGGGACAACAGCACCCTGCGCAGTCGAATCGCGGCCGAGCAGACTCGTGGGAAACGGTACGAGCGCAATGAATCCGAGGAGCACCAGATTGAGCAGGATCAGTCCCGGCTCATCGCGATCGCGAACTATGCGTGCCGCGAATCGCATACGCTGTGGTTGTTCCCGACCAAAGGATTCGCCGTGTCTCTCCACAACGAGCAGTCCCCTCGCCAGCGCATTCCCGCTCCGGATGAGCCGACCATCCCTGTGCTCGAGGTCGACCAGACCATCGCACCGCGTCCGGAGGAAGAGATCGCCGACCTCCTGCGGACGGAACCAGACGTTGAAGATCACAGCCAGCATGCTGAGTGA
>JBBSJW010000088.1:0-10785 GCA_038256885.1 Propionibacteriales bacterium
CGCAAGATGCTCACCAAGGGCATGGACCGCGCCGGCATCAGCCGTGTCGAGATCGAGCGCACGCGTGACCGCGTACGTGTCGACATCCACACTGCTCGTCCTGGCATCGTCATCGGCCGCCGTGGCGCCGAGGCTGACCGCATCCGCGGTGACCTCGAGAAGCTCACGGGCAAGCAGGTTCAGCTGAACATCCTCGAGGTCAAGAACCCCGAGATGGACGCTCAGCTTGTCGCCCAGGGTGTTGCCGAGCAGCTCTCGGGTCGTGTCCAGTTCCGTCGTGCCATGCGCAAGGCGATGCAGACCACGATGCGCAGCGGTGCCAAGGGCATTCGTATCCAGTGCTCGGGCCGCCTCGGTGGCGCCGAGATGAGCCGCTCGGAGTTCTACCGCGAGGGCCGCGTGCCCTTGCACACCCTCCGCGCTGACGTCGACTACGGCTTCTACGAGGCCAAGACAACCTTCGGTCGTATTGGCGTCAAGGTCTGGATCTACAAGGGCGAGGTTGCGGGCACCCGCGCCGAGCGCGAGGCCGAAGCGGCCAAGCGTGCGGCTGCACCAGGCTCCAACCGCCGTCCCCCGGCACGTGGTGGCGCTGGCGCTCCGCGTCGCCCCGCACGTGACGAGGCCGCTCCGGCGACCGAGACCGCTGCAGCTCCTGCAACTGAGGCCCCCGCGGCTGTTGCGGCTGCCGCACCCGAAGGAGGGCAGAGCTGATGTTGATGCCACGTAGGGTCAAGTACCGCAAGCAGCACCACCCCACCCGTCGCGGTGCAGCCAAGGGCGGCACCACGCTGGCGTTCGGTGACTACGGCATTCAGGCGCTTACGCCTGCATACGTGACCAACCGTCAGATCGAGTCCGCTCGTATCGCCATGACGCGCCACATCAAGCGTGGCGGAAAGGTCTGGATCAACATCTACCCGGACCGCCCGCTGACCAAGAAGCCTGCCGAGACCCGCATGGGTTCCGGTAAGGGTTCGCCTGAGTGGTGGGTCGCCAACGTCAAGCCCGGACGCGTCATGTTCGAGCTGTCCGGCGTCGACGAAGTCACCGCACGCGAGGCCATGCGCCGCGCGATCCACAAGCTGCCCATGAAGGCACGCTTCATCACCCGAGAGACAGGTGAGCTGTGATGCCGCAGTCGACAGCCGCAGAGCTGCGTACGGTTGGCGCCGACGACCTGGCGCTCAAGCTTGCAGAAGCCAAGGAAGAACTGTTCAACCTGCGTTTCCAGAACGCAACCGGACAGCTCGACAACACCGCCCGACTTCGGGCAGTGCGCAAGGACATCGCCCGGATCTACACCGTCATGCGTGAGCGCGAGCTCGGCATCGTCGAGTCTGTGTCCGATGAAGGGGTCAAGGCATGACCGACAAGAAGACGAAGGACGAAGCAGTGACCGACCGCACCGCGCGCAAGACCCGCGAGGGACTTGTCGTCAGCGACAAGATGGACAAGACCGTCGTGGTCAATGTCGAAGAACGCGTCAAGCACGCGCTCTACGGCAAGGTTCTGCGTCGCAACATCAAGCTCAAGGCTCACGACGAAGCGAACGACGCTGGCATCGGCGACCGGGTTCTCATCATGGAGACTCGTCCGCTGTCCGCCACCAAGCGTTGGCGCATCGTCGAGATCCTCGAGAAGGCCAAGTAGGAGACGACAGATGATTCAGCAAGAGTCGCGACTCAAGGTCGCCGACAACACCGGTGCCAAGGAAATCCTTTGCATCCGTGTGCTCGGTGGCTCGGGTCGGCGCTATGCCGGCATCGGTGACACCATCGTCGCCACTGTCAAGGACGCGATCCCCGGCGGAAACGTCAAGAAGGGGGAGGTCGTCAAGGCTGTTGTCGTGCGCACCGTCAAGGAGCGCCGTCGTCCGGATGGTTCGTACATCAAGTTCGACGAGAACGCCGCAGTCATTCTCAAGGCCGATGGCGACCCGCGCGGTACGCGCATCTTCGGTCCCGTTGGGCGCGAGCTTCGCGACAAGAAGTTCATGCGCATCATTTCTCTCGCACCGGAGGTGCTCTGAGATGGCCCGCAACGCAGGTTCCATCAGCATCAAGAAGGGTGACCAGGTCAAGGTCATCGCTGGCAAGGACAAGGGCGTGACTGGTTCGGTGATCGAAGTGATCAGCGAGCAGAACCGCGTCATCGTCGAAGGCGTCAACCGTGTGAAGCGTCACACCAAGGCTGGACAGGCCGGTGGCGGAAGCACGGGAGGCATCATCACCAGCGAGGCTCCGATCCACATCTCCAACGTGATGCTGCTCGTCGATGACAAGGGTGGCAAGACCACCACGCGCATCGGCTTCCGCCGCGACGAGGTCACCAAGTCCCGTCCCGACGGTTCCACCTACTCCGCGCACCGCAGCGTGCGTATCGCCAAGAAGACCGGAAAGGAGATCTGAAATGGCTGACACCGCTACTACAGCACCCCGCCTCAAGGCGCGTTACCGCGAAGAGATCCTTCCGGCCCTCCGCGAGGAGTTCAACTACGCCAACGTCATGCAGGTTCCAGGCCTCACCAAGATCGTCGTCAACATGGGCGTCGGCGAGGCTGCTCGCGACGGCAAGCTGATCGAGGGCGCGATTCGCGACCTCACCGCCATCACGGGCCAGAAGCCGCAGGTCACCAAGGCTCGCAAGTCCATCGCGCAGTTCAAGCTGCGTGAAGGGATGCCGATCGGTGCGCACGTCACACTGCGCGGCGACCGTATGTGGGAGTTCCTCGATCGTCTGCTGACGCTCGCACTTCCTCGTATCCGCGACTTCCGTGGGCTCTCGCCCAAGCAGTTCGACGGTCGTGGCAACTACACGTTCGGTCTGACCGAGCAGGTCATGTTCCACGAGATCGATCAGGACAAGATCGACCGCTCGCGTGGAATGGACATCACGATCGTCACCACGGCGACCAACGACGACGAGGGACGCGCGCTGCTCAAGCTGCTCGGGTTCCCTTACAAGGAGAACTGACATGGCGAAGACTGGACTGAAGGTCAAGGCCGCTCGCAAGCCCAAGTTCGCTGTCCGCGGCTACACCCGCTGCCAGCGTTGTGGACGCCCGCGCTCGGTCTACAAGAAGTTCGGCCTCTGCCGCATCTGCCTTCGCGAGATGGCACACCGCGGCGAGCTGCCCGGCATCACCAAGAGCTCTTGGTAATCGCACTTCCTTTTCAATCACCTAGTACCCACTGAACGCCACAGGTCCTCTCCGCTGGATTGAATTGCGGGGAAGAAACCGGGGCAGGAATGGAACACCTGAACTATGACAATGACCGATCCGATCGCCGACATGCTGACGCGTGTCCGCAACGGCAATCAGGCATACCACGACAGCGTGACGATGCCGTACTCCAAGCTGAAGGCCGGCGTCGCCGAGATCCTGAAGCAGGAGGGCTACATCACCTCGATCGAGGTGACCGAGCCCAAGGAGGGTGAGGTGAGCAAGTCGCTCACGATCACGCTCAAGTACGGACCTCATCGCGAGCGCTCGATCGCTGGCATCCGCCGCATCAGCAAGCCCGGTCTTCGCGTCTACGCGAAGTCCACCGGCCTGCCCAAGGTGCTCGGCGGACTCGGCGTCGCCATCATTTCCACCAGCCAGGGCCTTCTCACGGATCGCCAGGCAAACCAGAAGGGCGTAGGCGGAGAAGTCCTCGCCTACGTCTGGTAAAGGGAGGTACGACATGTCACGCATCGGCAAGATGCCCGTCGCCGTACCCATGGGTGTAGAGGTGACGATCGAAGGTCAGGACGTACGCGTCAAGGGCCCCAAGGGCGAGCTCGCGCACACTGTTGCCGAGCCGATCACCGTTCGCAAGGACGATGACGGCACGCTCGCAGTCGAGCGTCCCAACGACGAGCGCAAGAGCAAGGCTCTTCACGGCCTCTCGCGCACGCTGATCAGCAACATGGTCGTCGGCGTCACCGAGGGTTACGAGAAGAAGCTCGAAATCGTCGGCGTTGGTTACCGCGTCCAGGCCAAGGGCCCGGCTGCACTTGAGTTCGCGCTCGGTTTCAGCCACCCGGTCCCGGTCCAGGCTCCCGACGGCATCACGTTCTCGGTCGAGTCACCCACCAAGTTTGCCGTGCACGGCATCGACAAGCAGGCCGTCGGTGAAGTCGCAGCCAACATCCGCAAGATCCGCAAGCCCGAGCCCTACAAGGGCAAGGGCGTGCGCTACGCCGGCGAGCACGTTCGTCGCAAGGTCGGAAAGGCCGGTAAGTAAATGGCAATCTCGATCAAGCACGCCAAGCACACAGCGCCTCGCACTGCGTCGCGTCTGCGTCGTCAGGTGCGCGGACGCAAGAAGATCGAAGGCTCGGCTGACCGGCCGCGTCTCGTCGTCACGCGCTCGAGCAAGCACATCGTCGCTCAGGTCGTCAACGACCTCGAAGGCCGCACGCTGGTCTCCGCGTCGACGATGGAAGCTGACCTGCGTGGGCTGGACGGCGACAAGTCGGCCAAGGCCAAGCGCGTCGGTGAGCTCGTAGCGGACCGCGCCAAGAAGGCTGGCATCTCGACCGTCGTCTTCGACCGCGCCGGCAACAAGTACGCAGGACGCGTCGCGGCACTCGCCGACGGCGCCCGTGAAGCAGGACTGGAGTTCTGATGAGCACCCAACAGCGCCGCGGAGGCGGAGCGGGCGGACGGGGTCGCGGCAATGAGCGCGGCGCCGAGAAGTCCCAGTACATCGAAAAGGTCGTCACGATCAACCGTGTCGCCAAGGTCGTCAAGGGTGGTCGTCGCTTCAGCTTCACCGCTCTGGTGATCGTCGGCGACGGCGACGGACAGGTCGGCGTCGGCTACGGCAAGGCCAAGGAAGTTCCCACTGCGATCGCCAAGGGAGTCGAAGAAGCCAAGAAGTCCTTCTTCCGCGTCCCGCGCATCCAGGGCACCATCCCGCACCCGGTGCAGGGCGAGAAGGCGGCTGGCGTCGTCTTCCTGCGTCCCGCATCGCCCGGTACCGGCGTCATCGCCGGCGGCCCGGTGCGTGCAGTGCTCGAAGCTGCTGGCATCCACGACGTTCTGTCGAAGTCGCTGGGTTCGTCCAACGCGATCAACATCGTCCACGCGACCGTGGCAGCGCTCAAGCTGCTCGAATCGCCGGAGATGGTTGCCGCGCGTCGTGGCCTCACGGTCGAGCAGGTCGCCCCGGCGGCCCTGCTTCGTGCCGGCAAGGAAGGCATTGCCGAGGCGAAGGCCAAGGCTGAAGCCGGAGCAGGTGTCTGATGGCCAAGAAGCTTCAAGTAACCCAGCTCCGTTCGGCCATCGGCCGTAAGCCCAAGCAGCGCGAAACTCTGCGCTCGCTCGGTCTCAAGCGCATCGGCGATGTCGTCGTCAAGGAAGATCGTCCCGAAATCCGCGGCATGGCTGAATCCATCCCGCACCTCGTGGACCTCAAGGAGGTTGACTGACATGGCGCTCAAGCTGCATCACTTGCGCCCGGCTCCCGGAGCCAAGACTGCCAAGACCCGCGTTGGTCGTGGTGAGGGCTCCAAGGGCAAGACCGCTGGTCGCGGTACCAAGGGCACCAAGGCTCGTTACCAGGTGCCGGTTGGCTTCGAAGGTGGCCAGGTCCCGATTCACATGCGCCTGCCCAAGCTGAAGGGGTTCAAGAACCCGTTCCGCGAGGAGTACCAGGTTGTGAACCTCGACCGCATCGAAGAGCTCTTCCCCAAGGGTGGCTCCATCGACGTCGCGGCTCTCGTCGCCAACGGCGCTGTCCGCAAGGGCCGCCCCGTCAAGGTGCTGGGTCAGGGCGAAATCACCGTCAAGGTCCAGGTCACGGCGAACAAGTTCTCCGGATCTGCCAAGACCAAGATCGAAGCAGCCGGCGGCAGCGTCACCGTCCTCGGCTGATGATCACCGGAGCAGGACACCTGTCCTGCTCCGGTGATTTTCTTCACTGTTAGAGTTCTAGCGCGGGCGAAAGCCCGCTTTTGTCCGTTACATACGCACTCCGGTGCACGAGGAGGCTCGCGGTGCTCAGCGCCTTCGTCAACGCGTTCAGGACGCCTGACCTGAGGAAGAAGCTTCTCTTCGTCCTCTTCATCATCGTCCTGTTCCGACTGGGCTCGACTACTCCGGCCCCCGGCATCAACGTCGCCAATGTCCAGGACGCTGTTACGGCAGCATCGACCGGTGAGAACAGCGGCTTGTTCTCGCTCATCAACGTCTTCTCCGGCGGCGCCCTGCTGCAGCTGACAGTGTTCGCGCTGGGCATCATGCCCTACATCACGGCGAGCATCATTCTTCAGCTGCTCGTCGTCGTGATCCCTCGTCTGGAGGCCCTCAAGAAGGAGGGTCAGGCCGGGCAGACCAAGATCACCCAGTACACCCGCTATCTGACGCTGGGCCTCGCGATTCTGCAGGCGACCGGCATCGTGGCGCTGGCCCGCAGCGGCAACCTCTTCGGTGGCGCTGACACCGGCCAGCCACTCCTCTACAACAACGACAGCATCTGGTCGTTCCTGTTGATCGTGCTGACCATGGTCGCCGGCACCGCCGTCATCATGTGGCTCGGCGAGCTCATCACCGACCGCGGCATCGGCAACGGCATGTCGATCCTGATCTTCTGCCAGGTCACGGCCACGTTCCCCGGCGCCATGTGGGGCATCCAGCAGCAGAAGGGCTGGACGACGTTCGTCCTCGTGGTGCTCGTCGGCCTCGTGATCGTTGCGGCAGTCATCTTCATCGAGCAGGCTCAGCGACGCATCCCGGTCCAGTACGCCAAACGCATGGTTGGCCGTCGTATGTTCGGCGGATCGTCAACCTACATTCCGCTCAAGGTCAACCAGGCCGGCATCATCCCGGTCATCTTTGCCTCGAGCCTGATGTATCTCCCCGCGCTGCTGGCACAGTTCAACCCGGAGGCAGGCTGGGCTGACTGGGTCGTCGCGCACTTCGTCAGGGGCGATCACCCCTACTACATGGCGTCGTTCTTCCTGCTGATCGTGTTCTTCACGTACTTCTATGTGTCGATCACGTTCAACCCCGAAGAAGTCGCCGACAACATGAAGAAGTACGGCGGGTTCATTCCGGGCATCCGCGCTGGACGCCCGACGCAGGACTACCTTGCGTACGTCTTGAGCCGTATCACGCTTCCGGGTGCTCTCTACCTGGGGTTGATCGCACTCATTCCGTCGATCGCCATCGCCTTGCTCAACGCCAACCAAAACTTCCCGTTCGGTGGCACCACGATTCTCATCATCGTGGGTGTCGGTCTCGACACGGTGAAGCAGATCGAGAGCCAGCTGCAGCAGCGCAACTACGAAGGCTTCCTCAAGTAATGCGGCTGCTGATCATGGGACCCCCCGGCGCGGGCAAGGGCACCCAGGCTGTTGGCCTCGCGAAGCTGCTGGGTGGTGCCCACATCTCGACGGGTGACATCTTCCGCGCCAATGTCTCGCAGCAGACTGAGCTGGGCCAGGCGGCGCAGCGCTACATGGATGCCGGCGAGTACGTTCCCGACGAGATCACCAATGCGATGGTCAAGGACCGGCTGGCGCAGGAAGACGCGCGCGACGCGTTCATCCTCGACGGCTACCCCCGCACGGTTGACCAGGTGTCGACCCTCGACGGAATCCTTGATTCGCTCGGCACCAAGCTCGACGGCGTGATCGAGCTCGTCGTGAATCCCGAGGAACTCATCCAGCGCCTTCTCAAGCGTGCTGAGACCAGCGGCCGTGCTGATGACACCGAAGAGGTCATCCGACACCGCCAAGAGGTCTACACGAACGAGACGGCTCCGCTGATCGAGATCTATGGCAGCCGTGGGCTGCTGATCGAGGTTGACGGTATGGGCGACTCCGACGAAGTCGGCCGACGGATCGTCGACGCGCTGCCCCGCTGATGTTCGACCGCGGGATCGAGATCAAGACCCCGGCTCAGATCGAGTCGATGCGCGAAGCCGGCCTCGTGGTCGCCTCAACGCTCGAGCTCTTGCGCGCCACCCTGCAGGCGGGCATGACGACCGCTGAGCTGAATGAGTTGGCGCACGATCACATCCGTGCACAGGGCGCGACCTCCAACTTCCTCGGCTATCACGGGTTCACGGGTGTCATCTGCACGTCGGTCAACGACGAAGTGGTTCACGGGATCCCCGGCCCCCGGACGCTGAAGGACGGCGACATCATCTCGATCGACTGCGGTGCGGTCATCGACGGCTGGCACGGAGACGCGGCGATCACCGTCGCTATCGGCGAGGTACCCACCGAGGTCACCGAGCTGATGCGCGTCACCGAGCAGTCGCTGTGGGACGGCATTGCCGCCGCACGACTCGGCGGGAGGGTCTCCGACATCAGCCACGCCGTCGAGACCTCCGTACGCGCGCAGGGCGACTACGGGATCGTTGAGGGCTTCACCGGCCACGGGATCGGATCGGCGATGCACCAGCCGCCCAACGTTCCCAATGTGGGTCGACCGGGTCGAGGGGCCAAGCTCGTCAAGGGCCTTGCCCTCGCTGTCGAGCCGATGGTCACGCTCGCCACGCCCAATACTCGTACGCTCGCCGACGACTGGACCGTCGTGACGACGGACGGCTCATGGGCTGCGCACTACGAGCACACGTTCACCCTCACCGACACTGGTGCGTGGGTGCTCACCGCAGTCGACGGTGGCAAGGCCCAGCTCGAGGCTCTTGGCGTGCCGTACGGCGGCCACTGAGCCGGCGATCTAGCGGTGCATCTCCATCGTGCAGCACTTGACGCTGCCGCCTGACTTGAGGAACTCGCTCAGGTCGACCGGCACCGGGTTGTAGCCCCGCTCCCGCAGCTGCTCGCCGAAGCGCTTGGCAGCCGACGGCACGATCACGTTGTGGCCGTCGCTCACGGAGTTGAGGCCCAGGACAAGTGCGTCAGCCTCGGTGCAGATGATCGCACTGGGGAACAGGTCTCGCAGCGTGCGCTGGCTGTGTCTGCTGAACGCGCCGGGGAAGTAGGCGATGTCTGCGGGAGTGTCTCCATGGCCGTCATCGAGGATCGCGATGGCCGTGTCGAGGTGATAGAACCGCGGGTCGACGAGCTCGAGCGAGACCACGGGGCGGTCGAGGGCGTTGGCGGCCTCGATGTGCGCCTCGAGGGACGTACGGAAGCCGGTGCCGGCAAGGATCATCTTCTTGAGCGCGAGGAAGTCGCCTTCACCCTCGTTGATCTGCGCGGGCTGGATGACTTCGATGCCGAACTTGCGCAGCCACTCGCCGTAGGCGACACCTTCGGCGGTGCGCTCGGGGAAGCGGAACTTGGCCCCGTAGGCGCGCTTGCCGACCACGAGTCCGCCGTTGGCGGCGAACACCATGTCGGGCTGCCCGGCCATGGGCTCGATCAGCTCGACCGTGTGGCCGAGGCTCAAATAAGTGTTGCGGAGAACTTCCCACTGCACATGAGCGCGCTCGACATCGACGGGAACCTGCGTGTTCATCCACGGATTGATCGCGTAAGTGACCTCGAAATGCTGAGGCGGGCACATGAGGTAGTGCCGGGTACGGGCCGTCCGCTGGGGCGCAGGCTGCGTGCGAGTGTCGATGACGGTCAATGTGGCCTCCGTGAGGTGAGCTCCCTTGCAATGAATCAATGTTAGTTGGGCAGGTGGTGCACTGGCGAAGCCGAAACTGCGCGTTAGCCCGTAGATTTGTTGTGTGATTTCGCCATTGGTGGTGTTTTCTTGCGAAGATGGAGAACATGGACAACATCGACCGCCAGCTGATCAGCTTCCTGCTCGAAGACGGTCGCGCCAGCTATGCCGCGATAGGCGACAAGATCGGCCTTTCTGCGCCGGCCGTGAAGCGGCGGACCGACAGGTTGCTGGCCGATGGCGTCATCAGCGGTTTCACGGCAGTGCTCGATCCGGACTTGGTCGGGTGGAGCACCGAGGCGTACGTCGCAGTGCACTGCAAGGGCGCAATCTCGCCGGAAGATCTGCGTGTCGCGTTCGCCAAGGTCCCCGAGGTGCACTCAGCCGCCACGGTGTCGGGTCAGGCCGATGCGATGCTGCGCATCGTCGCCAAGGACGTACGCGACCTCGAGCGTGCGCTCGAGCGGGTGCGCACGGAGACATCGGCGATCGACCACACCGAGACCTCGATCGTGCTCTCGCGGCTCATCGATCGTCACAGACTCTCCACGCAGGGCGATTTCGACGCCTCCGGTTGAGTGTCGGAGTTGGGCGCAGACGTCACCTGGTTTCACAGCGGCGGCTTCGCCGCGGGACGTTCAACCCGCTCAAACGCTACGGCCGCGGGCGGCCTCCGGTTTTCGCGATTTGAGTCTGCTGGCTGTGTGAGCGTAGAATTGGGAGTCGGCCTTTTCAGGTCCGCATTCCCATGCCATGGCTTCCGCTTCGGCGGCGTGGTTGGAGTGCGCCAGACAGGGCTCACACACAGTAGACAAGCAGACCGAAGAAGAGGTTATGGCGAAAAAAGAAGGCGTCATCGAGATGGAAGGCGCTGTCGTTGAAGCGCTGCCCAACGCGATGTTCCGCGTCGAGCTCGCCAACGGGCACAAAGTACTCGCCCACATCAGCGGCAAGATGCGCCAGCACTACATCCGAATCCTTCCTGAGGACCGGGTCGTGGTGGAGCTTTCGCCGTATGACCTCAGCCGCGGGCGCATCGTCTACCGCTACAAGTAAATAGCAACACCTACACACGTTCAGATCCCAAAGAGAGAATCTCGATGAAGGTCAACCCGAGCGTGAAGAAGATCTGTGACAAGTGCAAGGTGATTCGTCGCCACGGCCGCGTCATGGTGATCTGCGAAAACCCGCGTCACAAGCAGCGCCAG
>JBBSJW010000089.1:0-10609 GCA_038256885.1 Propionibacteriales bacterium
GAAAGCGTGGCGACTCTGGGTCCCTGTTTAAGGAGTAGAGCGTGTCGTCGAGCGCCTCGGCCACCTCGGCGGCGGCTGTGGCGCCGCGGTTGGCATCCACGAAGTGGGTGCCGAGGAAGGACAGCACCAGGGACGCGTTGCCGGCCCGAAGCAGCCGCCACGCGGGGTGGCGCTCGCGCAACGCGTCGATCGCGTCGTATTCCATTCGTGCGTCCTCTCGCTCGTCGTTGGAAGCAGCCTAGAGATGGGGGCCGACAACTGTGGCCGAGGACCAGCGGATGACCGAGCCGCTGGGGCCAGCACTGGGTCGCACAACAACGAAAAACGGCGGCTGACGCCGGAAGACGTCGATTCTCGCGGTTGGGCGAGATTGGCAGATTTAGCCTCGAACGGAGCTCCTGCGGAACCCTGAGGAATATCTGGAGGGGGCCCAGGCTCATCGACCGAGCATGTCTCGCTTGACCTGGCGGTAGCGTTCGGCCGTGAAGACGGCCCAGTCGTAGTCGCGCGAGCGCATGCGGTACGAACTCAAGAGCCTCACCAGAAGGCCGACACCACCCAGTCCAGGTCGCGCTTCGCCTGCCGGCGGGTGTCCTGGTCCCGCTGGAACAGCGCCTCGGTCTTCTCAAGGATGAGGGTGAACGGCCGGCCCTGACGCCGGGTGGTGTGCCGGACCGGAAGGCCGGCGTCGTCGATCTGTCGGTGGACGTGCTGGCGACCGGGCTTGGCCAGCGGCCACTCGTGAGTGCGTTCGGAGCGAGATCCCAGGAACGTCTCCAGCCGGAGACATTCCCCGCAACCGCAACCGGTCCATTCGATCGAGCAGTCGTCCTCGGCTCGTACTGGACTGTCGACGAGTCGAGTCAACCGGTCACGACAGTCGTGGGCGATGGCGACGACCGTGGCCCTCGAGGGCGGTCGATGCGCCCGGAGAGCAGGAACCAGCAACTCGACGATTTTGTCGTCCGCGGCTCGCAGCGCCCTGGTGATGCTCGCGCCGCTCTCGTCGGAGACCGCCTCCAGCAACCTTGCCAGAGGCCGGCCGAGCTCGGCCAGGTTCGAGCGTCGTCGGTCGGTGTGATCGTGGCGGACCCAGGTGTCGATCCGGCCGGACAGCCATCGCCAGACGCGGTCACCCACATGGTCAGCGAGCGTGGCCGCTTCGCTCTCGTGCAACCCCTGGGACAGCGGCAGCAACGTGTCGCCGACCCAGGTAGTCCGCTCCGTTTCTACGAACCGGCGCGCGGAGTCCCAGCTTCCGATGAGATCCTGCACCCACGGGTCGCCGTACTCGCGGGCGACTGCAGCCAGGAGCGGGGCGTGGTCGGCTGTCAGCATCTCCAGATGGAACGGCACCAGCACCACTCTCGCGGCCATCGGGTCGCGCAGACCGGCCGCGACCTCAAGGGCGGGCGTGAGTGCGTGTGCCTCGATGTGGAGCCAGAACGGCTCCAGCGACGCGGCGTCGGACCGGGCACCCTCGAGGTCGCCGACATCGATTCGGTTGAGCAATGTCCGCAGCGCCCATGTCGATCCTGCCTCGGCGCGCGCTGCGAATGACTTCTCCTTGGGCCACACCACCACCGCAGCCCGGCGATACCACCGGTCGACGGTGTTGCCGTAGTTGCCCATGTAGCCCTCGTACTCGGAGTTGTACGGCGTCAGCGACCGCGAGGGCGTGACCGAGCAGACCTCGTGATTGCTCAGGGGGAGATTGATCGTCTCCGCGCCGGAGCCATCTGGGGAGATCCACCAGCCGAGCGTGATGTCGTCGTCGATCAGTTCGTTGAGGACGTAGGCACTCTCGTCCTCGGGGCCATCATCCGGGTCGTCGTACTCGTCGGCGTACCCGCCGTAGCTCCACGACTCCCCGGCCGGTAGCGCGTCCCAGGTCTCCTTGATCTCGGCGAGGGCGAGTACGGTCTCGCATCCGGTCTGCTCGGCTGCTGCCCGGAGCACCGTCACCCGTTCGGCGTCGGCGCCCTTGAAACGGTTGGACCTCAGTCCGGCCTGTGTGTACTCGTGGTCGAGCAGGAAGGCCAGACGTGTCGGCTCGCCGAGATCGCGCCCGCCGTATTGACTGGTTGTCCGCGATGTGAAGTGTTCGGTCAGGTGGCGAGCGGCTTGTTCGACCGGACCGGCGTCGGAGGTCGGCGTTGGGCCAGTGAGCATGAGGTTGAAGGTCAGTGTGACTCGGTAGCCCGACCGGACCGGTCTGACCTCGTGTCGACGGTCGGCGTAGAACGCGACGAGGACGAGGTCGTCGCGCGAGCCGCGATAGGTGCACTCGCTGCCGCCGTCATCGACGACGAGCTCGCCACCACTGTGCACCGACGGCAGTGACACCACCAGGGTTGCGACCATGTCGTCGTGCTTCTCGGAGTCCTGGTGGGGGAGGAAGAACTGGCCCTTGCCGTAGACGAGCAGCGAGTGCAGCTCAGCGCGCAGCCACGAGCTCGCGGGGAGGCCGAGCTCGTCGCGGAAGTGCGACAAGGCCGCGTTGAGATGCGCGTCCCAGCTCGCGCCTCCGAGAATGACTTGGTCGGGGGTCAGCTCCCAGGTGTCGCGGACGGCCGTGTCGCTCAGTGTCTCCTCGCCGTGGCCGAAGAGGGCGGGGCGGGCCACCGCGATCAGGCGTTGCGCTTGGGCCGCCCGCACTGGGAGCGTGACGGGGCCGACCTTCGCCACGTGCAACTTGAGGGCGTCGCCCGGCAGACGGAGCGTGGCGCTGTCCGATCCGGCTGCCTGATCTCCTGCGAGTAGGTGCGCCAACCGGTCGCGTGCTGCCGTGCCCATGGGAATGACTGTACGAGTGATGTGGATGGGGTGGCCCCCCGGGGCCGCGGCCGGTCGCTGGGCCTCAGGAAGGCGTGACGACCGCACGCACGGCATCGGTGATCTCTTTGCCGATCTGCGACTCCAGGGTGGCCAGGATCTCTTCCTTGGTCTTGGGCGAGCGAGCCACTGTGAGGCGGTGGGCCTCGCGCAGCTCGTGCGGATGCTCGACCGCAAGCAGTCCCAGAAGTGAGTCGGCATCGAGCAACTCGATCCCTCGCTTGGCCATCCAGTCCCTGGGGAAGTGCCTCGTGTTGTTGGTGAGCAGGACGTCCGCCTTCGCCGATAGCGCGGCAACCAGCACATGGCGGTCCTTGGCGTCCATCACGACGTGTTCGACGATCTCGTGATCCCGCTTGCGCGTCTCGACGAGGGCGCGGGGAAGGTACTCCGACAACCCCAGTTCGAGGACGGCAGTGTCGCTTTCTGTGAATGCGAACTTCGCTCGCAGACTGCGAGACATCTCATCGAGGATCGACTGTCTCCAGTGGATCTGGAGTGCTCCAGCCTTCGCGGCGTACACGAAGCAGTCGCGCAGTGTCCGGGAGACCAGGATGTTCGCGTCAGCGAGCGGGACCGACAGACTCAATCGAGATGACCGACTCGGTTCGAGAGTTCGGCAAGGGCGGCCATCACGTCTTGCCCTTCCTCGTGCTGGCGGTCACGGAACGCCTGGATGGCAGAGGCCGGGATGCGGTGATGCTTGCCAACCTTCCGGAAACCGATCCGGCCGCCGTTGATCAGCTTCATGAGCGTCGGGCGCGACATGTCGAGGATGGCTGCAGCCTCTGACGTGGTGAACTCTTGCTTGGCCGGGATGACGACGGCACCGACGGACTGCTCAGCGTCAAGCAGCGCCAGCACCTTCTTGGCGCTCTCGCGGGGCAGGCGCAGCGTCACCTCGATCTCGGACTGGTCGCTTGCCAGGCCCGAGCGGAGAAGCTTCACGTCCTCGGTGAGCGCGGTACTCATGCCGTCTCCTATCTGGAGCAATTGAAAATCAAGGGACGCAAGTGTAACTCGCTTCGGACGAGTGTTTGCAGAGGCGCCCTTGATCCCTGTGCCTGTCAACGTCGCAGTCGCGCGCGGGAGGCAGGAGTTCTGCTCCGCTCCACTCCGAAGTGACCGTGTGGTCTCTCCATGTACACCCCGGGGAGATCCGCGCGGGGATTGCACGCGGCTCTTTGGGGCCGCACTGGGGCCGCACAACAACGAAAAACGGCGTCTGACGCTGGAAGACGTTGAAAGACGTTTCCGCAGGTCAGCCGCCGTTTTCGGCAACTACTGATGGGGGTCGAAAACCCCTGAATCAGATGTCGTAGTAGAGCTCGAACACCACAAGCGGTGTTGGCAGGTCTTGATCAACTCGGAAAAACACGGTCTGACCTGCGCAAACGCTGATTTCGATCGTCGGTCGAGGATGGCTAATTTCGGCCTCGAACGGATCTCCTGCGGAATCCCTGCGGAATCTCACACAGCCTCCGGTCATGCGACGAGCTGCATCCAGTGGGTTCTGTTGGGGCTGAACGGATCGGTCCCGGTGACGCCGAACATGGAGTGAGCGCCACGCCCGATTGTCCCAGTGTGGACGTTGGGTCCGGCGTTCGCACGGCCTCGGGTGATCCGCTGCCGTGCCGCTCGTATGCGACCCCTACGCTCAGTTGCCGTGAAACCACGGCTAAACGAAACTCAAAACGCGGTGCTCCGCTGGCTTGCGGATGGTCAACCTGACGGAGCGGCCACGAACCCGCAGCGACTGACCGCGCGGGCACTGTCGAACCGACGGCTGGTGAAGATCAAGGGACGTGGCTCGCGGTGGCACGCGGAGTTGACCGATGCCGGCCGCCATTACGTAGTCCACGGGGAGTATCCGCCCGGGCATTTCGGGCCAGAGCCCGCGCCAACGCAGGAACGCGCGGGCGTTGCCGAACCCTCGGCGGCTGCCAAGGCCGCAGGCCGACCCAAGGCGAAGCAGAAGCCGGAGCCCGTGGTCGACCTCACGGTGGATTCGCCTGCTGGCAAGCGTCGTAGCGGCGGGCGCCCTGTTGGGGACGCCTTGTTCACTGCGTCGCGAACGGACCCGTACGACGAGAAGGTGCTCATGACGGTGAAGGAAGCGGCGTGGATGTTGAGCCTGCCGGAGCATGCCATCCGTCAGGCCGTGTCGTTCGGCGATCTCGATCGGGTGTTCATCGGCGAAGGTGGCAAGAACTACCGGATTGTCTACGGCTCGCTCCTGGCCTGGGTAACTCGATGCCACGGGAGTCAGCCCGTGCCTCGTGGTGGCGATGATGCGGCCGGAGCATTGGGAGCCGCCGGATCCGCCGAAGTTGTTGGTGTCGGCAAAGCGGGTGGCCTTGGAACTCGACGTGCCGATCTGGAAGGCGAACGAGATCTGTTGGTGCCTTGAACGAGTCTTCTACGCGCCGGGCCAGGCACACTATCGAGTCACGAGGGCGTCTCTTGACGCGTTCAAGGAGCTGCTCGAACAAAGGCTGACCACCGCCGCTGCGCGCGCGGTGATGTGGCGGTTTCGGGAGCGCGGCGAACTTCCGCCCTCCGATCTCGACCGCGAACGAATGGACCACATCTATTGGATGTCCCGTCAGCGACGGCGTTGGTAACGCGCGCTGACCTCCGTTGCCGACGCCGCTGATCTGGGAGACGCTCGGTCGGTGAGCGCGGCCCAAACTACGACGAATGCCCAGGATGGCCCGGGCAAACTGCTGCGGCGAGTGCCCGGCTCGACCCGGCCGCGCCGCGAGGTACTCGACGAGGTCGAGGCGTACATCGCAGAGCGCAAACCACACATTGAGCCGGTACTGGCGTCGCTTTTCTTGCCGGATCCGACGAGACTCTATCGGTGGAAGGTTGAACTCGAATGCGGCCATGTCGACGAGGTGATGACCGGCGGACCTGATCGGTTCCCTGACGAGCGTCTCTACCGCGACCACCTCACCCAGACCGACCTGAACACTGGCGAGATGTGGTGCCGCGACAAGAGCCATTGGGAGGAACCGCAGCCGTACAGGGACATCCGCGGGTGGGTGTCAAGCAAGGTGGTCGACTTTGAAGCCGATCCAATCGAGCCGAAGGACGGCTGGGATCGAGACACCTGGAAGATCATTCGGCACGACAAGCCAACGAGTTCTCGGTTCTGGCGCGTGTTCCTTGCCTGCGGTCACCACTACGACCACGTCGTGACCGACGTCGAGTGGACCCCAGATTTCGGACCGAAGACGACGACGGTCAAGCGGGCTCGCGAGATGAAGGCCGAATTGGAGGAGTACTGGGCGACCGATCCCGAGGACTCACCGAAGTGCCAGATCGAGCGTGCCCACATGCGGAAGATGATCGAGCTCGGCTGGCCGAGGCCGACCCCGGAGCAGGCCTGCTGCGCATGTGCTCATGCTCGGCCGATCACCGGATACCAGAGGATCGGCTGGCTCATCCCGCCGGCCAAGCCCGCAAAGCCGCCCAAGTCACAGCGGGAACGGCTCGAAGAGCAGATCGCACGGGCGGAAGCCGAGGCGCGACGACTGCGGGATCGGCTCGACGATTCGGACTGATCTGAGTGCCTACCGGCCGTCGGCGTGCCTGACGACCTGGGCCGGCGAGCGGGGGGTCTGCTCGTTGGGGAAGTAATAGTCCCTGTCCCGCTGGGCGGGCGCCCGACGATTGGCCTCGATGATCGGCTCCCAAAGTCCCGACATCGGATCGGGCACGCGGAGCTCGTCCCAGAGGTCGACGAGCAGGGCGCCGTCCAGGTAGAGCATCAAGTTGGCCTCGTCCCCGTACGTCAGCAGACGCTCATAGACGAGCCTCCGGTCGGCCCTGACGGACAGGTCCCACCAGCGCTTGTCGTTGTCCTCGTCGGTGAGATCGTAGAAATGGATCGTCCTGAAGCATCCAGGTGCCTCAAGTCGCCAGAGCCGATCCGGCACCGTGAACGGGAATCGGAAACCTTCAGGCGCTGGGTACTCAGTGAACGACACCCGAGGCTGAAGGCCGAGATTCCACCCGCACGCCTGGAGCAACCGCACGGCTACGTCCAACCGGGGTGACTTTGTTCCGCGTTCGTACGCCGAGATCGCCGGCTGGGACGTGCCAGCACGGTCTGCGAGCTCGCTCTGCCTGAGCCCGCTCGCGATGCGAGCTTCCTCGATGAGCGTCCGCTCCGTGGCCCGTCGCCTCGTCACACCTGCATCGTACATATCTAGCCAGATCTAATCTCGACGGTTTGGGAACGCCTGCACACCTACCTGTCACCCAATCGGGGGCAGACAGGAAGGAGCAGCGTCATGAGCGTTGCCAAGTGCCTGGGTGTCGATGACATCGAAGGCCCGAACATGAACGACGCAAGCTCCCAGTGGCCGCATTGGCGCCAGGATCAGCCGGCGCTCGCGATCGTCGACGATCTGAGGGACCTCCCACGCTGGATGCGAAAGGCGGAGCCAGCCGAGCGCGACGCCGTCCTCTCGGCGCTGTTGCGCCTCGGCGCGACCGACAAGCGCGCCTCGATGGTTCTCGGCTGGCTATTGGTGCCTGGAGCTTCGCTTCTCGCGGGTCGGCTGCGCAACCTCGTCGACGTCATCGATGAGGTCGTGGCTGGCCAGCTCTGGATTCAGATCTGCGATCACGACCCGAACGACGACACGTACGTCGCGAAGAAGATCCTCGGCCGAGTCGAGCGGGAGGCGAAGGCCGAGTTGGGAGTTGGTGACCTCGCCGAGCGTCGGGACCCGGCCTGGGCAGCCACAGTCCTGGTCGAGCAGCTCGACGCGTCCATCCCGGCTGACGAGCTCGACGAGGAGTTCGAGAACCCGAGGGAGCAGCTCGCTGCGATCCTCCGGCGAGCACTCGATGACGGCGACTTGTCGGAGGCCCGTCGCGATCTGCTGCTTGACCTTGCACACGCCGCCAATCTCCTGAATGCGCCGTTGCGGCGGGGGAGAGCTGGGCTCACGGCACCCTCGGTTGCTCAGCTGGTATGCGAGGACCACGCACTCTCGGCGCGAACTGTGCGACGCCATGCAGCCGACGACATTGACGTCCTGGCGTCCGTCGCGAGAAGGCCGGGGCTCGCGATGTAACAAAGTGGTGTTGCGATCTCAGTTGCACCACTTTGTGAAAGCAAGGTGGTGCAAGGGGCTACTGCCACGCTCGGCTGCTCGGGGACCATGCGCGTCCTGTCGCCGTCCCTGCCAGCACCGGGTCGATGAACTGGACGACGAGTTCACGAGCGAGGTCGGCGGTGCCGAAGTCGGCGCAGTATGGGACCGCCTTGGCGAGCTGCGAATATCGGCGTCCCCAGTTGCTCGGGACGACGAAGTGGTCAAACGGTTCCATCAGGCGTCGGCTGGCCTCGGTGGAGATAGCGAGCCCGAGAGCGGTGCCGTCGACGTTCTGGGTGACGGCGAGCACGACCAGATCCACCAGGTCCTTCTCGCGACTCGACGGGCGGTCGCGGTAGGTCTGCATGGTTGCGCAGACCTTGTCAGCAATCTGGTCGACGACCGGGTAGACGCGGTACTCATGGCGGGCCAGCCTTGGTAGGTCCAGCGCGTTCGCTGGTTCCGTAATCGTCACCGGAGCAGTGATTCCTGCGCCGATGGAAAGATCCACGTTCAGGATGTTCTTGCTGCGGCCACCGATGAGGATGTCGAACGACACCGCGTACCCCTCGGTGTAAGGCTGCTCCTCACCGCCGATCGACGTCTCGCGACCGATGTACTGAAACACGAAGTGGTCGCCCAGGTCGATTGCGGCCAGGCGCCGAAGGTCATCGAGGGCCTCGTCCAGTGTGTATCCCTTGCGATACAGGTCGACGTCGCGAGTCGGCCGGCCTGAGGGCACGCGAGCAAGCATGCCCGTGCCGCCCTTGAGCACCCACTCCGAGTCGTCACCCTCGGAGAAGATGCGGCTGAGGAAGCGGTTGAAGTACTCGAGCCGGATTCGCTCGTTCGTGTCGAGGGAGGAGTCGGCAGCCGCCGCCTTCTTCGCTGCTTCTTTGATGGCGGCTTCGACGCCAGCGCTGGTGGGATAGGGCTGGATTTCATCCATGACCGGCGGCCTTCTGTGCGGCCCGGGCAAGCGCGAGAGTCTCAGGACCGATCGGGGACGTCGCGTTGGCAGCGCCCCAGCCTTGGCTGAGCGCCTTCACCAGTTCAGGGCTGACGACCTGCGTCGAGAACTTGCGCAGCATCTCCTCGATGACGGAACTTCCCAGGAGGTTCGCGACGAGGGCCGATGTGCTGGCGTTCATCTCCGCCAGTTGTGGTGCCAGGGCGCTCTGAAGCGTCGCGGCGAGGCTCTCGTTGATGGTACGCAGCGACTTCTCCATCTCGGGCGTCATGATGATCCGGTTGAGATCAGTCTTGCTGAGACCTCCGACATACTTGGCGGCCACCAGCGAGCCGAGGGTTGCGTCTCTTGCTACGCGCCCGGCGAGAGCATCGAGGTCGATGCCCGCAATTTCCATCAGGCGATGTAGCAGTGCGTCACCGTCTCCCTTCTTGAACCCGTCCCGTGCGGCAAGTGGGGCGAGAAGTTCGCGAAGGCGCTGCAGGTCGATGGTGCGCTTGCTGGATGCGTCACGCAGAGCATCGCCGACGAGGCTGAGATCCTTGTTGTCGTCCACGAGGTCAGCGATCGTGCGCTCCATCGTCATGACTGGCATGCCTTCGACGAGCATGACGTCGCGTGGGTCAAGAGTGCGTTGGCGGTATCGGATTTCCCGGCGCTGACTTTGACGTCGAGTGGGGGAGACGAAGTCGTGGCGGAGGGCTCGAAAGTCACCGATGTCGTGGAGGTCCGCGGCGGTTTCTCCAGCCACCACCACGTCGTTGGTGCTGTCCTTGATGCGGACCTCGCCCATCGTGTTCGGGTCCGTGCTCAGCCAGGCAGCATGCAGATCGTCGAATCGGCCAGCGGGGGCACCAGCGTCCTTGTAGACCCCGTGGGCGAGGCGCTCCAGGTGGCCGGCCCCGGCGAGTCGGGACAGGTCCAGGCGGCCAATTCCGTGCATGCTGGCCTGGGCCGACGTGACCATGCCCCACTGGTACGACGTCAGCTCGGCGAGCACGCGAAGCGCTTCCGCGAATTTCATACTTGAAGTGTATACCTTTGGGCGATACGTTCCAAGTAAACAATATCGGATCTCGGTTCTACATCCCGAGCGACGGACCACCGGGCTGCTGCGAGCGTTCGAAGGGCTCGGTGGATTGCGCGGTCCGGCGGGTGCGCTTTGGTGCTACCAACTCCCGGACCCGATAGGCGAGTGCGGCGGTCGCGTGGTCGGTTGGTAACGGCTTACGGGCAGCCGCAAGGTCAAGGACCTGCTCGGAGTCGATGCCCTTCCGCTGCAGTCGGTCGAGGTGCTTGGCCAGCTCGACGGTGTGCTCGTCGCGGTGGCCGACATAGTCGATGATCCGGGTCTCCCAGACCTTGAGCGCATCGCCCCTCTTGAGAGCCGTGTGACGGGAGTGCGACCGCCGCTGCGGCCGGCTCGAACACCCGCAGACCGAATCTCCTGCGGAATCCCTGCGGAATTTGGCCCATTTCAGGCCAACAGAAACGACCCCCGATCCTGCGTTTCCGCAGGTCAGGGGCCGTTTCCGGGTTCAGCAGTAGATCAGATGTCGTAGTAGAGCTCGAACTCGTGCGGGTGCGGACGCAGCTGCACGGGCAGGATCTCGTTGGTGCGCTTGTAGTCGATCCACGTGTCGATCAGGTCGGGCGTGAAGACGTTGCCCACCGTCAGGAACTCGTGGTC
>JBBSJW010000090.1:0-10538 GCA_038256885.1 Propionibacteriales bacterium
CGAATGCGACGACAGCGAGGTCGATGTCGCCGTCGATCCCGGCGATCAGATCGCCGTGGATCGCGGTGTCGAGCGCCTCGAAGTCGACTGTGCTGACCGAGCATCCTTTGGCAGTGAGCTGCTGCACGGCTGCATCACGACGGTCGCCCGGACGGGCGGCGAGGGTGACCGCGAGGCCCGGCGCCTTTGCGGCGTACGCCTCGGCGATGGCGAGGGCAATGTCGGACGTACCTCCGAGCAGCAGGATGTGCTGGGGGATGCCGAGCGCGTTGATCATGGGTGCCTCACAGGTCGAGTCGTTGTGACAGGTCGGATCGGAACGTATGCGTGGGGTCGAACCGTGCGCGCGAAGAGCGGAACTCCTCGAGCCGGGGGTACATCTGCGCGAAGGTCGCAGCTGAGATGCGTGAGTCCTTGGCGAGATAGATGCGCCCACCTGCGGCCAGTACGAGCTGGTCGAGATGGTTGAGCAGGGTGTCGAGCCCGGCTCGTACGGGCAGATCCACCGCGAGTGTCCATCCGGCCACTGGGAACGACAGGGGAGCACGATTGCCGGGACCGAAGCGCTTGAGGACGTTGAGCGAGGACACGTGACCTGACTGCGCAATCGTCTCGACGATCGTCGTGAACGTGGCTTCCTCGCCGAAGGGCACGGCGAACTGGTACTGGCAGAAGCCCTTGGGGCCGTAGACCCGATTCCAGTCGCCGACGATGTCGAGCGGGTGGAAGAACTGGGTGATGTCCTGGATCTCGTCGGTACGGTGACGCGGCGCCTTGGCGTACCAGAGCGCGTTGAACGCCTTGGCGGTGAATCGGTTGACCAGCCCGAACGGAAGCTCGACCGGTACGCGACCACGCTGCGGTGCCGCAAACTCCAACGCAGACCGACGCTTCTCAGGGTCGAGCGCCTCGCGCGTCGCGGTGTTGCCCCGCATGACGACACCTCGACCGAGGGCATCACCGGTCGTCGCGGTGTCGAACCACGCAACGGAGTAGGTGTAGTCGTCGTCGCCTGTCTCGAGAGTTTCGAGCATCTGCGCCAAGTTGGCGGTGCGCTCGGTGTCGACGACGAAGTACGAGGTCTCGACTTGCTTGAGCTGGATCGTCGCCTCCAGGACGACGCCGGTCAGGCCCATCCCGCCGACCGTGGTCCAGAACAGTTCGGCGTTGTCGCCCTCCGGTGCTGCCGTAACGATGTCACCGGAAGACAGCAGGATGTCGAACTCGGACACGTGATTGCCGAAGCTGCCGTCAACGTGGTGGTTCTTGCCGTGCACGTCTGCGGCGATCGCTCCGCCGACGGTAACCTGCCGGGTGCCGGGGACGACCGGAAGCCACAGACCGAGGGGCAGCAGTGCTCGCAGCAGCCGGTCGAGGCTGATGCCAGCTTGTACGCGGACGCTCGGCGCTCGGGTATCGACATCGAGGACCGTGTCCCAGTCAGTCAGGTCGAGAACGGTTCCGCCGGCGTTCTGCGCAGGATCGCCATAGCTGCGTCCCAGTCCTCGGGTGATGAGTCCGCGATCTCCCACGGTCTTGAGCTCATCGCGCAGGGCCTCGACGTCGGCCGCGCGAGCGACGCGAGCGGTACTTGCGCTCGTACCGCCCCAACCCGCGAGCGACTCCATCACTTCGCGTACACGCCGATCGCGAAGATCGCGAGCCAGCAGACTGCGATCAGCTGCAGCACGCGGTCGCGCAGGACTGCTTCTTCGGGTTCTCCGGCGATACCGCGGTCGATGTCGACCGAATAGCGAAGGAGGCCCATCACAAACGGAGCGATCGAGATGGCCTGCCAGTCGACGCCAGTCTCGTTCTTGATCTCGAACGCCCACAGGCTGTAGGCCGTGATCGTGACCGTCGCGGCCAGCGTCCAGACGAATCGCAGGTAGGAGACCGAGTACTCCTCGAGTGTGCGTCGGGTGCCGGCCTCATTGCCAAGGCTGCGGAGCTCGGAGTAGCGCTTGCCGGCCACCATGAACAGCGAGCCGAAGGATGCGACGAGCAAGAACCACTGCGACAGCGGAACGTCGACCGCGACACCGCCGGCGATCGCGCGCAACAGGAATCCGGCCGACACGATCGCGAGGTCGATGACGGGCTGCTCCTTGAGCCACAGTGCGTAGGCCACCTGGATCACGACGTAGACGCTGAGCGTGATCCCGAGGTCGCGATCGATCGCGAAGCCAAGCCCCAATCCGGCAGCTGCCACCACGATCGACGACAGCACAGCGATGCGAACCGACAGCTCTCCGGCCGCGACCGGACGCAGCTTCTTGAGGGGGTGTCTCCGATCGTCCTCGACGTCGCGGGCATCGTTGAAGAGGTAGACAGAGGACGCCGCAAGCGTGAACGCAACGAAGGTGCCGATGATGATCGCGATGTTGTTGCCGTCGCCCAGAACACCGGCAGACAGCGCTGCTGCGACTACCAACACGTTCTTGGTCCACTGCCGCGGACGCATCGTCCGTACGAGGGCAGAAGCGGTGCGCAAGGTGGTCGCCATGGTGCCTTCAGCCTAGTGCCGAAGGGGACCTCAAATACGGTCGAGACAGGCGTGTGCGCTTTTGTTGGTGACCCCTTTCGCTGGTAGACTTGGTCTGATTGAGGGAGGGACTCAGCTGTGGGAACTATCACTGGCGGCATCGTCGCTTTTATCGCAGGACTTGGTCTGGCCGGAGCCACTGTCGTGGGAGTCGTCAATTCGCAGCAGAGTGCTGGCGAGAAGCCGATCGACACGACTAGCAACGTGAGCTACGGATCCAACTGATCTTCTGAACAAGTAGCGGGCGTCTCCTTCGGGAGGCGCCCGCTTCTTGATGTACCAGAACAGAACGAAGGGCGAACCCCCGAGGAGGCCCGCCCTTAGAGTGTCTACGTTCAGACGGTGTGGATGACTTCTGCGAACTCGCTTTGCGACGCACCCCAAGTGAACGTACGCGACTTGGCGAGCGCTCCCTGCCCGAGGAACTCACGCCATTCGTCGTCCTCGACGAGCTGGCGAATGGCATCGGTGAACTCGTTCGGATTGTCGACGAGGACGCCCGAGTCCTTGTGGTCGATTGACTCAGTCGTGCCGCCGGCGGTGCTGTAGGCCACGGTCGGAGTGCCATGAGTGCCGGCCTCGCCAATCACGATGCCCCAGCCTTCCTTGAGCGACGGCAAAGCCATCACCCATGACTGCGCGAGCAGCTCGTGCTTGGTCTGGTCATCGACGAAGCCATGGAATGTGACGTGCTTGGAGACGCCGCGCTTTTCGGCGTACTCGACGAGCTCTTCGTCCCACCAGCCAGCGCCGATGACATCGAGCACGATCTCGGGGTGCTTGGCGCGCAGCTCAGCGATGGCATCGATCGCGTGTTCGACCTGCTTGTGCGGTACGAGGCGGCCGACCACGCTGATGCGCGGGGTCTCCGAGCGGACGGCGTTGACGATCGGTGCCGGGTCGTTGCCGTTGTGGACGATCGCGATGCGGTCGCGGTCGACCCCGAGCTCGATCAGCTCCAGGCGAGTAGCCGCCGACACTGCGACGTACTGGCTCTTGCGGTAGAGGCGCGGCGACAGCACGCTCTCGATCCACCAGCCGATCTTGCCGACCAGGCCGGGGTAGACGACCGGCCACTGCTCACGGTGCACGTGGTGGACCAGGATGACAACCGGCTTGCGGGTCGCGAGGCGGGTGAAGAACGGCAGACCGTTCTGTACGTCGACGACGACGTCTACCTTGCCGTAGCGGCCGAAGAGGAGAGCGAAAAAGGTGCGGACGTAGATGTCCATCTTGCTGCCGCGGCGCACGAAACGTACGCCGTCGACGGTCTCCTCGCGAGGTGCCTTGTCGTGGGTTGCGCAGGCAATCGTGACCGTGTGTCCACGCTCAGCCAGACCGCGCGCCATGTTCTCGACATAGCGCTCGGAACCCCCACCTTCGGGGTTCTTGGTGTCGCGCCAGTTGCAGAAAAGTACGTGCATAGTGATGCCGCCCGAAGACGGCGCCTCCCTCAGCTGCCGGCGGAACTGCCCGGCATTGCTCCCTCCGCAGCGTCTCCCAACACTGCGCGTCACGTCCCTCAACGCAACTGTCTAATTCTACCAGAGAAGTGGGCTCACCCTCGGGTATCGTGCACGCGTGCCCGACCTGCCGTTCCGCCCCACGTTTCGGCGGTCCTGGCGCCTGTTCCAGGCGTTCCGGGTCGAGCAGTCAGACCCCGACCACTTCTACGGCACGCTCGCGCGTGACTCGGTAGACCAGATCGCAACGTACGCAGATCTCGAGGGCGCGTGGGTACTTGATGTAGGTGGGGGACCGGGTTACTTCGCCGACGCATTCCGCGCCGACGGCGCCACGTACAACTCGTTGGACGCAGACCTGGGCGAGCTCTCAGGGCTCGGTGACCCCGAGCCAGGCACCGTGCTGGGCAGCGGAATGCAGCTGCCGTTCGTGGACGGCAGCTTTGACGTCACCTATTCCTCCAACGTGCTCGAGCACGTCAACAAGCCATGGACGATGGCTGAGGAGATGGTGCGAGTCACCAAGCCCGGTGGGCTCGTCTTCCTCTCGTACACGCTGTGGTTCGGGCCTTGGGGCGGCCATGAGACGGCGCCGTGGCACTTCCTCGGCGGTCACCGTGCCGCGCGACGCTACGAGCGAAAGCACGGGCATCCGCCGAAGAACGTTTTCGGTGAGTCCCTGTTCGCCGTGTCAGCGGCCAGCGGCCTCACGTGGGCACGTCGACAGACCGGGGCGGACGTAGTGGCCCTCATCCCGAGGTATCTTCCTCGCTGGGCGTGGTGGGTGCTGCGCATACCCGGACTGCGCGAGGTGGTGACATGGAATCTCGCGATCGTGCTGCGCAAACGCTGACTGGCAGCAGGTTCATCTGGCGCACTCGCATGGCAGCCTGCTGGCTCATCCTGACCGCGATTGCGTTCATCCAGCAGCCCGGGCGAATCGTCGCTGACACCAAGCTCGACCTGGCGATCGATCCAGGTCGTTTCATGGAGCGTGCCACGTCACTGTGGGACCCGATCGGCTACTTCGGCCAGGTCCAGAACCAGGCGTACGGCTACTTCATCCCGATGGGACCGTTTTTCCTCGGCGGACACAAGCTTCACCTCGACCCGTGGATCGTCCAGCGGCTCTGGTGGTCGGTGGTGCTCGTCGTGGCGTTCACCGGCTTTGTGCTCCTTGCGCGCGAACTGAAGATCGGGTCGCACTGGGCGCAGCTCCTCGGTGGCTTCGCCTTCGCGCTGTCACCGCGAATGCTCAGCGTGATCGGTCCCTCGTCGATCGAGGTGTGGCCGATGGCCATAGCGCCTTGGGTGCTTCTCGCTCTGGTGATTGGCACGACCAGGAGATCGCCTGTCGCGATGGCGTCGCTGAGTGCCGTTGCGGTTGCACTGGTTGGTGGCGTCAACGCTGTTGCGACGTTTGCCGTGCTCCCGCTCGGAGCGCTGTGGCTGCTGATGGCGCCGCCTGGTCCGCGTCGCCGCCGAATGATGATCGCGTGGCCCGCATTCGTGCTGCTCGCGACACTCTGGTGGTTGGTTCCGCTGGCGCTGCTCGGACAGTACAGCCCGCCATTCCTGGACTTCATCGAGTCGGCGTCGCTGACGTCGTTCGACACGACGCTGCTCGACAGTCTCCGTGGCACGTCCAACTGGACCAGCTATCTCTCGGCCACGTCGGTGGCAGGCAACAGCCTCATCTCAGAGCCAATCCTTCTGCTCAATCTCGCAGTGGTTCTGGCCCTATCGGTCGCAGGCTTGGCGCGACGTGACCTGCCGCACCGGCGGTTCCTCTTCGTCTCGGTGCTCGGCGGACTGGTCCTGGTGACGCTTGGGCACACTGCCTCCCACGGTGGGTTGGGTGCGCCCGATCTGCAAACCCTTCTCGATGGCGTCCTTTCGCCGCTGCGCAACACCCACAAGTTCGACGTGATCATCCGCATCCCGCTCGTCCTGGCCCTCGTGCACATCGTGACGAAGGCGTACGGCGAGCTCTCCGCGCGTACGGCAGACGGTGGGGCCCGGAGCTTTGCGCCGACATTCGGCTTCGCAGTCCTCGGGGTTATTGCCGTACTCGGAGCGACCAGTCCTGCTTGGACGGGTCAGCTTGCACCGCGCGGATCGTTTGAGACCGTCTCTGGCTATTGGGAAGACACCACGTCCTGGCTGGCCAAGCAGGATCCTGATGAGCGAGCGCTGGTCGTCCCAGCGTCGGCTTTCGGGTCCTACCTGTGGGGCTACACGAACGACGACGTGATGCAGCCTCTGGCGACGACGCCGTGGGCCGTACGCAACGCGATCCCACTGGCTCCCCCCGGCAATATTCAGATGCTGGATGCGATTGAACGTGAGCTGACCGACGCACGTGGGTCCCAGGCGTTGTCCGACTATCTCCTCGACAGCGGCATCTCGTTACTGGTCGTGCGCAACGATCTGTCTGCCAGCGTCGACGGACTCGACCCGGAGATCGTGCACACCGCCCTCGACGGGATGCCCGACGTCAAACGCGTTGCTGCTTTTGGACCTGAGGTGGGCGGTAGCCCAACGATCGAGCAAGACGGCAAGAAGGTCTTCATCGACCAGGGATGGCAGGCCGAGCGCACAGCAGTCGAGGTGTATCGAGTAGGTCATCGGCCCCCCGTACGCGCGCAGGCCTCCGACAGCGTGCCGGTCGTCGTCGGTGGTCCCGATGTGCACGTGGGTTTGCTCGAATCGGGCCTGGTGAACAGCCCGTCGGTGATCTATGCCAAGGACCTCCCCCTTGACCAAGACCCTGGCGTCTATGTGCTCTCGGACGGACAGCGACGCCAGGAAGTGGCCTTCGGCAGGGTTCACGACAACCGAGCGGCCTCGATCACGCGTGACGAGAAATTTGGCGCTGACCGTCCGGTGCATTCCTATGCGACCACTGAAGACTCTCGGTGGTTGTCCGTGCCAGAGCTGATTGGTGCCTCCAGCATCACGGCCTCGTCGGCCGAGTCGACCGTCCGCACAGTCGACAAGATCGACCTGTCAGCCCAGCCATGGTCTGCCTTCGATGCTGATCCGATGACGGCGTGGAGAGCTTCCCGGACCGACATCGGTGGGCGCTCGTGGATCCGCATCGACTTCGACGAGTCGGTGAACGTATCGGCAGCCACGGTCACGCTTGCCGGCGGAGCGCTCAGCTCAGTCGACCTGGCCGTGCTCACGGACGAGGAATCCGCCATTGTCCCGGCTCGACACGGCGTGCCCCAACGGCTCGTGGCTTTCACTCGACCAGCGCGCTACTTGATGATCTCGGCACCCTCGACAGTCGACGAAGCACTGGCGATCAGCGATGTGCACATTCCGGGAGTGAAAGTTTCACGACCTCTCCGGCTGCCAGCCCCAGGCATGTCGTGGGGAAGGCCGCAGGGGATTCTCCTGCAGACAGGTGGCGGCTATCGCGACGGATGCCTGACGGTTGACAACTATGTTCGCTGCGCTTCGGGGCAGGACTCGTGGGGCGAGGACGGACGCGTGATCGACCGCATCGTCACGGTCCCGGCGGCCACGACTCTGCCAATGTCCTTGGCGGTCGAACCGATCGGTGGAGCTGGCCTCGACACCCTCATGCAACAGGACAGACTCGTCACGCTCAGGGCATCGTCACAGGTCGTGCGCTCGGCGCGCGCCTCGTCGCTCAATGCGGCCGACGGCGACATGCGGACATCCTGGGTGGCCAACGCGGAGGATGCGCGCCCCCGACTCACGGTCGCCTGGATCGGTGAACGTACGGTTTCGCGCATCATCGCTCGAGTCGATGATGATGCCGCGGCGTCTCGCCCGACGGAGGCGTTTCTTCGCTTTTCCGACGGATCTCGACAGCAGGTCACCTTTGACTCCAAGGGTGGCGCGTCGTTCGACCCCGTCTCAACCCAGCTGATCGAGATGGAGGTGACGAAGACATCATCCGTTCGCAACCTAGACGCGACTGGGACCGCCCAGATCTTGCCGGTCGGTGTGTCCGAGCTGCGGGTCGGCGGAACGAAGCTGTTGCCACTGATCACGGAGACAGCAGTCAAGCGGTACGCCTGTGGATCTGGCCCAACCGTGCGGGTGGGTGAGTCGGTCGTCAAGTCGCGCATCGTCACGTCGCCATTCTCGCTGCGCTCCGGCAAACAGCTCAAGGCAACACTGTGCACGGACCGGAGCATCGACTTCGAGGAAGGCGAGAATCGTGTCCAGGTCACTGGCACCGACGCCGTACGTCCCGTCAGCCTGGCTCTCGGAGAGAAGGTCGAGGCGGCTGATCCCTCAACAGTTCGGGCCACGACCTGGGGAGCCACCGATCGCACCGTGAGCTTGAGCGGCTCGGACGGCCAGCTGCTCACGGTGACGGAGAACTTCAACAAGGGCTGGAAGTCGGATGCGAGCCGGTCCGAGCCCACCGTCGTGAACGGCTGGCAGCAGGGTTGGCAGATACCCCGCGGCTCCGCGGAGAAGATCGAGCTCACCTACGCCCCCAACTCCCTCTACCGGACTGGCCTGGTCGGTGGCGGAGCACTCCTCGTGATCCTGCTGATCGTGACATGGATACTGGTGAGACGCTCACCCTCGCGCCCCTCGGTGGCCGACTCACGCTTGTTCCGCCGCCGCGATGCGGCGTTGGCTGCAGCCGCATTAATCGGGTTTGCACTTGTCGTGGGCGGCGTCGTCGGCCTTGTCGTTGGGGCTCTCGGCTACGGACTGGCGACTTTGGCCCGACGCTGGATTGAGCCTGGCGTCATCGCAGGCACGCTCGTCATGGTCGTTGCGGGCGCCTCTGCCGTGCGGCCGTGGGGCGGGACCTCAACTTGGCTGGGCGCAATGGACTGGCCTCAGGCGATGATCGCGGTGGCGTGTGGCGTGGTCGCGGCCTCAGTCTTCGGCCTGCCGAAGCGACGTAGCCGATCGACGGGCATCTCGACCGCAAGATGAATCAGTGCGGCTGCGGCGACCGAGCCGACGGTCGTCAGCACGAGCACCTGGATGAAGTGGCCGCTGAAGAACTCGATGTCGCGTCCCTTGAACACTGCGTACAGCACGAGCAGGTGGATGCAGAACAGCCCGTACGAAATACGCCCGAGATAGCGCAGGGGCGCCCAGGCAATCGCCCTCAGCGCAGGCGAGCTGGGATCGCCGAATGCTCCCGGGAGCACGAGGAACACGGCAAACGCCGTGTAGAGCAGATTCTTGACGATCGCCTCGGTCGTTGTCGGCACCGCGCCGAACGTGGGGCCCGCCAACGGTGTCGACGCAATCGTGATGATGGCTCCGGCAAGCACGAAGCAGGACAGGGGAGTGACCCCCAGACGAGAGACCGCCTTGGACCAGCGATGCGGCTCGGGCATGGTCATGTCGACGCTGATGACCGCGAGCGCGATGCCAGCGCTGAACCAGTTGAGGAATGCAGGCAGCCAGAGCGAGTGATGGGAGCCGAGGTCGATCGTCGCCAGCCAGGTGATGTTGACGACGCAGAGCGCCAACAGGACGATGAAGATCGGCAGCGGTCGCCAAGTTCGGCGGCAGACCGTCCGCGCGACGACCAGCATCAAGGCAGGGAGCACGGCGTAGAAGGCCACCTCGGTGGCAAGGCTCCACATCTGGGTGAGTCCTTGCGGCAGGTCATGGGGGGTGTAGATCGTTGTCATGGTGAGGTTCTCGACCCAGTGCGGCCAGATCGGGCCACGACTGGGGGGCATGAGCGACAGCACGAGAACCACCGCCAGGAGATAGACGGGGACGATCCGCAGGAATCGCTTCCATGCGTAGAACCCTACGCGCGGGAGGACAGCGTCGTGGGCCATGCGAGACAGGAACGGCCGGGAGAGCAGGAACCCGGACAGCACGAAGAACAGGGCAACACCGCAGTCCAGGCGAGCAAGGAAGGTCCCTCGTACGCTGGAGTTGTATTGCCCGGTCTGGAATGCCACATGGGTCACGAGCACGCCGAAAGCTCCGACGAACCGGAGAGTATCGAGGGCTGGGAAGGTGAGCGACCGCTCAGTTGAAGGTTTCAATGAATCCCACCGTGATCTTGTCGACGCACACGCTCGAGCCGCGGGTCAGGCCGCGAAGGCTCACCGAGTCGTACCGGCCTGTCGTCCTGATGAAGAGAGTATGTGGCCCCTCGAGTGCTTGAAGGGTTTTGCGGTTCTCGCCGGCACGAACTGTCATGTCGCCGTCCTTGGATGCGACGTAGTTGATCGCCATCCACCAGGTGTCGTCCGTGACCTGACCTTCGAGCGCAACTGATGCGGAGGTTCGCGGCGTCACAAGGGCGACACACGAGTCTGTGGGCTTGTCGCGATTGGAGATACCTGGTGTGACCACCGCGGGGCCGAGCTGACCGTCTCGGCCAAACATGCGTAGGTCCGTGCCGTACGACACCGGTCGGAGGCGTTTCTGCAACGGCGCCAGAACCATGCTCGGACGGTTGAACGGTGCGTTCGGTGTGAGAACGAGCTCGTCGGGAACGGGTTCATCGACGATTGACAGTCCATCGAGCGGCTTGAGGTCATTGGTTGCCG
>JBBSJW010000091.1:0-10038 GCA_038256885.1 Propionibacteriales bacterium
GTGAGCTTGTGAGCGGCGATGCGGGTGCGGGCCTCGTACTCGTATGCCTGGCGGATCAGGTCCTTCTCGTCGACGCCGCCATCACCGTAGTAGCCCTCGGGCTCACTGTTCGCGTACTTCGACTCAAGGTAGGTACCGGGGAGGATGTAGATCGACGTCTTGGGCACCTTGATGCTGTTGATCGCGTCCTGGATCGAGCGGTAGTTGCACTTGCTGAGCAGTTGCTTGTTGCGGGTCTTGAGAGCGCCGCTGGGCATGTTGGCGATGAGGGCACTGCTCTTGGACGTACAGACGACTCGATAGCGGTCGTTGTACAGCCCCTTGTATGTCGGGACCGTGCCCGTCCCGTCAGGGAAGGATGCCGCCCGCTCCTCGTGTGCGCTCGCGGGAGCGGCGACGAGAAGGCTGCCGAACATCGTGGCAACGATGAGAGCGAGCAGGGCGAAGTAGGGACGTGCTGTGCGCATGAGGCCTCCGTGACGTTTGCACCAACAACGACGCGGTGTCACTGAGAGTTACGTAAGAAACGGTCTCGGGACGCTAGTCCTAGCGTTTGCGCTGGTCCGACGCCTTGTAGGTGCCCGTCGTGTGACGCGCCATCAGCAGTTGCTCATTGGTGGACGCGGCCTCTTGGACGAACTTGATCGCCTGCGCGCCGCGCAGGACAGCAGCCTCATGGCCGTGATGCGAGATCACGACCTCCTTGCCGCGGACCTCCCACGAGTAGCCGCTCGGCCGGCCCTTCATACGGTCACGCCCAGGTAGGTGAGCGCCGAGTCGGTGAGCTTGTGAGCGGCGATGCGGGTGCGGGCCTCGTACTCGTATGCCTGGCGGATCAGGTCCTTCTCGTCGACGCCGCCATCACCGTAGTAGCCCTCGTTGACCCAGCGCTCGTACGTCGCGGCGGTCACCTCAGGGTGGAACTGCCAGGCTATCGAGCGTGCACCGAGCGAGTCGTCGATGAAGCACTGCGTGCCACGCCAGGAAGTACCGAGCACGCGTGCATTGGGCGGCGGAGCGAAGACGTCACTGTGCAGCTGTGCCCACGGTCCTTCAGGGCACAGGACTGGATCTACGGTGTCGACCCGCTGCCAGCCGACCTCCGCCTTGTCCGCTTGCCAGGAGGTGCCGCCGAGCGCGCGAGCCATCAGCTGGGCGCCGTAGCAAATGCCCATGACCGGCGTGCCGCCACGAAGTGCTGCGCGTACGAACGCCGACTCGGCCTCGACGACGTCTTTCCACTTGGGCTCATGAGCAGCGCGGTCGGAACCGAGCAGGAGGATCAGGTCGGAGTCTCCGATGGAGTCGTATGTCGCGAGCTCATCGCGATCGAGCTGGATGATCTCGCCACCAAGCTGTTCGAGGCGTTCGACAACGTGGCCGCCGTCGGAGTCGACGACGTCAGCAATGACATGGATCCGCATGTGTCCATCCTCCCACTCGGTGCCCACCTCAGTGCCCACCTCGGTGGTTGAGTAGGAGGCCGCCCGCGGCCGACGTATCGAAACCCCGTGAGATCGCATGCTCGCTCAAGCCTGCCGTCTCACGGGGTTTCGATACGCTCGTTCCTCGCTACTCAACCAACGAGCGTGCCCGAAACAGAAAGCCGCGGTCAGCCGTCTTCCCAGCGGCTGCCGCGGACTTCTGTGGGTGGGTCAGTTGTAGACCGGCACCGCGATCTCCGAACCCATCTGCAGGGCGGAGGCGTTGGGGAGGGAGTTGAGCTGCAGGATGTTGTCAACCGTCGAACGGATGTCTCCGTTGGGGTTGGCGTCTGCGGCAATCTCCCAGAGTGTGTTGCCCGGCAGCACCGTGACCGTGGTGGTGTTGGGCAGTGCGCCAGCCTTGTCACCGGCGAGCGTGGAAGAGCCGAACAGCACCACCAGCACCGCGATGATCGCGAGCGCGATGGTGAAGACGAATGCCTTGCCGCGTCGCGTCAGACGAACGGCTGGTGCGACCGGCAGGTCTGGAACGGCGACCAGGTGGCGGACCGGAAGAACGGTCGTATGGGCGGGGCTGTGGTTGATTGCGATGCTGCTCATGGGGTGCCTCCGTGGGGGAAGTGAGACGGTTTGTATGAAGTTGGTGCGTTCGAGCGAACCCTGTTCTTCGATGTCATTCGATGGTGCGAACAGGCGTTCGATCGAACACATGTACGACATTAGAGGACGAGTCCGACAAAAGCACGCATTTGTCGAACAGAATTTCGAATAGGCATGTCGTACCCTGCAATTGCAGGAAGAATTTGTTCGACAGGCGGGCATGGCGAACCGGCGATAGCGTCGAGGAATGCTTTTCCAACACGTCAAGGCCGCCTGGAAGCAGGCATCTTCGCACCAGGCTCCCCTGCTCGCCGCGGGAGTCGCGTTCTATGCGTTCCTCTCGCTCTTCCCGGCCATGATCGCGGCTGTGACGATGTACGGGCTCGTCGCCAGCCCCGAAACCGTGCAGCGCCAGTCCGAGAGGATCGCCGACGCGATGCCGGCCGATGCTGCGTCTGTCGTCACCGGCCAGCTCGAGTCGCTGACGTCGACGTCATCCGGATCACTCGGCGTCGGCCTGGTGATCGCCTTGGTGATCGCGCTGTACGGAGCGTCGAGCGGCGTCGCAAACATGGTCACGGCGATCAACCAGATGTACGGTCTCCACGATCAGCACAATTTCGTCGAGAAGAAGGCCCAAGCGCTACTGCTGACTCTCGGCGCGATGGTGTTCCTCACAGTCGTGATCACCCTCGTCGCCGTGGCACCTGCCGTGCTCCACTCCGCGCTGATCGATGCGATGCGCTGGATCCTCCTCGCAGGGGCGATCACCCTCGCCATCGGCATACTCTTTCGCGTCGCCCCCGACCGGCGCATACGCGAGCCCGGTCGTCTCGTCAGCAAGGGCGTCATCGTCGCCAGTGCGCTCTGGATCGTCGTGTCGGTGGGCTTTTCGGTGTACGTCGACAACTTCGGCAGCTACGCCAAGACGTACGGGGCGCTCGCCGGCGTCGTTGTCCTGCTGTTGTGGTTGTGGATCGGCGTGTACGCCTTACTACTCGGTGCCACGGTCGAAGCCCTCGACGAGGACTCCAGCAAATCGTTGGTTGAGTAGGAGGCCGCCCGCGGCCGACGTATCGAAACCTCGTGAGTTCGATCGCTCGCGCAAGCCATCAGTCTCACGAGGTTTCGATACGCTCGTCCCGCCCCCTACTCGCAAGCTCGTGGGGGGGACCCCCAGCTACTCAACCACCGAGTACGCGACTCCCAGGAGGACAAGTGGCCGGCTTCATCCCGAAGAACCCCGCGCAGATTCTCAACCGAGCCGACACGGCGCTCACCAACGTCGACGGCGTGCTCGGCAGGGTTGAGGGCACGCTCAACACAGTCAGCGAGACGCTGTCATCGGCCACGACGACCCTGGACGAAACTCAAACCGTCCTTACCCAAGTGCAGGGTCTGCTCACCGAGCTGCAGGACGAGATCGCGTTGATCCGACAGGTGCCCGAGATCGCGGCTCAGGTCGCCGAGATACACGCCATCGTCACGACGCTCGCGGCGAAGGGCTAGAGAACCCGCCCCAACACGAACGCTGCTGCGCCAACGACGACGGCCAGCAGGATGAGCCCGCTGATCAGCTCGATGTTGGGGCGGTTTCCGTGCGGGATGCGTTCCTCGCTCAGGTCGGCCTCGAAGTCCGGCAGGAGCAGCTGGAGGTCGACCGACGCGGCATCAGCCTCGCCTTCCGACGCGAGTAGCGCGCGGGCTGCAGCTTCGACGCCGTTGAGGTCCGGCGACGTCGTCGTACCCACTCCACGTACCTCGACGTCCCATGCGGTGCCCGACTTCTTGCCCACGACGAGATAGCTCACCGAACGCCTGCCTTCCTGAGTCGACGTGCACCCACCCTACGGATCAGCGGATCGGCACGCATGAACACACTCGGCACCAACGAACCCGAGCGCGCCATCACACCACGCCAGACCGGCATCGTCTTGTAGATGCGGCGAGTGCCGAACATGTCGACCAGTTCGCGCGCCACCTCCTGCGGGGTGAACAGCACGCCAGCCGCCAGCACAGCGCGTACGTCTCCTCCGGGATCCATACCGTCGACCATCGCCGTGTTGACACCGTCAGGACACACAGCATGTACGCGGATCTTGTCCTTGCGCAGCTCCGACGGCAAAGAGGTCGCCAGCGACAGCACCGCCGCCTTGCTCGCTGCATAGATGCTGAGGCCGGGTACCGGCGCATGCGCGCTCAGCGACGCGACGATGCCGATGTCACCACCCCGCTCCTTCTGATCGCGGAACACCGCAGCAGCCGCGCGCACACCCCACACGGTTCCGAGTACGTTGACCTCGAATGTCGTACGAGTCTGCGTCTCAGTGAGTGCCGTCGCATCACCCTCGAACAACACGCCCGCATTGCAGACCCAAGCCCCGAGCGGAGCGATCGCGATTGCCCGCTCGGCGATGTCGACGTTCGCGCCTGGATCAGTCACGTCGAGTGCGAGACCGAGAGCAGCGCCGATCTCTTCGGCCGTTGCCTTCGCTGCTTCGCCGTCCAGGTCCGTGACCACCACGGCGTATCCCCGAGAGATCAGCTCAACGGCAACCGCCCGACCGATCCCCCTCGCTGCGCCCGTGACAACGGCTGATCGCGGGCTTGTGGGCTTCACGAGACGCTTGGACACGCACTCAACCTAGGTGCGACACCAGCGACACGCCAATCGAACAGGTGTTTGAATTGAACACCTGTTCGGGGTTACGCTGCCCGCATGACCGACGATCGCACAGCCGAAGTCACCGAGCTCCCCGACGGGCCGGCCGACTCCTCCGGGCTGACCGCCCGCCAGCGCAAGGTGCTGGAGTTTTTGCACGAGGAGATTGCCAAGCGTGGCTACCCGCCAAGCATGCGCGAGATCGGTGCCGCCGTCGGTCTGACCAGCACATCGTCGGTTGCGCACCAGCTTCGTACGCTCGAGAGCCTCGGCTATGTCAAGCGCGACCCCAACCGTCCCCGTGCACTCGAGATCTTCCTGCCTGACGTCATGGCCGCCCGCCGCTCGATGGGCGCGGCCAGCGATTCGACGTTCGACGAGACCGGGATCGGCGACGCCATGCCGGCTGCGATCAACGTCCCGATGGTCGGTCGCATCGCCGCCGGTGGTCCGATCCTCGCGACCGAGCAGGTCGAGGAGATCTTCCCGCTGCCCAAGTCGCTCGTCGGCGAGGGCACGCTGTTCATGCTCCAGGTCGTCGGCGACTCGATGATCGACGCTGCCATCTGCAACGGCGACTACGTCGTCGTGCGCCAGGAGCAGACCGCCAACAACGGCGACATCGTGGCTGCGATGCTCGACGGCGAGGCGACGGTCAAGACGTTCCAGCGCAAGGACGGCCACGTATGGCTGCTCCCGCACAACGAGGCCTACTCCCCCATCGACGGTGACCACGCCCAGATCCTCGGCATCGTCACCACCGTCCTCCGCCGCGTCTGACACCACTCGCCCACACCTCTTCGGTCGCTCGTTCCTCGCTCCCTCTGGCGACTTCGTCGCTAGGGCCGGGAATCCCGCCCGCTAAGGAGCGAAGCGACTGGGAGGCCGAGGGACGAGGCCGAAGCGTCGTGAGCCAAGAATCTCGCCTGTGGACTCGAAACAGCGAGACTCCAAGCATTGGGGCACGCTCCGGCGATGGGCTACTTCTACATCCTCCTCTGCGCTGACGGCACGTTCTACGTCGGCAGCACGCGAAACCTGCTGGGCCGACTCTGGGAGCATCGCCAAGGTCTGGGCGCTGAGTACACACGCACACGGTTGCCGGTCACGCTGCTCTACTTCGAGCAGTACGAGTTTGTCTCGGAGGCATGGGGTCGAGAGCGACAGGTCCACGGGTGGACTCGTAGCAAGAAGAAGCGGCTCATCGCGACTGGTCCCGGTATTCGAGTCGAGGATGAGTCGCAGCTCCACTAGGAGTCCCACAGCGAGCCTTTCGGCTGACGCCCCTTCGGTCGCAGAGCTCCCTCCCGCGACTTCGTCGCTAGGGGCCGGAAATCCGATCGCTAAGGAGCGAAGCGACTGGGAGCGAGCTCTGCGAGCGAAGCGTGGTGAGCCGAGAAGCTCGCTCCAGCGATCCCTTTGGCGTACGCCCCTTCGGTCGCAGAGCTCCCTCCCGCGACTTCGTCGCTAGGGGCCAGAGTGATCGCGTCAGGCGTTGGCGTTGCGGGCTTGCCAGGCGCTGGTGACCATGTCGGCGACCGTATGACGCATCGCCCAGTTGAGGTCGCGAGCCGCGAGCTCACCTGAGGCGACGATGCGGGCGGGATCGCCTTCACGTCGCGCTGCGATCTCGGGCTCGAACGCGATGCCCGTGGCGTCAGCGACAGCCGTCATGATCTCGCGCACCGACACACCATCACCGCTGCCAAGGTTGTAGACCGGCTCGAGCTCGGTGCTGGCCAGCAGCTTCTGCGCTGCCACGACGTGCGCATCGGCCAGATCGGCTACGTGGATGTAGTCACGTACGCAGGTGCCATCGGCCGTCGGGTAGTCATCGCCATAAATACGCGGCGTACGGTCCTCCAGCAACGCCTCGATGACCAGCGGAAACAGGTTGTGCGGGCTGGAGTCGAAGAGCTCGGGCGTCGCTGAGCCGACGACATTGAAGTAGCGAAGCGACGTGTGGTGCAGCGGGTGCGCACGCGCCGCGTCACGCATCAGCCACTCACCGATCAGCTTGGTCTCGCCATAGGGCGACTCCGGCGCTGTAGCTGTCGCCTCGGTGACGATGTCGACGTCGGGGGTGCCGTAGACGGCCGCGCTCGAGGAGAACACGATCTTGTCGACGTCTGACTCATGCATGGCCTGCAAGAGGCTCACTGTGCCCTGCACGTTCTGCTCGTACGTGTGGAGAGGACGTGCAACCGACACGCCCGCGTACTTGAAGCCCGCGAGATGGACGACGGCTTCGACCTCGTGCTCGACCATGGCTTTGGCGAGGATCTTGGTGTCGAGGATCGAGCTGTCGATCACGACGACGTCGTCTGGGACAAACTCGCGGTGACCGCTCGAGAAGTCGTCGACGATGACGCTATCGAGTCCGGCCAGCCGGAATGCCCGCACGATGTGCGAACCGATGTAGCCGGCACCGCCGGTGATCAGAACAGTCAACGGTGGTCCCTACGAACGTTGGTTGGTCAGAGCCTCAACAGGCTATCAAGGCGTGGTCGCCGCTTCGTCGAGCCGCCGCAGTGCACCCAACGCAATCTCGCGATCGGTTGTCCGCCACATGTCGGGCAATGACGCCGCGAGGAACGAGCCATAGCGGGCGGTGACGATGCGTGGATCAAGAATCGCGACGACTCCCTTGTCGGTCGCTCGACGGATGAGCCGTCCGGTCCCCTGCGCCAGCAGCAGAGCCGCGTGATGTGCGGCGACGTTCATGAACCCGTTGCCGCCACGCTTCTCGACCAGCCGCTGCCGCGCGCTCATCAACGGGTCGTCGGGGCGCGGGAACGGTATGCGGTCGATGATCACGAGCTGGCAGGTGTCACCCGGGAGGTCGACACCCTGCCACAGGCTCAGCGTGCCGAACAGGCAGGTGCTGGGCGTCTCGGCGAACCTGCGTGCCAGCTCGGGAAGCTGCGCGTCGCCCTGACACCAGATGTCGATGTCGGGGAGCCGTTCACGGACGACCTCAGCTGCACGTTCGGCTGCGCGGCGTGAGGAGAAGAGCCCGAGCGTACGGCCACCGGCCGCCTCTACGAGCGCGGTGATCTCGGCGAGCTGCGCCTCCTCCAGGCCATCGCGGCCGGGCAGCGGGAGGTCCTTGGCGACGTAGAGCATGCCCTGCTGCTGGTAGTCAAAGGGCGACCCGACGTCCAGCGACGACCAGTCGTCATCGCCGGGCTTGAGACCCAGCGACTGGGCGACCGGGTCGAATCCCCCGCCGAGCTTGAGCGTGGCACTGGTGAGCACCACCGTCTTCTCGGCGAAGAGCTTTTCGCGAAGGCTCGCGGACACGTCGATCGGTGCGATGTGGAGGCGTTTGTCGCGCTGACCAGCGCTCATCCAGAGCACCTCGGTCTCGCCCTTGGACGCCATCCGGTCGGCGATCTTGCGTACGTCGTCGACCATCCCGCGGGCTTGCTGACGGGCTGCGTCGGGCTCGGACTTGCCGTCCTCCTTGGGGAAGTCCGACATCGTCGCACGCGCAGAATCACGTATGAGCGCGAGCACCTCCTGCAGCGACTCGTCGACCACGTCGATGCGACCTTCGTCCATACGGACGAGCACGTCGTTCAGTGCGTCGGAGGCGTCGGCCAGGTCGTCGGCGCCCTGGCCGTCTGCATGCGTGCGCGCTCGGCGGGCGGCGCGCTCGATCATGGCGGAGTCGAGCTCGTCGGTCGACGCCTGCGTGACACGAGCAGCGAGCTCGTGGGCCTCGTCCACGATCACCGCGCCGTACTCCGGCAGCATCGGCACACCGTCGATCGCGTCGATCGCCAGCAGTGCGTGGTTGGTGACGATCAGCTGGGCGTCCTGGGCGTCCTCGCGGGCCAGCTCGGCGAAGCATTCCTGGGCGTGGGCGCAACGCGATGCACCAAGGCACTCGCGATGGTTGACGCTGACCTGTCGCCAGGTGCGTTCAGTGTGGGACGGCGCCGAGTCCTTGTCGCCCGAGTGGCCGGCCGAGGCCTGCTCCTCGGCCCACTCACGCAGCTCCACGACCTCGGCTCCGAGCGAGCCCTCAGGTATGTCGACGAGGGTGCCCTGGTCGTCGGGCGCGCCCTCGCGTACGCGGTGCAGACATGCGTAGTTGCTGCGGCCCTTCACGACCGCGTGGTGCGGCACCTCGCCCATGGTCTTGCGCGCCGCGTCCTTGAGCGCAGGTATGTCGCGCTCGACGAGCTGGTGCTGCAGGTTGAGCGTCGCGGTGGCGACGATGACGCGCTTGCCGTGCAGCAGGCTCGGCACGAGATAGCCGAGCGACTTGCCTGTGCCGGTGCCTGCCTGGACGAGGAGGTGCTCGCCGCTGACTAGCGCATGCTGGACCGCTTCAGCCATCTCGATCTGGCCCGGCCGCTCCTCCCCACCGACTGCCTCGACGGCTGCATGGAGCACCGCGCGAACGTCAGGGGTCTTGGACACAGCCGAAGGCTATCCGCCGCTCACGACACGCGTCGGCCTGCGTCCACCGCGAGCCAACCACTCGGTGGTTGAGTAGGGCGAGGAACGAGCCCGTATCGAAACCTCGTACGCCGAATGGCTCGCGCGAGCACTCGAACTCACCGGGTTTCGATACGCTCGTTCCTCGCTACTCAACCAGCGGAGATGGAACGCGAACGGCGTAGGGCTCTAGCTCGGCTGCCAGGTGACCGTGGACGCGAGCCACCACGTGCGTGCCGTCGCCCTCGTGGTCGAGTGACTCGATCTCGCCCTGGGTGTGGATCTGGTTGAGCAGGTCACCGCGCGCGTACGGGAGCATCACGTCGACTCGTGTCGCAGGTTGCGGGAGGTCGGCCTCGATCGCGCTGAGCAGCTCGTCGATGCCTTCGCCGGTCTTGGCACTCACCACTACGGCGTGCGGCTCCTTGGAGAGCAGCGTCTTGAGCACGATCGGGTCGGCCGCGTCGGCCTTGTTGATCACGATGATCTCGGGCACCTTGTCTGCGTCGACGTCGGCGAACACCGAGCGTACGGACCGGATCTGGCCCTCAGGATCGGGATGCGCACCGTCGACTACGTGCAGCACGAGGTCAGCCTCGGCGACCTCCTCGAGGGTCGAGCGGAATGCTTCGACGAGCTGGTGCGGAAGGTTGCGTACGAAGCCGACCGTGTCGGACATCGTGAAGACGCGACCGTCTGAGGTCTGCGTACGACGGGTCGTCGGATCGAGGGTCGCGAACAACGCGTCCTCGACGAGCACACCCGCATCCGTGAGGCGGTTGAGCAGGCTCGACTTGCCTGCGTTGGTGTAGCCGGCGATCGCGACCGACGGAACCTGATGACGCTTGCGGTTGGCCTTCTTCGTCTCGCGGGCGACGCCAA
>JBBSJW010000092.1:0-9788 GCA_038256885.1 Propionibacteriales bacterium
CATCGACCGGGTCGAGGACCAGCTCGGCATCGACAACCTCTACGACTCGGTCAACACGCCGCTGATCGGCTTCCTCAACAATGCGATCAAGGCCAAGGAGCTCTTCAAGAACGACAAGGACTACGTCGTCATCGAGGGCGAAGTCCTGATCGTCGACGAGCACACCGGACGCATCCTCGACGGCCGCCGCTACAACGAGGGCCTGCATCAGGCGATCGAGGCCAAGGAGGGCGTGCGTATCCGTGAGGAGTACCAGACCCTCGCCACGATCACGCTGCAGAACTACTTCCGTCTCTACGACAAGCTCGGCGGCATGACCGGTACGGCGCTCACCGAGGCTTCGGAGTTCGACAAGATCTACAAGCTCGGTGTTGTCCCGATTCCGACCAACCGCCCCGTCGGTCGTGTCGACCAGCCCGACCTCGTCTACCGCACGGAGCAGGCGAAGTTCGACGCCGTCGTCGAGGACATCGTCACGCGTCACCAGAACGGTCAGCCGATCCTCGTTGGTACGACCAGCGTCGCCAAGAGCGAGCGTCTCTCCAAGCAGCTCAAGAAGCGCGGTGTCCCGCACGAGGTGCTCAACGCCAAGCAGCACGACCGTGAAGCCGCGATCGTCGCGATGGCTGGACACAAGGGCGCCGTCACCGTAGCCACCAACATGGCCGGCCGTGGCACCGACATCATGCTCGGCGGCAGCGTCGAGTTCCTTGCGGATGCAGCCTTGCGCGCCAAGGGCCTCGACCCGCTCGAGGACTCCGAGGCATACGAAGCAGCCTGGCCTGCCGAGCTCAAGAAGGTCGAGGCGCAGGTTGCCTCCGAGCACGACGAGGTGACTGCTGCAGGAGGCCTGATGGTTCTCGGCACCGAGCGTCACGAGTCGCGCCGCATCGACAACCAGCTGCGTGGACGTTCCGGCCGCCAGGGTGACCCGGGCGAGACCCGCTTCTACCTGTCGCTCGAGGACGACCTGATGCGACTGTTCAAGTCGGACTGGGTCAACTGGGTGCTTCAGAAGATGAAGATTCCCGATGACCAGCCGATCGAGGACAAGCGTGTCACGGGCGCCATTGCGTCTGCGCAGGGCCAGGTCGAGGCGCAGAACTTCGAGACTCGCAAGAACATCCTCAAGTACGACGACGTCATGAGCCGCCAGCGTGAGGTCATCTACACCGAGCGTCGCGAGGTGCTCGAGGGTCAGGACATGAACGAGTGGGTCCGCTCGATGATCGGCGAGGTCACTGGCGCCTACATCGAAGGTGCCACCGAGGGATTCCCGGAGGAGTGGGAGCTGGAGCAGCTCTGGACCGCTCTTGGAACGCTCTACCCGGTCGGCCTCACCATCGAGGGCGTCGAGGCTGAGGCTGGTGGCCGTGAGGCGCTGTCTCGCGAAACCCTCAAGGAGCTCATCGGCAACGATGCGCTGTCGGCGTACGAGAAGCGCGAGAGCGAGCTCGGCGAAGAAGTCATGCGTGAGCTGGAGCGTCGCGTCGTGTTGAGCGTGCTCGACCGCAAGTGGCGTGAGCACCTCTATGAGATGGACTACCTGCGCGAGGGCATTGGCCTGCGTGCGTACTCGCAGCGCGATCCGCTGGTCGAGTACCAGCGCGAGGGCTACGACCTGTTCAACGCCATGATGGAGGGCATTGCTGAGGAGTCGGTGGGCTTCCTGTTCAACCTGGACGTCCAGGTCGAAGGGACCGAAGAGTCTGAGCCGCAGCTGAAGGCCAAGGGCCTGGGTGGCGAGAAGAAGCCCCAGGCGCTGTCCTACTCCGCTCCGAGCGAGGACGGCGAAGCCGAGGTGCGCGGTGAGGCGGCAACGTCCGCTGAGACTCCGGAAGCCGAGGCGCGCCGTCAGGCCAATGCCAAGGCCAAGGCGCGCCAGAAGGCCAAGCAGCAGCGCAAGAGCCGCAAAAACAACCGCTAGGCCCAGACGAGGGCTGTGCAGCGCCAGACTTTGTCGCCTCGGTGCGTGGTCTGGAGCTCGAGCCGTACGGCGAGGGCGCGCGAACGACCGCGGTGCACCATGCGTCCGGCGATCTCCGCCGCCTCGTCGTGCACCATTGCGACGTGAACTGAGACGATCCGGGCACCGCGCGCTGCTGTCGGTCGCCGCGGCGTGCGGGCGTGGGCGGCCAGCCGGGTGCTGAGCTGCTCGTACACGTGCGGTGCCATCCACGGCCCCATCTGGCGTACGGGACGTTCACCCGACAGCACCTCGACGAGTGCCTGCATGAATCGTGCCGAGCGGTCACGCAGTGGCTTGGCGTCTCCGCGCTCCACGGGGGCAGGAAGCACCGGCGTCATCCCGGGGAATGGTAGAGGTATCTGGCCCGGAGAAGGCTCGACGATGCCGGTGAAGGACGGCCGAACGACGGGGACTGACAAGGCGGTGGCTGACTTCATGGCACGTCCTTTGTGGGTGGAGTCTTTGCGGGTGGAGTCTTAGAGGGTGGAGTGAGGCGCTGCTGTGGGTGGATCAGGTCTGGGTCGGCGCCGATCGCGGCGCGGTTGGTGGCGTACCACTGGGCGCAGGCGGAGGCGATCTCGGAGTTCGTGGCTCCCAGCGGGAGCGACCGTGCGGCGATGGCCCACAACGTGTCGCCGGGTCTGACGACGACCGACTGGGGGTTCGCAGCTGACATGGCGGGGCGATCGGGCAGGCGAAGGCCATCGAGCTGGTGGTGAGCCGGCGAGGTCACGCGTTCGGCGTGCACTGGTGTGAGGGCCAGAGCGCCGGCAGCACCGGCAAACAGTGCACGGCGCATCAGGGCTGGGGTCAACGCTCGAGCCAATCGTGACGAGGAGCGACTGACGCAGATGACGAGGAGCACCCAGCAAGCGACGGAGAACTGGAGCAGAGACGCAATCGCGATCAGGGCCTGAGGGAAGTCTGGTCCGGTCGCGCTTGTGAAGGTCGCACCGAGGTCAGGTGCGATCAGCCACACGCTGGCCGCGGCCAATGCTGCAAGCACCCATCCATTGCGCGAAAGAAGCATCCCCGAATGTCCTTTGACTACGTTTGACTACGTTTGAGATCAGACAAGTCCGTTTGAATTCAGTTGTCAACCCTGGGTTTCGAGGGGTGTGGGCGGAGCCCGGGCTGCGATAGCGTCCGCACATGCGATGGGAACGGCTCTTCCATGAGCTCGAGGCTCAAGCCGGCGATCTCGAGATGCAGGAGCGCGATGCGCTGGTCGACGAGCTGCGCGATGGGGAATGGGCCGAGACGTCATGGAGGTCGTTGTTGGGCGGAGCCGTCGTCATTGACGTGATCGGAGTCGGACGCATCGAAGGCGAATGCGTGCTGGCGAATGAGCGAGTCGTTCAGCTGCGCAGCGGCCGAGCAGAGCACGTCATCAACGCGAATGCCGTCGCAGCAATCGTATGGTCCGAGCATCGAGCTGGACCGTCGTCGACTGTGACCTCGGCGTTGGGCTGGGGTCACGTGTTTCGCGCGCTGCGCGCTGACGGTGACACTGTGCGCCTGCAGACAATCACTGGATCGACCTTCGACGGGTGCATCGATGTGGTCGGCGCAGACTTCGTACGGATTCGCGAGGAGTCAGGCCGCGATCAAACCCTGACCTTTGCCGCGCTGGCAGCTGTCAGCGGTCGGACGTGACGTCGTCGTCAGCGTGGTCGAGATTGTCGGTGCGCGCGTACTGGCGAGAGATGTAGTCCTCGAGCTCGACGGCCTCAACTCGCCACTGACCACGCCCGCCGATCTGGATGCCGCGCAGGTCGCCTGATCGCACCAGTGCGTAGACCTGGCGCACCGTAACGTTGAGTACCTCAGCGACGTCTGCCAGCGTGAGGAACCTCGGAGTGAGGGGCGGCATGGCCCCAGTTTCCCATGTCGAGGTGTCAGTACGTCGAGGCACCGTGAGGCCTGTGGACAAGTTCGGTGGGGTATGGACTAACCGGCATTGGATTCGATAGAACATTCCCTATGATCTGGCGGGGGCCTGATGATTCGGGGCAGACAAAGAGTGCAATGGCGTCGCGATTGCACCACCGACCGTGGCGGGATCCGCGGCTATTGATCGGCGTGCTCCTGGTGTTGGGATCAACGATCATGGGCGCTCGTCTGGTCGCGGCGGCGGACGACACCGTGCGCTACTGGGCGCTCGATCGAGCGGTGGCGCCGGGGGACTCCGTGAGTTCAGACGACCTGGTGGCAGTGCGTGTGCGTCTGTCAGCCAAGGTCTCGGACAACTATGTGCGAGCCGACGAGGAGTTCGCGGAACCGCTCGACGCCCTCCAATGGGGTGAGCGCGGGACGGCGGGCTCGCTGGTCGAACGCGCCTCGCTTCTCCCCAAGTCGACGCTCGGACGCAGCCAGCTCCCGTTGAGCGTCGCTGCTGGCGCGTCGCCGGCCGATCTCGCTCGTGGTGATCTGGTCGATGTGTGGGTGGGGCCCGGTCCTGGTGACGAGTCCGACGACGAAGCCAAACGGATCCTGGAAGACGTACGCATTGTCGAGACCGGCGATGAGTCCGCCTCGCTCGGCGGATCGCTCGCACAGACTGTGCTCGTCGATGTGGCCGACACCCAGCTCGAGGGATCGGTCATCGGCACGGTCGCCTCGGGTCACGTCACCCTCGTACGAGTCTCGTGATGGACGTTGTTCTCGCAGCCGGCGGTGCCCCCTGGGAGACGGCCGCAATCAGTGAGATCGAAGGGTCGAGCAACCTCAGGCTCGTACGCCGCTGCGTCGACGTTGCTGATCTCCTCGCGCTTGCCGACATGGACATCGCACGTGCCGCGCTCGTACACACGGAGCTGACCGGGCTCGACGCGGACTCGGTGCATCGGCTGGAGAGATCGGGCCTTCGCGTGGCGGCCGTCGAAGCAGATGAGGAGCGGTGCAACGGTCTCGGAATCGCTCGCCGAGTCGCGTTGGGGGCTCTGGATGTCCTGATTCGTGACACTGTCACGCCCCTCGATCAGCGTGCCGAGGACAAGGGCTCGATCGTCGCCGTGTGGGGACCGGCGGGCGCACCGGGCCGCAGCTCCGTCGCCTTGGGAGTTGCTGCTGCTGCCGCTGCCAAGGGCGTCGACACGGTCCTCGTGGACGGCGACACGTATGGCGGGTCACTGGCGCAGATGTTCGCGGTGCTGGATGACGTCAGTGGACTCATGGCCGCGTGCCGTGCCGCCAACAACGGTCATCCCGGTCAGGTTGATGATCAACTCCTCGCCATCAGCCCGCAGCTGCGGCTGCTCACCGGGCTGCCCCGTGCCGACATGTGGCCTCAGGTCCGCCCTGGCGCCCTCGAGCTGGTGCTGCGCCAGCTCCGGATGACCGCTGAGCTGGTCATCGTCGACTGCGGATTCAGCCTCGAGCCAGCGCACGGTTCGATTGCCCGCAACCAGGCGACGCTTCAGGCATTGGAGCAGGCCGATCAGGTGGTCGCGGTGGGCAAGGCGGACCCAGTCGGCCTGGCGCGTCTCGTACGCGGCGTCCATGACTTGGCAGATGTGCGTCGCGGAGCCATCCCGCCGATCGTTGTCATCAACATGATGCGGCCGACCCTCGGGTGGAAGGAGCGAGATGTTGACGCGACCTTGCGGCGACTCACAGGGCTAGCCACTGCGTCATTCCTGCCGTTCGATCAGTCGGCTCTCGATTCGGCTCTGATGTCGGGACGATCGCCGCGCGACACATCGCCGGCGTCACCGTTCGTCGCCCGTGTTGAAGTGCTGGCGAAGCAGCTCGTGAGTCGCAGCACCGTCCCGACCGCCTGAGAGTGCCCCGATGGTAACTTCTCTGCAGGTCGCGTCGTCGTTTCTGTCAGGAGAGTCATGCAACGGTTGAGCCCGCTGGATGCGATGTTTCTGGCGCAGGACAGCCCGACCGTTCCCCGGCAGATCGCCTCTCTCGCCATCCTTGAGCCCGGCAAGAGCGGTCTCGACTACGACCGGCTGATCCATGTCATCAACGAACGCATCGACCTGGTACCTCGCTATCGCCAGGTTCCGCGCGGCGTTGGCATCGGTGCACCCGTATGGATCGACGACGAGAACTTCGACATCTCGATGCACGTACGCCGATCGGCACTTCCGCGTCCCGGCTCGAATGAAGCGCTCCACGAGCTCGTCGGACGGCTGATCGCCCGCCGACTCGATCTGGATCGACCGCTGTGGGAGCTCTACCTGATCGAGGGCCTCAAAGGCGACCGCGTGGCGCTGTTGTTCAAGGCGCACCAAGCGCTCGTCGATGGCTCAGAGACGGTCGACCTGGCACAGGTCCTCCTCGAGGAGACCGCCAAGGAACGCGACATCCCGCACGAGGACTGGAATCCACGCGCTCAGCCGACCACAGCCGCCCTGGTCGCCGGGACGCTCAACCAGACCGTCAGGAATCCTCGCGAGGCCATCCGCGTCGCCGAGGTCGCTCTGGGCCGGCTGGCCCGTCTGCTTCCCGGCTCAGAGCCCCAGGCGCCCCACGGCGTCTTGTCGACCGAGCTGTCGCGTCACCGTCGCTTCTCCTCGCTGGCCGCGGACCTCAATGACTTTCGCAGAGTGCGCGATGCCCACGGCGGCACCGTCAACGACGTGATCCTCGCGGCGATCACCGGCGGCATCCGCGGCTGGATGCTGACTCGTGCCGAGCCCGTCTCTGCCAAGACGCGCTTCAGAGCCATGGTGCCGATGTCGGTCGTGTCGGATGACGGACTCCCGACCTCGCTCGGCTCCAAGGTGCGCGGTCACCTGCTGTCACTTCCGGTCGGTGAGACCAACCCGGTCGTACGGCTGCACCAGGTCTCCTACGCGCTGAAGGACCACCGCGAGACGGGTTCTGCGGTCGCAGCCAACAAGCTCGCCAACCTGCCAGGCTTCGCCACCTCGACGTTCCACGCCGTTGGTTCACGCGTTGCCGCCTCCGAAGAAGGACGCGGCCACCAGATCGTCATCACCAACGTGCCGGGCCCTCAGGACCCGGTCTACATGGCGGGTGAGGCGATTACCGAGGTCTACCCCTGCATCCCGTTGAGCGGCAGCCGTGCGGTGGCCATCGGTGTCACGTCCTACACGAACAAAGTGTTCTTCGGCATCGTCGGCGATCGCGATGCGGTACCCGACGTCGACGTGCTGGCGCAGTGCATCGAGGACGCGCTGCTGGAGCTCGTCGAGACGGTCGACAAGCGAAGCACCCATGCACCGCGTGGCCGACAGCGTCCGACCAAGGCGTGACGATGCGGGTCTATGTCGCCGTCGACGCCGAGCTGCTTGAGCGGCTCGCTGCGGGCGAGCGCATCAGTGCTCCGGCGTTCAGGGCTGAGAGCGAGGACGAAGAGGACGAGCTCGCGGCCCTTGAGGAAGCAGCCGAGCACGGATCCGTCGTCGCGGCAGCAGATGTGGACGGCACCGATGACGTCACGCTCGCGGACATCGCCTCGTTCCATGTTGATCTCGACGGCACTGGCGACCTGGCGTGGTTCGCGACGCAGGAGATCGACGCCGTGATCCGCGAGGCGCAGAAGCGCTAGCGCAGATCTCGCGGACGTCGGGGGCGCGTGGCAGGCTGAACGTATGGCACTCGTGACCTACAAGGACCTCTGCATCGACGCCTGCGACGTCAGCGCGATGGAGGGATTCTGGGCTCGTACTCTAGGGCTCGCCAGCGAGGCAGTCGCCGACGGCGATGCCGTTCTCAAGGGCGACGACCCGTCCAAGACGGTGTGGATCAACCTCGTACCGGAGGCATTGAGCGTCAAGCAACGCGTACACATCGACGTCAACGCGGCGTCGCTCGAGCCGTTCTCGGTCCTGGAGCAGCAGTCCAAGGACGGCGAGTTCCCGTGGACGGTGTTCCTCGATCCCGAGGGTGGCGAGTTCTGTGTGTTCGTACGCGACGAGGTCGACGACTATCTGTTCTACGAAGTCTGTGTCGATGCCGTCGATCACCAGAAGATCACCGCATGGTGGGCTGACGTGATGGGTGGCAACCTCGGCCACGACAAGCAGGGCTTCTCCTGGATCGACAAGGTGCCCGGCGTACCGTTCGAAGGATTCTCGTTCGCCACCGTGCCCGAGCCCAAGACCGTCAAGAACCGTATCCACTGGGACGTCACCCTCAACGACGGCGTCACGGTGGATGACCTGGTTGCCAAGGGTGCCTCGGTACTTCGCGCGCGTGACAACGAGATCAGCTGGACGATCGTGGCCGACCCAGAGGGCAACGAGTTCTGCGTCTTCGACCGCTGATCGCACCTCTTGCGGATCGAGCGTGATGAAATGTTCCTGTGCCCCTCGACCTGAACACTGACGTCGTCACCCTGACCGCTGCCCTGGTCGACATCGCTTCCGAAAGCCTCGACGAGCAACAGATCGCTGATGATGTCGAGGCGGCACTCAGCGCAGCACCACATCTGAAGCTCGAGCGGGAGGGTCACACGATCGTCGCCCGCACAGATTTAGGCCGTTCCGAGCGAGTCGTGATCGCAGGTCACCTCGACACCGTGCCGGCCAATGGAAACTTCCCGTCACGCCTCGAAGACGACATCCTCCACGGGCTCGGGAGCTGCGACATGAAGGGTGGCGTCGCTGTTGCCCTGCTGCTCGCAACGCACATCGCTGAGCCACTACGCGATGTCACGTACGTGTTCTACGACGGCGAGGAGATCGCCTCGGAGTTCAACGGTCTCGGCAAGCTCGCACGTAGCAGGCCGGATCTCCTTGCTGGCGATCTCGCGATCCTGATGGAGCCGACAGATGCCGGCATCGAGGCGGGTTGTCAGGGCACGATGCGTGCCGATATCCGGACAACGGGTGAACGGGCTCACTCGGCTCGGTCATGGATGGGGTCGAATGCGATCCACGCGCTCTCGCCGGTGCTCGACCGGCTCATGACCTACGTGCCGCGCGAGGTCGAGATCGACGGGTTGACCTACCGCGAGGGCCTGAATGCGGTCGGCATCAGCGGCGGAGTCGCCGGCAATGTCGTGCCTGACGAAGCCGTAGTCTCGGTCAACTTCCGTTTCGCGCCTGACCGCACCGAGGAGGAGGCGCACCGCCACCTTCAAGATGTTTTCGAGGGTTTTGGTCTGACGCTGACCGACTCGGCGCCGGGCGCGCTGCCTGGACTCACGCAGCCTGCCACCGCGGCATTCGCGGCCACGGTTGGCGGCGAGGTGAAGCCAAAGTTCGGCTGGACCGACGTCGCCCAGTTCACCGTGCTCGGCATCCCAGCGATCAACTACGGACCCGGCGACCCGATGTTCGCCCACAAGGCCGACGAGCACGTGCCTGTCGAGCAGCTCCGCCGCGTGCACCAGACCATGTTGGCCTGGCTCACTGCCCAGAAATAGGCACGGTGACCGACTCTGCGATCGGCCCCTGATCGAACTGCGTGCGATAGAGCTCTTCATAGCGCCCACCTTGCGCGAGCAACTCGGTGTGAGTGCCCCGCTCGACGATCCGGCCGTCCTCGACGACGAGGATGAGGTCGGCCGCTCGTACGGTCGACAGTCGGTGTGCGATGACGAGGGATGTGCGGCCGGAGAGCGCTGCAGAGAGCGCCTCCTGGACTGCCGCCTCGGAGGTCGAGTCGAGGTGAGCCGTCGCCTCGTCGAGGATGACCAGCTGCGGCCGCGCCAGCAGCAGTCTGGCGATCGTCAGGCGCTGACGCTCTCCACCTGACAGGCGGTAGCCCCGCTCGCCGACCACTGTGTCGAGGCCGTCGGAGAGTGAGCGGATGAGGTCGTCGAGCCGCGCGTCATGCAGTGCCGCCCACAGCTCGTCCTCGGTCGCCTCAGGGCGGGACAGCAAAAGGTTGGAGC
>JBBSJW010000093.1:0-9735 GCA_038256885.1 Propionibacteriales bacterium
CCGGACACCAAGGCGATCGTCATGATCGGCGAGATCGGTGGCGACGCCGAGGAGAAGGCAGCCGCGTACATCAAGGAGCACGTCACGAAGCCGGTCGTCGGCTACGTCGCTGGCTTCACGGCCCCCGAGGGCAAGACGATGGGCCACGCCGGCGCAATCGTCTCCGACGGTGCGGGCACGGCGCAGGGCAAGAAGGAAGCCCTCGAAGCTGCGGGCGTCAAGGTCGGCAAGACGCCGTCCGAGACGGCTGAGCTCATGCGAGCCATCCTGAAGGACATCTAGCCTCGAGAACTTCTGAGGTACGTACGACAAGAGCCCTTCTTCCGTCTGGCGGGAGAGGGGCTCTTGCTATTCGACGAAGCGCAGTCGTGCGCCGGCGCGGGCGGCGACGACCTCGAACACCTTGGCCGAGACGTCGAACTTGCCTGACGGGGTGAACGTCACCTGAGCGACGTCAGCTCCTCTGCGGATGATCGCGCCGCGGAAGGTGATGCGCTTGCCCTTGGTGACCTCGAGACTGATGCGCCACGTCTTGCCGGAGTACTCGTCCGTCTTGAACGAGCGGCGCTGGTCGACCTTGGCGGTCAGGTTCTTGGCTCCACACTCGTTGACCCGGTCGCTGATGGTCTTGACGAATTCCTTGGCAAGCTTCTCGTTCGGGAACCGGGCTATCGTCTCGGCGACGCCGAACTCCTTGGGCAGCTCCCTCGCTTGGGGGATGACGAACAGCTTGGACTTCGCGGTCTTGATGGCGGAGAAGTCGGCGCGATCGCATCCCGTTGCAGCCGGGTTGATCTTGGCGGCGGAGAACGCCTCGACGCCCACCCAGACGCGATCGATCTCGGCGATCGGTGGAAGATCCACGATGCCGAGGAACGCCGGGTCGTCCGATGTGCGCGGCGGCTCCGTGATCGTCACGGCAATTTTGTCAGTGCAGTTTCCACCGGTGTCGGCGCAGAGCCGGGACACCGAGTTGTTGAGCGTGCGGGCAAAGGTCCCGATGCTGGGCCCGACAGATCCATCGACCTCATGGACAAGGGTGCTGGTGACATTGCCGGAGTGGCTGAAGCCCACCGTGAACGTGCGCACCGGCGTCGAGTGCGAACGCAGGCGAAGGATCTGGAAGTCGCCGGCCGTTCGCTTCACCGAGTAGGAGGTGACGAGCTGTACACGGGGGTGCTGGCAGTCGGAGTACCAACGCACCAGGCGGCGGTAGGCAGCGTCGGCGATCTTGGTGCTGCGCGAGACCTCAATGGCCTGCGCAACCCGCTCCTTGTCCTGACCGTTCGCGGTATAGGTGCGCACGAGCACCTTGAGAGGGTCGCCGTCAGCGAACCGCTTGACCGGACAGGTCGCATACGGCGTCGTGTTGTCGATGTTCTCGTCAGTGTTCTCAACTGACCACACGCTCCGGGCGTCCAGCTGGCCGACCTGCTTCAGCGTCAGCAGGTTGCCGGTGTCGATGTTCTCGGCGTCGAGGACGACGTCTGGTCGTTCCGCGCCGATCTTTTCGCGGTAGGGGAGCGAGGCGCGGCTGTCGAGGGCGTCACCCTCGGTGACGATGAACCCGCCACCGATCGCGAGAGCCGCGGATGCGGCCACCAGGATCACCGTGTTGCGCTGGCGACCCCGCTTGGCTGCCGTGCGGATTTTGGTCGGGGTCGGCTGCTCGAACGAGTCGGTGGCCGCGCCAAGCCCGTTCATACGGCGCTCGATCTCATCGATTGACTGGCCGAGCTTGGCCTCGAGCGCTGCGAGCGCGGTGGTGACGTTCTCGATGCCCTCCTCAGCCGGCAGGTTGACCTCCTGAGACGCCTCCTCCAGGTCGGTGTTGCCGAGGGTCATGAGCACGATCAGGCGTCGGTCGGTGACGTTCATCTCGCCGAGTGCGTCGAGGAGCTCGGTGTCGCTGTCTTCCTCGTGCTTGCGGCGCAGCGGGTGGGTGCCTCGGCTCAGGCCGGTCAGCTTCCAGGCTTCGTTGCGGACGTACGCGAGCGGGTTGCCTGCGCGGATCTTGGACCAGTCACGCCAGGCACGGCGGTAGGCGTCGACTGTCGACTCGAAGGCAACGTGACGGTCACCGCTGATGGCGTACGTGACCTCGAGGGCCTGGGAGAAGGTTGAGGTGTAGAAGCTGTTGAACTCGTCGACGCGAGTCATGTCAGCCTCCCCATTTCTACGCGATCGAGTGTCCGGGCGTGCCTGTCTACAACGCCGCAACTTTACAGGCACGATGAAGTGGTGCCCGAGCCGTCCACGCCGTCCTTCTTGCGGCCCGCCTTCCTGACGGCGATCCTCTCGGCGGTGGGGTCGCTCGCCGTCTCGGCGCTGTTCGTCCTGGCTGCCAGCGGATCGACGGACCTGTCGTTCTCGGAGCTTGCCCGGTCGTCTGCTCGTACATGGTTGGTCTCAATGGGGTCGGGGTTGGATGCCGGTGAGGTCTCTCTGGGTCTCGTGCCCCTGGGCGCGACGCTGCTGTGCATCGCGATCGTGGCGGCGACTGCGCACTGGGTGGTGGTCGATCCGGTCGAGCTTCCTGCTTTCGCGGCAGCGACCGCTGGCGCATCGGGAGTCGTCGCCGGCATTGCGTCGGCTGCGTCCAACGCCGGCGACATCCACACCTCCGCAGTCCGCGCAGCAATTGGCGCGTTCATCGTTGGTGGCATCGGCGCAGCGCTTGGTGGGGCCATGCGCCACAAGGCCACGGCCGATCTGTGGCCGACGCCCAATGTCGATGCCCGCGCTGTCGTGCGCGCATCAGTGCCGGCGATCATCGCTGTCCTGGCGTCGTCCGCGACGATCGTGCTGGCGCTGATGGTCCTTCACGTTTCACGCGCGGGTGACCTCTGGGCCGTGCTCGATCCGGGATTCGGCGGCGGCTTGGCTCTCGCGGTCGGGTGCCTGCTTGCGATACCGACCCTCATCCTGTGGACCGCTTCCGCTCTGATCGGCCCTGGCTTCGCCCTCGGCACCGACACGAGCGTCGACCTGACGGGTGCACAGCTGGGTGAGGTTCCCGGCCTGCCGATCTTTGCCGCGCTTCCAGCGCCGGGGCAGTTCGCGGGCTGGGTGTTCGTGCTCGGTCTCATCCCGCTTCTCGCGGGCATTATCGCCGGATGGCGGGTCGAGGTGCGTGATCGCGAAGACCTGCTCACCCGCGTAGGTCTGGGTGCGGCCGCCGGGGGAGCTGCCGGGCTTGTACTGGGACTGCTGATCGCCGTGTCGGGTGGCGCGATCGGACCGGGCCGCATGGCTGACGCCGGTCCGCCGACTCTGACCCCGCTTCTGGTCGCCGTACCCGTGATGGCGTTGGGCGGCGCGCTTGGCGCGGTGCTCGGCCACTATCGTGGGGACCGTGCCACGAAGCCCGAAGTCACCAGCACGAGTCGTGGTCCTCGTCTCTGGAAGCGGGACAAATCTCCAGGCCCTGATCGACGCGTCGACCCAACCTGACTACGGCGCCGAGATCGTCGCGGTCGGTGCGGACCGCACAGGCATCCTCGCTCTCGAGCGCGCTGATAAGCACGGCATCGAGACCTTCGTCCTCGAGACCACGTCGTATGCCGATCGCGCAGCCTGGGACGTCGCACTCGCCGAGGCTGTTGCTGCTCATGCGCCGGATCTCGTCGTTCTCGCCGGATTCATGAAGCTGACCGGCCCCGCATTCCTCGCCCGTTTCGGCGGCCGGACGCTCAACACCCACCCGGCGCTCTCGCCTGCCTTCCCGGGTATGCATGGGACGCGCGATGCGCTGGCGCACGGCGTCAAGATCACCGGTGCGACGCTGTTCGTCGTCGACGAAGGAGTCGACACCGGACCAATCGTGGCTCAGGTTGCAGTGCCTGTGCTTGACGATGACGACGAAGAGACGCTGCACGAACGCATCAAGACCAGCGAGCGGACCATGCTCGTCGAATGGGTCGGCACGCTGGCCCGCTCGGACTTCCACATCGATGACCGGGCCGTGCGCCTCGGAGGAGCTCCCACATGACAACCCGTCCACTCAAGCGTGCCCTGATCTCGGTCTACGACAAGACCGGCCTCGAGGAGCTCGCGCGCGACCTGCACGCCGCTGGTGTTGCGATCGTGTCGACCGGTTCGACCGCCAAGACCATCGAGTCGGCGGGCGTGCCAGTCACTCCGGTCGAGCAGCTGACGGAGTTCCCCGAGTGCCTCGACGGTCGGGTCAAGACCCTGCACCCGCGCGTACACGCCGGAATCCTCGCCGACCTGCGGCTCGACTCGCATGTGTCACAGCTCGCCGACCTCGGCATCAAGCCGTTCGACGTCGTGATCGTCAACCTCTACCCGTTCACCGAGACCGTTGCCTCCGGAGCGACGCCCGACGAGTGTGTCGAGCAGATCGACATCGGCGGACCGTCGATGGTTCGGGCCGCTGCCAAGAACCACCCGAGCGTCGCAGTGGTGACCTCGACGGCCCAGTACGACTCGCTCCGCGAAGCACTCGCGGCCGGCGGATTCACCCTCGAACAGCGCAAGCGGCTCGCTGCCCAGGCCTTCGCGCACACCGCGGCCTATGACGTCGCTGTCGCGTCTTGGTTTGCGTCGGCGTACGTACAACCCACTGATTCAGTCTTTCCGGACTTCCTTGGCGCGACCTGGGAGCGTTCGGCGGTTCTGCGCTACGGCGAGAACCCGCACCAGCCTGCCGCGCTCTACACATCTGGCCGTGGCGGTCTGGCCAACGCCGTGCAGTTGCACGGCAAGGAGATGAGCTACAACAACTACGTTGACACGGACGCTGCGCGTCGCGCTGCAGGCGACTTCGAGGCACCGGCGGTGGCGATCATCAAGCACGCCAACCCCTGCGGGATCGCTGTAGGCACTGATGTCGGCGAAGCGCATGCCCGCGCCCACGCCTGCGACCCCGTCTCGGCCTTTGGTGGCGTCATTGCCGCCAATCGTCCGGTGAGCGTCGCGATGGCTGAACAGGTTGCCGAAGTCTTCACCGAGGTCATCGTCGCTCCGGACTACGAGCCGGGCGCCCTCGAGGTGCTCCAGGCGAAGAAGAACATCCGCATCCTCCTGGTGCCCGTCGAAGCCGGTCGCTCACCAGTCGAGCTGCGGTCCGTGAGTGGTGGCGTGCTCCTCCAGAAGGTCGACCGGGTTGATGCTGAGGGCGATGCGCCGTCGACCTGGACCCTCGTGGCCGGCGAGCCTGCGGACGAAGCCACTCTCGCTGACCTCGAGTTCGCGTGGACCGCGTGCCGGGCCGTGAAGTCGAACGCGATCCTGCTCGCCAAGGATGGCGCCTCTGTCGGCGTCGGCATGGGTCAGGTCAACCGCGTCGACTCGTGCAAGCTTGCCGTGGAGCGAGCCGGAGCCGAACGCGCAGCGGGATCAGTCGCCGCGTCCGACGCCTTCTTCCCGTTCCCCGACGGTCCAGAGATCCTGATGGCTGCTGGCGTACGCGCGATTGTGCAGCCTGGTGGATCGATCCGCGACGACTCCGTGATCGAGGCAGCGAACGCTGCCGGCGTGACGATGTACGTCACTGGCACCCGGCACTTTTTTCACTAAGCAGAGCTTTCACTGACTCATGTCCGAACGCATGGTCGGGGCGCTGCTGGTCGCGTTGTCCTCGGCTGCGTTCGGGTCGATGGCGATCTTCGGGGTCTGGGCGCAGGACGATGGCACGAGCACGCCGGCGCTGATCTTCGTACGGTTCACGGCTGCCGCGATGATCCTGGTCGCATTCATGCGCGTACGGGGAATTGCGCTCCCGCCACTGCGCGAGTGCCTGCCGGTCGCTGCCATGGGCGGGATCGGCTACGTCGGTCAGGCGTACTGCTACTTCCTTGCGCTCGAGCACGCCCAGGCCAGCCTGGTCGCGCTGTTGCTCTATCTCTTCCCCGCGTTCGTCGCGATCCTCGCGGCGGTGTTCCTGCACGAACGCATCGGGCTGGTGACGGCATTGGCGCTGGCACTTGCCCTCGCGGGCACCTTCCTCGTCGTCGGCGGGGGTACGGGCCGACCTCTTGGCATCGCGCTGGGTATCGGCGCAGCGGTCATCTACTCGATCTACATCACCGTTGGTTCGGTCGTGACCCGCGGCCTGGACGCAATTGCGGTCTCGACCATCGTCTGTGTCGCCGCCGCATTCGTCTCGGGCGTGATCGTCGCCGTACTCGCTGCGTCTGGTCGCCGAGCCTCGTTCCCTGAGTCCGCCCAGGGCTGGTCGTCGTTGGCCGCGATCGCGCTGGTCTGCACCGTGATGGCGATCCTTGCGTTCTTCGCCGGACTGCGACTGCTCGGTCCGACCTCGACGGCGGTGCTGTCGACGCTCGAACCGGTTGTCACTGTCGGTCTTGCGACCTGGCTGCTCTCTGAAACTCTTTCGACCGTCCAGGCGATCGGCGCTGCCCTTGTGCTTGCTGCCGTCGTGTGGCTGGCGCTGAGCCAGCGGCCTGCGCCGTCCGAGGTGCCTCCGGTCTAGCCCACGGGTATGCCGAGGTTCTCGAGAACCACGGCATTCGGGAGATCGGCGAGCGATGCGCCGGGCAGAGCGAGCTTGGATCGCCGCAGGCCACTGCCGATCAGGACCCACGGCTGCTCGATGACCTTCGAATCCACCAGGAGCGGCCATCCATCCGGGAGGCCGACGGGAGTGATGCCGCCGTACTCCATGCGGGTCTCCGAGACAGCCCAGTCCTGCGGGGCGAACGACAGCTTTCGCACGTCGATCGTGCGGCGTACGAGTCCGTTGACGTCGGCACGGGTGTGCGCGAGCACGACGCAGGCGGCTGGTCGCTGCTCACCACCGCGCTTGCCGAGCACCACGACGCAGTTGGCCGAGACCTCCGGAGGGATGCCGTGCTCGGAGGCCAGAGCGGCCGTGTCAGCCAGATCCGGGTCGATCGCGACGGTATGAGCGTGAGCTGCAACGTCAGGCAGTGACGTCAGGGCGGCAGCGACCGGGTCGGCGAGCAGTGCCAGATCGAGCGATCCGAGCTCGAGGGTGCCCAGCGTGACGGTCAAGGCTGGCGCTCGCGGAGCTCGGCGAGCTTCTGGTCGACGCCTTCCGGGCCGAGTGCGTGAGCCGCGACGAGGTTACGAATGGCCTTCGTGAGCAGGCGCGCCTCTACCTCTTCGGTGTAGAGGCTCGACTGACGTCGTAGCGCAGTGCCACCGATCAGGGCGACGATCGCCCCGGCGAGCTCGCCGGGGGCGTCGATGCCGACCCGAATCAGCAGGGAGCCCGCCAGGGACTCGAACGCCTGCATCGCGCGGGCCGCCTGGTCGCGCAGCTCAGGCTGCCGGGCCGCCGCGAGGAAGATCGACAGTTCCAGTGCAGCCACCTCGGGCCCGCGAGCGGCGAAGACCATCGTGATGAACCCGGCTGCGTCCTCCAGGCTGACATCGACGTCGACGTCGACCTTGGACAGCGCTTCGAGGTCGGCAGTCCACTGGTCGATGTGCGCCCTGAGCGCTTCGCGGATCAGCTCGTCGATCGACTCGAAGTAGTACGTCGTCGTCGCCGACGGCAGTCCGGCGCGCAGCGAGACTGCGCGGTGCGTGATGGCTCGGGACCCGCCCTCGGCGAACAGCTCGATCGCCGCGTTGAGGAGCTCGTCGCGTCGCAGTCGGCTGCGCTCCTGCGACAGCTGCGCGCGAGTTGGCATGAACGACCCTTCGAGGTGCGGTGAGTGCTGAGGGAAGTCTATGGGTCGCGCCGAGACGCTCCCTGACCCGTCACGATCAGAGTCGGCCGTCGTGAAAGACTCATGCTCGTGACGGCACAGATCCTCGACGGCAAGGCGGCTGCAACCGCGATCAAGGCTGAGCTCCGTGAGCGAGTGAGCGCGCTGGCGGCCAAGGGAGTCGTTCCCGGGCTCGGCACGATCCTGGTCGGCGACGATCCCGGTAGCCAGTGGTACGTCGCCGGCAAGCACAAGGACTGCGCTGAGGTTGGCATCAACTCGATCCGCATCGACCTTCCGGCGACGGCGACACAGGCTGATGTCCAGGCGGCAGTCGACCAGCTGAACGCCGATCCGACCTGCACGGGCTACATCGTGCAGCTGCCGCTGCCCAAGGGCCTCGACGAGAATGCCGTGATCGGACGCATCGACCCGGCCAAGGACGCTGACGGTCTGCACCCGACCAATCTCGGCTGGCTCGTGCTTGGCAAGGAAGCCCCACTGCCCTGCACGCCGCGCGGCATCATCGAGCTCCTCCGTCGCCATGACGTGGCCATTTCGGGCAAGCATGTTGTGGTCGTTGGACGCGGCATCACGGTGGGCCGTCCCATGGGTCTGCTGCTGACCCGTCGCAGCGAGAACGCGACGGTCACGCTCTGCCATACCGGTACGAGCGACCTCGGAGCTGAGGTTCGTCGTGCCGACATCGTGATCGCCGCGGCAGGCGTTCCGGGCATCGTCTCGGCCGACATGGTCAAGCCAGGTGCCGCTCTGCTCGACGTGGGCGTCAGCCGCGACGAGAACGGCATCGTCGGTGACGTTGACCCGGCTGCGTACGAGGTCGCCGACTGGATCTCTCCCAACCCTGGGGGAGTGGGACCGATGACTCGCGCGATGCTCCTGTCCAACGTCGTCGACACCGCCGAGCGGCTCAACCCGTGAAGGGTCCGCGGAGTCGCGGTTCGCAGCTCTACCTGCTGCAGCTCCTCGCCGTCTTCAGCGGTCTGTGCCTGGTCGTGGCCGGACCGTGGAGGGCCGGCGTCGCCGTCGTGGGTGGAGCATTCATCGTTGGCGCCATCGCCCGATCGGTCGTGCCGGTCAGCCACACGGGCATGCTGCGCGTGCGCGGCAAGGCCTTCGACATGCTGTGGATGACCTTGCTCGGCGTCGCACTCGTCGTGCTGGCGCTGGTGATCCCCGACCAACCAGGGTGACGTGACACTGCCCCACCTCCGAGTCGGAAGTGGGGCAGCGCGAAGTGACTCCGGGCCTCAGATCAGGCCGAGCTCCTTGACTGCGTCGCGCTCCTCGATGAGCTCGGCAGCCGTCGCATCCATACGTGCGCGGGAGAAGTCGTCGATCTCCAGGCCCTGGACGATCGACCAGTCGCCGCCCTCGGTCGTGACGGGGAACGAGTAGATCAGACCCTCGGGGACGCCGTACGAGCCGTCGGACACGACAGCCATCGACGCCCAGTCGCCCTGAGGCGTACCGAACAGCCAGTCATGCGCAGCGTCGATCGTGGCCGAGGCAGCAGACGCTGCCGACGACGAACCGCGCGCCTCGATGATCGCGGCACCACGCTTGGCGACGGTCGGGATGAAGTCGTTCTCGATCCAGGCCTGGTCGTTGACAGTCTCAGCGGCGTTCTTGCCGCCAACCTCGGCGTGGAAGATGTCGGGGTACTGGGTGGCCGAGTGGTTGCCCCAGATCGTCATCTTCTTGATGTCAGTCACGCTGGCGCCGGTCTTGGCAGCGAGCTGCGAGATGGCGCGGTTGTGGTCGAGACGGGTCAGGGCGCTGAAGCGCTCCTTGGGGATGTCAGGCGCGTTGGTCATCGCGATGAGTGCGTTGGTGTTGGCCGGGTTGCCGGTGACACCAACACGTACGTCGCTCGCGGCGACCTTGTTGAGCGCCTTGCCCTGGGCCGTGAAGATCGCGCCATTGGCCTCGAGCAGGTCGCCGCGCTCCATGCCCGGTCCGCGGGGGCGGGCGCCGACGAGCAGGGCGAGGTTGACGCCGTCGAAGATCTTCTCGGCGTCATCGCCGATCTCGACGCCGGCGAGGGTCGGGA
>JBBSJW010000094.1:0-9467 GCA_038256885.1 Propionibacteriales bacterium
GATGAAGTTCCAGGTGCGATCGCCCAGGATGACGAGCTCGTCGACAGGGTCGACGGTCGTACCGGAGGCATCGTCCACGACGACGCGCTCTTCACCGGCGAGGCGGTTGAGCAGGCTTGACTTGCCGACGTTGGGCTTGCCGACGATCGCGACACGGCGCGGTCCCTCGGGAGCATCGAAGTCTTCGGGCGGTGTCTCCGGCAGCGCCTCGAGGATCGCGTCGAGCATGTCGCCGCTCCCCCGGCCGTGCAGCGCGGAGACGGGGTACGGCTCGCCGAGCCCGAGATTCCAGAGTCCTGCGGCTTCTGCTTCAGCGCGCTGGTCGTCGACCTTGTTGGCGGCCAGCACGACGGGCTTCTTGGCTGCGCGAAGGATCTTGACGACCTTCTCGTCGACATCCGTGATGCCAACCGTTGCGTCGACGACGAAGAGGACAGCATCGGCGACCTGGATCGCGATCTCGGCCTGCGCTGCAATGCGTTCGGCGAGTCCACGAGCGTCGGGGTCCCAGCCGCCGGTGTCGACGACGGTGAACGCACGACCGTTCCACACCGCGTCGTAGTAGACGCGGTCGCGGGTGACTCCCGGGACGTCCTCGACGACGGCTTCGCGCCGGCCGATGATGCGGTTGACGAGCGTGGACTTGCCTACGTTGGGTCGACCAATCACGGCAAGGACAGGAACGGCCTCAGCCATCGGATGAGCCTCTCGGCAGGGGGCCGGGCAGCTCGCGTTTCAGCACGTTCTGTGACCAGGTGACATGGGATCGCAGGTGCTCGAGAATCTGCTCGCCCGCGTCTTCCAGTATCTCACGATCTCGTGGCCAAGCCTGCATCGGGAATTGCAGCGGCTTGCCGTACACAATGTCCAGGCGTGCACCTTTGGGAGCTTTGGTCTCCGAGGGCTCCCCCGCCTGCCGGGTGCCGAAGATCGCGACCGGGATGATCGGTGCGCCGCTGACGAGTGCCAGCCAGGTGACGCCCCCCTTGAACTTCTGGAAGTCGCCCCCTCCGCGCTTGCCCTCCGGGTAGATGAGCACCGCCTGGCTGGCCGCGAGGGCCTGGGTCGCGCGTCTCAGGGCCCCGGTGTCGGTACGCGTACGGCTGACCTTGATCTGCCCGAGGAACTTCAGCAGCCGACCGGTCTTGCCGACGAATTCTTCTTCCTTGACCAGCGCGTGGGCCGGCCGCGGAGACTTCACGAACAGCAGGGGTCCGTCGAGCCAGCCGATGTGGTTGCTCGCCAGGATCACGGGGCCGTCCTCCGGCACGTTTCCCTGACCGCGCTCGTGTATGTCCCAGCGCCGGTCGAAGTACGGACCCGCGACGCTTCGCATGAGCTTGAGCCCGCCCTCGGGCAGCCCGCGAGGCGGTACATCGATGAGGCTCACGGCTGGTCCACCATCTCGACGATCGTGTCGATCACTTCTTCGAGCGTCATGTACGTGCTGTCGACCAGCACTGCGTCGTCAGCCATGGCAAGCGGAGACGCAACCCGGTTCGAATCGATCTCGTCGCGCTTCGCCAACGCCAGCTCTGTCGCGGTGGCGTCGCCCGATCCGTCCTCGGCAGCCCGCCGAGCGGCACGCGCAGCCGGATCGGCCACCAGATAGATCTTGAATTCAGCAGCGGGGGCAACCGTCGATCCGATGTCACGTCCCTCGACCACGATGCGATGGTCGTTGTCTGCGATCGACTGTCGCTGCATCGCGACGAGCTGCTCGCGTACTGACGGCACGGCCGCGACATGGCTCACTGCAGCGGTGACGTCCTCGCCACGGATCGCCTCGGCGACGTCAACACCATCGGCATGGATGGTGGGATCGAGCGGGTTCACGCCTGATTCGAGGTGTACGCCTTTGGCTGCCACGGCGATCGCCTCGGGATCGGTGAGATCGGTGCCGGCCTGCAGGAGCGCCCAGGTCATCGCGCGGTACATCGCACCCGTGTCGAGGTACGCGAGGCCGAGCCGATCAGCCACTCCTCGCGCGGTGCTCGACTTGCCGGATCCGGACGGACCGTCGACGGCAACGACCAGGGACGTGCTCACGCCGACACCTCCGTGGAAAAGGCACGGTACGGAGTCGCCGGCGCGATTACGACCTCATGGTTCGCTCGCTGGCGCTCGTTCACAGGAAAGCTCCTCAGCTGTAGGCGGACCATCCACGTGTAGTCAGCGCGTCGACCAAGGTGTCGGCGTGTGCCGCAACGACCGTGATCTCAACCTGACCCACGCGTCGACCCAGTTCGTGATCGATGCGAATGTCCTCGATGTTGACACCTGATTCTCCCGTATGTGCCATGAGTCGTGACAACTCGCCCGGCTCATCGGGGACCGAGACGTAGACGGTCGCGATCTCGGCAATCTGTTCGCCGTGCTTGCCCGGTATGAGCTTGGTGCCGTCTTGGCCCGACTGGAGGACAGTGCCCAGGCCCGCGGTGTCGGTGCCGATGGAGTCGATTACTCGATCGAGGTCATCACGGACCTGCTCGAGCACCACACGCACTTCAGCGGCGTTGGCTCCGAGGATCTCCTGCCACAGGGAGATGTCGCTGCCAGCGATGCGGGTGACATCGCGCAGTCCAGGGCCCGACAGCGCGAGGTGATCTTGCGGCGCTCCGTGCAGTCGCGCTGCGGTCAGGACCGCAAGGACGTGCGGCACGTGGGACACGACGGCGACAGCACGGTCGTGCGCCTCGGCATCCATCTCCAGCGGTACGGCGCCGACCAGTTCGGCAGTCTCGATCACTCGGGCGACCGATTGCGGATCGGCGCCGGGCAGCGAGGTGACAGCCCACGGGCGGCCTTCGAAGAGTCGCGCGTACGCGGCCATCGGCCCGGAGCGCTCGCTACCCGCCATCGGGTGGCTGCCGACGTAACGTTCGCTGCCTTCCAGAGGTGTGATCTCTGCCTGCAGCGTTGCCTTGACGCTCGCAACGTCGGTGACCGTGGCCTCGGGCCACGTGGCCAGGGCGTGGGCGACGCAGGCGGCGACCTCGGTCGGCGGTACTGCGACAACCACCAGCGCCGGTGTGTCGACAGGCTCAGCCGTCCCTGCGCCACGTGCGACTGCAAGCTCGACATTGGACTCGAGGATGTCGTCGAGATGGACCTCGACGCCCGCCTCGGTAAGTGCCAGCGCGAGAGACGTGCCAATCAGTCCACAGCCCAGGACGAGGACGGGACTGGGGCTCATGCCTCCACGCTATCGAAGAGTGCGCCGAGCTCCTCGCGTGACAAGTCGCGCATGGCGCCAGCGGCAAGCCCACGCAGGTCGAGCGGTCCGAATGCCGAGCGGTTGAGCTCCACCACCGGATGACCGACCGCGTCCAGCATTCGCCGAACGATGCGGTTGCGACCCATGTGGATGTCTAGCTCGACTATCGACCGCCCGCGTGACCGGTCCTTCACCAGGAAACGATCAACGACCGCGGGCCCATCATCGAGCTCGATGCCAGCCTTGAGCGTTGTCGCGACCGTGTCAGACACCGTGCCGTCGACCAGCGCGACATACGTCTTGGTGATCTCGAACGACGGGTGCGCGAGCTTGTGGGCGAGATCGCCGTCATTCGTCAGCAGCAGCAGACCCGACGTGTCGGTGTCGAGGCGGCCAACGTGGAACAGTCGGTCATCGCGACCGGCGACGATCGACGACAGGTCGGGACGACCGTGCTCGTCGGCCATCGACGTGACGACTCCACGCGGTTTGTTGAGGAGTACGTACGCATGGTCATTGGGAGGGGGAATCCGCTTGCCATCGACGCGTATGACGTCGACGAGCGGATCGACGCGCGATCCCATCTGGTCGATGATCTCGCCGTTCACCTCTACTCGGCCGTGCGCGATCATGTCGTCGCAGCGTCGACGACTTCCGAGCCCGGCCTGCGCCAGTGCCTTCTGCAGGCGGATTTCAGCCACGATCGTCGGCAGCCTCGGCACTCGCGTCGACCATCACGGCGTCAGCAAGCGGCGTCTCGTCGTCCATGTCCCCGAGCTCAGGAAGCAGCGGCGCGATGTCGGGGAGCTCGCTGATACTGCCCATTCCCATGCGCTCGAGGAAGTAGCTCGTCGTGCGGTAAAGGATGGCGCCGCTATCGCCGTCGACATCGGACTCTTCGATCAGTCCGCGGGTGACGAGCGTGCGCACGACACTGTCGACGTTGACTCCACGTATCGCGGAGATCCGCGTACGGCTGATGGGCTGGCGGTAGGCCACCACGGCCATGGTTTCCAGGGCTGCCTGGGTCAGACGGGCCTGCTGGCCGTCGAGGATGAACCGCTCGACGGCGCTCGCGTACTCCTCGCGGGTGAAAAAGCGCCAGCCGCCCGCGACATTGCGCAGCTCGAAGCCTCGCCCCTGCTCGGTGTACTGCTCAGCCAGTGACTTGAGCGCGGCGTCCACATCAATTGGCGGGTGCCCCACCGCCTGCGCAAGAGTCAGGTGATCCAGCGGCTGATCGGCCACCATCAGGACGGCTTCGAGCGCGGGCAGAAGCTCGAGCATCTCCAGCTCAAGCTCATGGGGTCCGGTGGGGAGGTCGTGCTCAGTCATCTGTGCCTTCAAGATCGGTACTCTCTGGATCATCGCTTGGGGAGTCTTCGGCAACGTGCAGGCCGGGTGCAGGCTCATCGTCGGGTGAGCCCATCGGCTTGTCGAACTCGTCGCCGACATCGATGTCGCCTTCGTCGGTTCCGGTCCAGCGCAGGTGCAGGTCTCCGAGCGGTGTTGCCTGCTCGAAGGCGATGACGCCCTCCTTGAACAGCTCAAGCAGCGCGAGGAATCGAGCGACCTTGGTGATCAGGTCCGGGGCATCTGAGGTCAACGCACGGAACGTCAGACCTCGCTCCCGGCGGAGGCGATCGACGATCAGGTGGCCCTGCTCGCGCACGCTCACCGAGGGCGCGTGCAGGTGCGCCAACGACAGGATCGGCACGGCCTTGGGCTGGAAGGCTGCAGCGGCGAGTGCCGCCAGTTCCTCAGGGCCGACCGAGATGAGCACTTCGGGCAGCAGCTGAGCAAACCTTGGCTCGAGGCCGACGACGCGCGGGAACCGACGAGACTCATCGGCCAGCTTCTCGGCCATCACCCCAGCCATCAACTTGTACGCGCGGTATTGCATCAAGCGCGCGAACAGCAGATCTCGCGCCTCGAGCAGCGCAAGGTCCTCTTCGTCCTCGACCTCTGCCTGCGGCAGCAGCCGCGCCGTCTTGAGGTCGAGAAGGGTGGAGGCGACCAGCAGGAAGTTGGTCGTCTGGTCGAGGTCGTCACCCAGCGCCTTGATGTAGGCGATGAACTCGGTCGTCACGGTCGAGAGCGCAACTTCGGTGATGTCGAGCTGATGTTTGGAGATCAGCTGGAGCAGCAGGTCGAAGGGACCCTCGAAATTTGCCAGGTTGACCGAGAAACCGGCGGGCGCGGATTCGTCGACGACGCCCGCCTGCGTCATGTTTCGCTCAATCGCCGGGCGACATCGCTGTCGGTGCCGCGTGCCTCAAGATCGGCCAGTGCGAGGGCGAGCGCAGCGCGTACGAAACGTCCTCGATCGACTGTCCGGCCGAGCTCGCTGCGCAGCTTGAGTCGCGCCTGCTCGACGGCCAAGAGCTCGGCCGCGGTGACGTACACCGTCATCTTCTCGTCGTGCTTGACCCGACCACTCGCGGTCGCCGCTTCTTCGTCGGTCGCCGCGATGCCATCGTTCGCTGTGGCACGGAAAAGCTCATCGGCGCCGGGCATGGCCGGTCGCTTGGCCGGCCCCCCCGAGGCCCCAGTCACGCGCCTGGGCATCGCACCAAGACCTCTCGCGCGAGTTGACGGTATGACGCAGAGCCGGGTGACTTCGTGGCGTACTCGGTGATCGGTTCGCCTGCGACGGTCGAGTCGGAGAACTTCACCGTGCGTCGGATGACCGTGTGGAACACGAGATCGCCCCAGCCCTCGACGAGGGTCTGCAGGACTTCCTTGCCGTGCAGCGTGCGGCTGTCGTACATCGTGCCGAGGAGACCAATGATCTGCAGATCATCGTTGGTGCGGTCGCGCACCTTCTCGATGGTGTCCTTGAGCAGTGCCACGCCACGAAGCGCGAAGTATTCGCACTCGAGCGGTACGACGACGCCGTCGGCGGCCGTGAGTGCGTTGACGGTGAGCAGGCCGAGCGAAGGCTGGCAGTCGATCAGGATGACGTCGTAGTCGTGCAGGATCGGCTTCAGCACCCGCGACAGCACCTGCTCACGACCGACCTCGGTGACCAGTCGCATCTCGGCGGCGGAGAGGTCTATGTTGGAAGGCGCCAGGTCGAGACCCTCGATCGACGTCGGCATGATGATGTCCTTGATGCCGATCTCGCGATCCATCAGCACGTGATAGATGCTCTGGTCGAGCTCGTACGCATTGACGCCCATTCCGACGGTCATCGAGCCTTGCGGATCGAAGTCAACGAGCAGCACCCTGCGGCCGGTCTCGACCAACGCGGCACCGAGGTTGATGGCCGTCGTGGTCTTGCCAACGCCACCCTTTTGGTTGCACATGGCAATCACGGTGGCGGGCAAGCCGGGCTTGCGCTTCTTGGGCTCCGGAAAGTTCGGCAGAGGACGGCCGGTGGGTCCAAGTTCCTTGCTCATCTGGTTCCCTTGCAGCTCGACCGTCGGACGAGCGTCACTCTACCGCCCAGATTCCGTCACTGTGTGGCCCTCGGGTGGGCAGATGCATAAATCTCCCGCAGTTTCTCCACCGTGACCAGTGTGTAGATCTGCGTTGTCGTCACCGAGGCATGTCCGAGGAGCTCCTGCACAACTCGTACGTCAGCCCCGCCGTCCAGAAGATGCGTGGCAAATGAGTGCCGCAAGGTGTGCGGCGACACGTCCGCGGTGACGCCCGCACGTTTGGCCGCCTTCGTGAGGACAGTCCACGCGCTCTGACGAGACAGGCGCCCACCACGGGCGTTGAGGAACACCGCGGGCGAGTTCTGGCGCGCCGACACCAGCGCTGGACGGGACGAGCTCAGGTAGTCGGTCAGAGATGCGAGGGCGAACGATCCGACCGGGAGGATCCGCTGCTTGCCGCCCTTGCCACGCAGGAGGACGGTCGAATCCTCCAGGTCCAAATCGTCAAGATCGATTCCGACGGCCTCGGAGATGCGAGCACCAGTGCCGTACAGCACCTCCAGCAGCGCACGATCGCGAGACGACAGTGTTGTGCCGGGTGCTCCGGCGGCTTCGAGGATCGCCTCGATTTCACTCAGCGGCAGGGCTCTGGGCAGCCGCGCCGCCGGCCGGGGCGGCTTCACCGCAGCGGTCACGTCAGTCGTCACGAGTTGTTCTCGAACCATGAAGCGGTGCAGCCCACGCGTTGACACGATCGTGCGGGCAGCGCTGGCCGTACCGAGTGCCGAATGCTCGTCATCGCCCGTACGCAATGAACCCAGGAACGCTGCGATGTGGTTCTCGGTGATCTCCGCGGGCTCCGTCAGGCCCTCCGCATTCAGGAAGTCGACGTATCGCCGCAGGTCACGGCGGTAGGAACGGATCGTGTTGTCGGCCAGGCCGCGCTCGACGCTGAGGTGACTCAGGTAGTCCTGCACAACCCGCTCCATGTTCATTTGGAGCGCAGCACCTGCGCGGCAAGAATCGCGGCCACTGTCAGGGAATCGCTGATCCGTCCGGCAAGTACGGCGGCGACGGCTTCGTCGAACGGCAGCCACCACTGGACCATGTCCGCCTCTTCAGCGAGGCGTGCAGTGCGATCGGCTTGGGGCACCGGGCTGAGGTCCGTGGCGAGGAAGACCTGCCAGGACTCGGTCGAGTAGCCCGGAGTCGCCACCAACTTGAGCTGCGACTCCCAATGACCTGCGATCAGGTCAGCTTCTTCGGCAAGCTCGCGGATCGACGCATCGAGCGCGGACTCCCCCGGTACGTCGAGAGTTCCGGCCGGGATCTCAAGCAGTCGGCGGCGTACGGGATGGCGGTACTGCTCGACGAGCAGCAGACGATCCTCGTCGTCGAGCGCAAGGATGCCGATCGCATCATTGGGACTCACCACCGCCCGCGCGTGCTCGGCGCCGTCGGGGTCAACGATCGTGTCGATGCCAAGGCTGACGTACGGGCTTTCGTACTTGGACTCGCTCGACGTGACCGGCCACGATGCCTCGGCGTCGCTCAGGATGCTGCCGGCAAGCTGTCCCGGCAGATGAGGGTGATCCGTCATGCCGGTTGCTGTTCTTCGACCGGCAGGCGCGTCTCGAGCTGGCGCACGAGTGCTGCGCCGACCAAGCCGGCGAACAACGGATGTGCCTTGGTCGGGCGCGAGCGAAGCTCAGGGTGTGCCTGGGTCGACACGTAGTAAGGATGAACCTCACGCGGCAGCTCCACGAACTCGACAAGGGTCGAGTCAGGCGATGTGCCACTGAAGACGAGCCCAGCCTTTTCCAGCTGCTCACGGTAGGAGTTGTTGACTTCGTAGCGGTGACGGTGGCGCTCCTCGACCTTGACGGCGCCATATGCCTCGGCAATCACGCTTCCAGCCTTGAGCGTCGCGGGATAGAGGCCCAGACGCATCGTGCCGCCAAGGTCGCCCTCGCCGTCCACAATCGTCAGCTGCTCGGCCATCGTCGCGATGACCGGATGTGGCGCATCCGGATCGAACTCCGACGAGCTCGCACCCTCGATACCGGCAACGTTGCGGGCGTACTCGATGACCATGCACTGCAAACCTAGGCACAGGCCGAGGACCGGGATGCCACGCTCGCGGGCGTACTTGAGCGCTCCGAGCTTGCCTTCGATACCGCGAATTCCGAACCCACCGGGCACGCAGATGCCATCGACGTCGCCGAGGTGCTGTGCGGCACCCGCCTCGCTCTCGCAGTCGTCCGACGGCACCCAGCGGATCTTGACACGGGCGTCGTGGGCAAATCCACCGGCACGCAGCGCCTCGGCCACCGAGAGGTAGGCGTCGGGCAGGTCGATGTACTTGCCGACGAGCGCGATCGTCAGCTCTTCAGCCGGTTCATGCACCCGGCGAAGGAGCTCGTCCCACTGCGTCCAGTCGACGTCACGGAACGGCAGGTCGAGGCGACGCACCACGTACGCGTCGAGGCCCTGGCTGTGAAGTACCTTCGGGATGTCATAGATCGATGGCGCATCGGCCGCTGTGATCACGGCTTCCTGGTCGACGTCGCACATGAGCGAGATCTTGCGCTTCATGCTCTCGGGGATGTCGCGATCCGCGCGGCAGACAATCGCATCGGGCTGGATGCCGATCGACCGGAGTGCGGCGACGGAATGCTGGGTCGGATTGGTCTTCAGCTCACCAGACGGTCCGATGTAGGGAACGAGCGAGATGTGCAGGAAAAACACATTGCCTCGGCCGACGTCATGACGCACCTGACGTGCAGCTTCGAGGAACGGGAGCGACTCGATGTCGCCGACGGTGCCACCGATCTCGGTGATGACCACGTCCACGTCAGGGCCTGCCA
>JBBSJW010000095.1:0-9462 GCA_038256885.1 Propionibacteriales bacterium
AGGTGTTGTTGCAGCCGACCGAGATCGACACCCAGGCGGCGTAGGCCGACTCGCGCTTGGTCGGCAGCGTCGAGGGGAAGACCGACAGCGACTCGAGGATCTCGACCTGAGACTCCTCGGCGATACGCGCGCGTTCGAGCAGCACTGGCAGAGAGCCGATGTTGTGGGTGCCGAACACGACGTCGACGTACGGGGCGCGCTTCGTGATCGTGTCGCGGTCCTTCTGTGCCAGGCAGCCGCCGACGGCGATCTGCATCCCCGGGTTGTCGGCCTTGACCGACGCGATGTGGCCGAGGTTGCCGTAGAGCTTGTTGTCGGCGTTCTCGCGCACGGCGCACGTGTTGAAGACGACGAGGTCAGGTGTCTGGCCGGTCGCGGCGGTGTAGCCAGCGGTCTCGAGCAAGCCCGACAGCCGTTCGCTGTCGTGCACGTTCATCTGGCACCCGTAGGTGCGCACCTCATACGTCTTCGTCATGACCGGTCAATGATACGTGTCCGGTTATGCGAGCTCGGGCGCCTTGAGGGCCTCCGGCTCAGTGACAATCGGCGCGACCACGGCAGGCACATCCACGGGCAGCGCCCGGGTCTCCACCAGCAGGCGACAGATTTCCTTCAACCTGATGTTGTGGTGCTGGGAGTAGCGACGCAGTGTCGAAAAGGCGCGGTCGGCATCGATCCCGAATCGTTCCATCAACAGACCCTGCGCCTGAGCGATCACGGTACGGGTCTCGAGCGCCAGGCGCAGGCCCTCCTCGCTCTGCGCGTAGCCAAGTGCGAGCGCACCCTGACGAGCGAACAAGGCCGCCAGCTCCATGTCTTCACGGTCGAACGCGGACTCGTTTTCTGCGTAGAAGTTGAGCGCGCCGATACGACGCCCCCGCGTATGCAACGCGGCCGACAGGACACTGTGGAATCCCATTTCCGCGACCTTCGGCCCCCAATTCGGCCAACGGTCGTCAGTTGCCAAAAGGGATGAGACGACAATCGAGCCGTCGATAGCCGCATCCACGCAGGGGCCTTCGCGCAGCTCATACTGGAGCTGATCGGCGTCCACCACCGTCGCGTGAGTCGCACCGTGGGTTTCGAAGTCCTTGTTGCGTGACTTCACCAAGGTGAATCCGCCGTAGACGGTGTCAAGGGACTCGACTGCGAAGCTCACGATCTGCTCGATCGTCTGGGCGACCCCCTCGACGTCGGCAAGAGCGTCCGCAAGGCTGGCGAAAATTGCTGAATTGTCGACCGCCACGAGCACACCTCCTTGCTGGGCCTGCGGATCGCAGGGTGACCTGAGCCTAGACCGCGATCGGTCGTTTGACTGGACAACCGGGCGGGTACGCCAACGGTCGGCCCCGCACTCGGGGACCTGAACGGAAATGAGGCACACATGACCACCAACAACCCGCTCGACCCAGCAGGAACCTCTGACGGCGACACGCGCAGCTTCGGAGATCTGCAGGTCTCAACCGGCCATCAGTCGATCAACGTGGCCCTTGAGCTGATCCTCTACGTGCTCGTCGTCCTGGGCGTCCTCATCGCCTCGGCAGTGGACGAAGGATTCGGCGCCTCGCAGGCTTGGTTCTACGTGACGCTGCTGACGATCGGTCTGTTCGTCAACCGCGGCCTCGCCAAGATCAACGGTCGTGGGGGAAGCAATCACCCGCTCTGACCCGACAGACCCAAGAACCACCTCCCCGCACCGGAGGTGGTTCTTGGGTTTCTGTGACGTGGCGCTTGACGCAGTCCGCTAGTTACGCCTCGCCAAAGGCGCTCTGCGACTGCTTTCCGCAGACTGATCTAGGCCGAGCCGTAGCGGCGATTGCGGGCTGCGTACTCCTCGATCGCTGCCCACAGCGCGCGCCGATCAACATCGGGCCAGGCGATGTCGGAGAACACCATCTCCGCGTACGCCGACTGCCACAGCAGGAAGTTCGACGTGCGCTGCTCCCCCGACGTCCGCCAGAACAGGTCGACGTCCTCCATGTCCGGCTCGTCGAGATAGCGAGCGAACGTACGCTCGGTGACCTTGTCCGGATTGACCTTGCCGGCAGCGACATCCCGAGCGAGCGCAGCGGCCGCGTCGGCGATCTCAGCCCGGCCGCCGTAGTTGACGCACATCGTGAGGGTGAGGACCTTGTTGTGCTTGGTCATCTCCTCGGCGACTTCGAGCTCCTTGATGACGCTGCGCCACAACCTGGGCCGACGACCGGCCCAGCGAACACGTACGCCGAGCTCATGCATCGAGTCGCGACGGCGCCGGATGACATCGCGGTTGAAGCCCATCAGGAAGCGCACCTCATCGGGCGAGCGCTTCCAGTTCTCGGTCGAGAACGCGTAGGCGGAGACGGCCTTGACGCCAACCTCGATCGCCCCTTCGACGACGTCGAACAGCGCGGCCTCACCCATTTCGTGACCGGCCGTACGAGGCAGGCCGCGAGCCTTGGCCCAGCGACCATTGCCGTCCATGACGATCGCCACGTGCTTGGGCACCTGCTCGATGGGAATGGCAGGCGGCTTGGCACCCGAGGGGTGCGGGGTGGGCTTGCTGGTCATCTGTCCACGTGGCTCAGTGATCGGAGGCCTCGCTCCAGGTGCCACGAGAGGTAGGCGCTGACGATGCCGCTCGCCTCACGGCGGGAGCGTTCGTCGGAAGCGCCGACGGTCTCCCAGTCGCCGCTGAGAAGCCCTGCGAGCAGAGTCACCGTGAACGGCGATGGAGCGGCCGAGCCGGCAACGCGGCAGTCATCGCACAACATGCCGCCCGAGGCGGGATTGAAGTTGCGGTGCGGTCCCTCGGCACCGCATCGTGCACAGCCGTCAAAGGTCGGTGCGTAGCCGGCGATCGAGAGTGCCCGCAGCTGGTAGGAGTCGAGAATCAGGCTGGGCGTCATACGACCCTCGGTCATCGCATGCAGCGCTCCGGTGAGCAGCTGGAACTGCTGGATCGCGGGCTCGCCGTCCTCCTGCACCAGCCGCTCAGCGGTCTCGAGCATCGCTGTACCGGCCGTGTATGCGGCGTAGTCTGCGCCGAGGTCCTTGGCGAACGCATTGACGGTCTCGACCTGCGTGATGATGTCGAGCGATCGTCCCTCGGCGAGCTGAAGGTCGACGTGCATGAACGGTTCGAGTCGGCCACCGAAGCGTGAGGTCGTCTTGCGGATGCCCTTGGCGACAGCGCGTACGAGACCGCGTTCGCGGGTCAGCAGCGTGATGATGCGGTCTGCCTCGCCGAGCTTGTGTACGCGAAGCACGATGCCAGCGTCGCGGTAGAGACTCACCCCATCATTGTGCCGTGCAGGGAGGACGAAACCCGCACTCGCCGCGCCTATGCTCGTGCCATGACCGCGGGATATTCCGGTACGCCGCAGCTCAAGAAGCTCGGCATCAAGCCGGGTGTGCGATTGGTTGTCGTCGATTCCGCGCCTGACTGGGCGTTCGCCGAACCGCTCGAGGATGTTGAGCTCGTCGAACCCGGACCGACCGATGTGGCGCTGGTCTTCGTACGCGAGCGGGCACAGATCGACTTCGCCAAGTGGGGTCAGTGGATCTTCCCTGCAGGATCGGTATGGGTGGCGTGGCCGCGCAAAGCCGCAGGGCACGTCAGCGACGTCGACGAAAATGCGATCCGCAATGCTGCGCTCGAACTTGGCTTGGTCGATGTGAAAGTCGCCGCGATCGACACCGACTGGTCAGGGCTCAAGATCGTCTGGCGCAAGGAGAACCGCTAGTCGAGGCAGAACTCGTTGCCCTCGGGGTCCTGCATCTGCTTCAAGAGAGAGTGCCGCCATCTTCTCTTCGCCCTTCAGCCCGGGCGCAGCGCGTACGTCGAGGTGCAAGCGGTTCTTGGCGGTCTTGCCCTCGGGTACCCGCTGGAAAAAGTCCGTGGCCCATCGCCGTCTGGGTCGATCAGGGCCGACCGAGAGTTGCGCTCCTCAGGCGGTACACCCCAGGCGTCGAGGGCAGCGTCCCAAGTCTCGAACTCGCCCGGGGGTGGTGCGAGAACGTACCCGAGAGCCTCTGCCCAGAATCCCGCAAGAGCGGCGGGGTCAGCGTAATCGAGCGCGACTTGGATGACTTTGGCCATGCGCCCAACCATTCCTCACGCCTCGGACTGCGGCATCCGCAGCATCTTTGGATACCGTCTCACTATTCGAACGGTTGTTCGACTCTTCGCCTACTTCGCGCTATACTGGAATCAGCGTCAATCACCTTGATTGGGTTTCACCCCACGCATCCTGCGTCTCCAAACCTTCAACGCCAAGCACCATTTTGGAGACTGTGTTCGTGTCTGTCGCTCCCCTCGTCCAGCTCCCGCACCCTTCTGTGGTCGCGGTCGAGCGGCTTGAGTCAGCGCTCGACCAGATGGCTGGTTTCGATGGTCTCCCTTCGACAACCGTGAAGAGCCTCGTTGAGCGGTTGATGCGTGCCGGTGCCCGCATCCAGGCTCACCAGATCGCCGGGACCAGGGTGCTGGATGCGTCCGGCCTCGCCAAGGCCGAAGGCGCGTCATCCACCGGTGCCATGCTGGCCAACACTTTCGGAGGCGATCGTCGCACCGGAGACCAGCTCGTACGGATGGGCAAGGTGTTCGAGGCAGCCCCGCAGACCGAAAGTGCCATGGCCGCGGGCAACATCGACTCCAACCAGGCCGCGGTCATCGCGTCAGCGGTGGCTGACCTCCCGCCGGAGACGACGCCTGAGCAGCGCCAAGCGTGCGAAGACACCCTGATCGGCGATGCCGACCGACTCACCCTCAAAGACCTGCGCCGGCGGGCACTGCGGATCACCGATCAGTTCAAGCCTCGGGACGAGGTCGACAAGATCGAGAACACAACTCTCGAACAACGGGAACGTGACGCGTGGCGCCGGGCCGAATTCACCATGTTCGACAACCACGACGGCACCCGCCGAGGCACCTACGTGCTGCCCGACGCTCCGTCCGACATGCTCATGGCGGCCATCGAAGCGATCTGCGCGCCACGTCGCGACCACCTGCATGACGACGAAGCGACCGAGTCCTACTACGACCGCGATCTCGACCATCGCCACCGCCTCGGAATGGGCTTGGCCGAGCTGTGCGGTCACCTGCCGACCGACGCGCTACCCGGCAAGGGCGGGCTCGGAGCGACCCTGCTGGTGTCTCTTGACTACGAAACCCTCGTCAACGGCGTCCGCTCCGCAACCCTGTCGACAGGCACCCGCATCTCCGCCGGCGAAGCGCGACAGATGGCTTGCAGGCTCGGAATGATCCCGCAGGTATTCAACGGATCGTCGCTCCCGCTCGACCACGGAGCCGAGAAGCGGTCCTTCACACGAGCCCAGCGTCGAGCGATGGAGGATCGAGACGGCGGGTGCGCCTTCCCTGGATGTGACCGGCCACCAAGCTGGTGCGAAGCGCACCACGCCAAACTGCCCTGGGCGGTCGGCCACACCACCAGACTCGACGAAGGCGTCCTCGCGTGCGCCCACCACCACCGCAAGATTCACAGCGACGGATGGAGCATCCGCTTCGCAGCATCAGACGGGCGAGCCGAATTCAAAGCACCCGGATCCGACATCTCGCAACGCAACCACCGATGGCGGCCCTAGATCGCTAGACGAACTCCACGCCCTGGGCGAGCGGCAGCTCGGTCGAATAGTTGACCGTGTTGGTCGACCGACGCATGTACGCGCGCCAGGCGTCCGAGCCCGACTCGCGACCGCCACCGGTCTCCTTCTCGCCGCCGAACGCTCCGCCGATCTCGGCGCCGGACGGGCCGATGTTGACGTTGGCGATACCGCAGTCCGAGCCGACGACCGACACGAACGTCTCGGCCTCGCGCACATTGAGCGTGAAGATCGACGACGACAGGCCTTGGGCCACGTCGTTGTGCAGGGCGAGCGCTTCGTCGAAGTCGGAGTAGGTCAGCACGTAAAGCAGCGGCGCGAACGTCTCGGCCTTAACGATCTCGGTCTGCTTGGGCATGTCGATGATCGCGGGGTGCACGTAATAGCCGCCCTCGCTCGGTGACAGCGTGCCGCCCGTGACGAGCTCTCCACCGTCGGACTGTGCCTGTGAGACCGCGGCACCGAAGGCCGTGTACGCCTGCTCGTCAACCAGCGGGCCTACCAGCGTCGACGAATCCAGCGGCGAGCCGATCGGGAGCGTCTCGTACGCGGCCTTGAGGCCAGCCACGAGCTCGTCCTTGATCGATTCGTGAACGATGATGCGGCGCAGCGACGTGCAGCGCTGACCGGCGGTGCCGACAGCGGAGAACACGATGCCGCGCACGGCGAGGTCGAGGTCCGCAGACGGAGCGACGATCGCGGCGTTGTTGCCGCCGAGCTCGAGGAGCGTACGACCGAGGCGGGCGGCCACGCGAGGCGCGACCTCCTTGCCCATACGGGTCGAACCCGTAGCCGAGACGAGAGCCACGCGACGGTCATCAACCATGAGCTCGCCAACCGAACGATCGCCGATCAGCATCGCCGACAGTCCATCGGGCACACCAGCGCGACGACCCGCTTCGGCGGCGAGCGCCTGGCAACCGACGGCCGTGAGCAGTGTCTTCTCAGATGGCTTCCAGACGACCGCATCGCCACAGACGAAGGCGAGCGCAGCGTTCCAGGACCAGACGGCGACCGGGAAGTTGAAGGCCGAGATGACGCCGATGACACCAAGCGGGTGCCACTGCTCCATCATCCGGTGACCGGGACGCTCGGTGGCGATCGTCAGACCGTGCAGCTGGCGCGACAGGCCAACCGCGAGATCGCAGATGTCGATCATTTCCTGGACCTCACCGAGGCCCTCCGACACGATCTTGCCGGCCTCGATAGAGACGAGAGCACCGAGATCTTCCTTGTGCTCACGCAGCAGCTCACCCAGCTCGCGTACGAACTGGCCGCGTACGGGAGCCGGCACGGTGCGCCACTGCTCGAACGCTGATTGCGCGCGACCGATGATGTCGGACGTCTCCGCCGGAGTGTGCGACTTCAGGCGGCCGATCTCGCTGCCGTCGATCGGCGAACGGCAGATCAGGTCGCCGTCGGCGACGAACAGGTCAGCAGCGCCGAGGCGTCCGAGGATGTCCTTCGTACGAGTTGCAATGTCAGTCATGTCAGATCCGTCCCTGCTCGGCGAAGTGTCGCCCAGCCTGTGTCGAGTAGAGCTGCTCGAGCGTGATGTCTTCTTGCTTGATGAAGCCCGCCGCCGGGAGGACACCGTCGGCAACGAGCTCGACGACGCTGACCGCCGAGGCAGCGGTGGTCCACGAGATGGCGCGCCAGATGCGACCCGAGATGTCGAGGGGCTTGTAGCCGCGTACGTAGTTCTCGCGGAACGGCTGGCCTGTCTTCACGCCCTCAACTGCGGCGTGGATGTAGACGATGTCGTCGCTCACGGGTGGCTTGGAGTCGACCAGCATCTTGCCCACCAGCTCGGGCTGGTCGCGCAGGTTGAGCTCGTCGAACAGGAAGTGCATCTGGTCAAAGTGTCCGGGGTAGCGCAGCGTCTTGTAGTCGAGCCGCTGGACGGATCCTTCGTACGTCTGGCACATCGTGCCGAGCCCGCCGGAGGTGAGCGCCGCTTCGAGCTCGATACCGCCGATGAAGACGCGTTCCTGACCGGTCATCGCGGGCACCATCTGGCGGCGGCCTGAGCGGAGCACTTCGCAGTCGTTGAGGTACTCGTTGACGACGCCCTCGGGCGACCAGTTGATCGCGTAGCCGAGCAGACCCGTCGGGTTCTGCGGCAGCGCGCCGACCTTGAGCTCGATAGAGCGGATCTCGTCGAAGGTCTTGGCAATCGAGGCACCGATGATGCCGATCAGACCGGGTGCGAGACCGCACTGCGGTGCGAAGGCGACCTTGGCACCTTCGGCGAGCTCGACGACTCGGTTGGTCGTCGGCACGTCCTCGGTGAGGTCGAAATAGTGCACTCCCGCCTCAGCCGCGGCTTCGGCAACGGGCACGTTCAGGTTGTAGGGCAGGCACGAGACGATCGCATCAACTCCGCGCAGCGCGTCGCTCAGACCTTCACGCACATCCAGCGGACGCACCTCGAACCCGCCACCTTCGATTTGGGGCAGGTCTCGCGGCGAGGCGTCATATCCGATGACCTTGAAGCCAGACTCCCCCAGCATGACGGCCACCAGCTCGCCGACCTTGCCCAGACCGAATACGGCCACCTGATTGATGATGCGCGCCACAAACCCTCCTCCATGGAAACCGAACCAACGTTCGGTCTTCAGAATCCTATCGCGTCAGCGGTGCGCTACTGTACCGGCTGGTACAGCACGTCAGTCGGGCACAGCCGTCCCGACCGCGCGGTTGGCGGCTGACACCACTGCCCGCAGCGAAGCCGTCACGATGTTGGCGTGGATGCCGACACCCCAGACAGTCTCGCCGGCGACGTTGCACTCGACGTATGCGGCGGCTTTTGAGTCGCCACCCTTCGACAACGCGTGCTCGGAGTAGTCGAGTACCTGGATGTCAGCACCCGCTTGACGCATGCCATCGACGAACGCCGCGACCGGGCCATTGCCCTCGCCCTTGAACGCCCGCACCACCCCGCGGACACGCAGGTCGACGACCTGCTCGTCACGTCCGTCCTCGGCCGTCACCGAGCTGAAGCTCTGGAGCTCGTACGGTTGGACGCGATCGATGTACTCGCGCTGGAACGCGGCCCAGATCTCGTTGGGCTCGATCTCGCCGGCCTCGCCCTCGGTGAGCTCCTGCACGACCCGACTGAACTCGATCTGCAGACGCCGTGGAAGGTCCAGGTGATGATCGTTCTTGAGGATATATGCGACGCCGCCCTTGCCGGATTGGCTGTTGACGCGGATCACGGCTTCGTACGTACGGCCGACGTCCTTGGGGTCGATCGGCAGGTACGGCACCGCCCAGGCGACGTCATCAACCGACTGACCGGCGTCGGCTGCATCCTTCGCCAGCACCTCCAAGCCCTTCTTGATCGCATCCTGGTGAGAGCCCGAGAACGCCGTGTAGACCAGGTCGCCGCCGTACGGGTGGCGCTCAGGAACCGGCAGCTCGTTGCAGTACTCGACCGTGCGACGGATGCCGTCGATGTCGCTGAAGTTGATCTGCGGATCGATGCCCTGGCTGAACAGGTTGAGCCCCAGCGTCACCAAGCACACGTTGCCGGTGCGCTCGCCATTGCCGAACAGGCAACCTTCGATGCGGTCGGCGCCGGCCATGTAGCCCAGCTCGGCTGCAGCGACGCCGGTACCGCGATCGTTGTGCGGGTGGAGTGACAGCACGATGCTGTCGCGACGCGGCAGGTTGCGATGCATCCACTCGATCGAGTCGGCGTAGACGTTGGGCGTGGCCATCTCGACCGTGGCCGGCTGGTTGACGATGAGGGGGTTCTCCCGCGTGGGCTCCAGGACGTCCGCGACCTGGTCGCAGACCCGCTTGGCGAACTCCAGCTCGGTACCGGTGTAGGACTCCGGGGAGTACTCGAACCGG
>JBBSJW010000096.1:0-9317 GCA_038256885.1 Propionibacteriales bacterium
AGCGGCACGCGAGCTGGGTTTAGAACGTCGTGAGACAGTTCGGTCCCTATCCGCCGCGCGCGTAGGAAACTTGAGAAAATCTGTCCCTAGTACGAGAGGACCGGGATGGACGAACCTCTGGTGTGCCAGTTGTTCTGCCAAGAGCACTGCTGGTTAGCTACGTTCGGAAGCGATAACCGCTGAAAGCATCTAAGCGGGAAGCGCGTTTCAAGATGAGGTTTCCCACTGGTTTACCAGGTAAGGCCCCCAGCAGACCACTGGGTTGATAGGCCGGAGGTGGAAGTGCAGCAATGCATGGAGCCGACCGGTACTAATAGGCCGAGGGCTTGTTTCTTACAAAGATCTACCGCGTCCACTGTGAGGTTCCCGAGATACGATCGGGAACCGGAAAAGCTTACTGTGCCTTTGAAGGCCAGGAGAGCTCCAAGGTTTTGTTGATATCTCAATAGAGTTTCGGCGGCCATAGCGAATGGGAAACACCCGGTAACATTCCGAACCCGGAAGTTAAGCCATTCAGCGCCGATGGTACTGCACGGGTGACTGTGTGGGAGAGTAGGACGCCGCCGGACAATCATTAAGCGCGAGGCCGCTCCTTCGGGAGCGGCCTTGCTGCATTTCTCAAGCATTTGGATGAAAGGATCGGCTCATGGCAGAGTCGAGAAATCCCCGCCGAGACGGCGGGAAGCCCGCGGGCCGCGGGGGACCTCGCGGAGGAAAACCCGCAGGTCAGGGCCGAGATCGACGAGGCGCCGGCGATCCGCCCCGTCGCGATGGCAAGCCTGCTGGGCAGGGTCGCGACAGCCGCCCCGAGCGCCGCGATGGCAAGCCACAGACCCCTCGCAGGGATGGCAAGCCGTACGAAGCGCGCCGCGATCGTCGCCAGGAAGAAGGCGACCGGACCGCAGCGCAGAAGATATATGACGGTCCTCCGATCCCTGACGACGTCAGCGCGAAGGACCTCGACAAGTACGCCCGTCAGGCCCTTCAGGCCCTTCCCGAGAAGCTCGCCGACAAGGTCGCACGGCATCTCGTGATGGCCGGTTTGCTGATCCACGAAAACCCTGAGCAGGCACACCTTCATGCACTTGCAGCTCGAGCACGTGCCACGCGTACCGGTCTGGTTCGTGAGGCCTGTGGCGAGACCGCCTATGCGTGCGGCAAGTTCGCCGAGGCGCTGTCGGAGTTCAGGGCAGCCAAGCGAATGAACGGCAGCCATCTCTACGCCCCGATGATGGCCGACTGCGAGCGCGCGTTGAAGCGTCCGCAGAAGGCGATCGAGTACGACACGCCTGCCGTCCGTGCGCATCTTGACGAAGCCGGTCAGATCGAGCTGTCGATCGTGGTCGCTGGCGCCCGTCGTGATCAGGGCCAGCACGACGCCGCGATCCGTCTCCTCGAGACCGAGCCGCTGCACACCAAGGGACGTGGCGAATGGGTTCCGCGACTTCGCTACGCGTATGCCGACGCCCTGCTGGATGCCGGGCGTAAGGAAGAGGCAGTCGAGTGGTTCCACCGCACGGTAACTGTCGACGGCAATCAGGCCACAGATGCTCATGAGCGGCTCGCGGAGCTGGGAGAATAGTCCACACGCTCTCGACGCAGCATGTGCGTCCACAGCACGATTCCACACGCTGCCCCTCACCCATGGTGAGGGGCAGCGTCGTTTCATGACCCAAACACACAACCAGGTGACCTTGACGGGCCGCGTGTCCGCCAGTCCAGAAGCCCACATCCTGCCCAGCGGAGACGAGGTCGTCTCATTTCGCCTGATCGTGCAGCGGAGTCCCGCTGCACGTCGCCGGTCCAAGCAACCTGTCGACACGATCGACTGTGCTGCCTGGACGACTGCCATGCGGCGTGTCGTTCGGCGACTGGAAGCCGGAACTGAGGTGGTCGTGACGGGGGAGCTTCGCCGTCGGTTCTCGCGGGGTGCGACAGGGCCGATCAGTAGGGTGACGGTCGAGCTCGACTCGTGTCAGAGGGCTGACCGGACGTCGGACAAGGCGGCGGTAGCCTCGTCGTCATGACCTTGGGCTCGAGCGACCGTCCGTTGAGCGAGGTCTACGATCTCGCGATTCTCGACCTCGATGGTGTCGTCTATGTCGGTGCCGATGCCGTTCCGGGCGCCATTGAATCCCTCGATGCTGCTCGGTCGGGGGGTACGTCACTGGCCTATATCACCAACAACGCGTCTCGTACGGCTTCCGAGGTGGCAGCCCACCTTCGCGAGCTCGGCTTGTCGGACGTCGAGGACGTTGACGTCGTCACGTCGGCGCAGGCCGTCGCGCATCTCGTCGCTGACGCATTGCCCGCGGGTTCGGCAGTGCTCTTGGTGGGTGGTGAGGGACTGCGTCGACCACTGGAGGAGCGTGGACTTCGATGTGTGACGGCGTTGGACGAGGATCCGTTGGCGGTGGTCCAGGGCTTCCACCCCGACGTCAGCTGGGTCCAGCTGGCGGAGGCGTCGTACGCCATCGAGGCAGGCATCCCGTGGTTCGCGAGCAACACCGACCTCACGATCCCGACGGCTCGAGGAGTCGCGCCGGGTAATGGATCGCTCGTCCAGGCAATCCGCAACGCAACAGGCGCCAACCCGACGGTTGCGGGCAAGCCCGAGGCGGCCCTGTTCCGAGAGACGTTGGAACGGTTCGGGGGTGAGCGCCCGTTGATGGTCGGCGATCGCCTCGACACCGACATCGATGGCGCGATCGGTGTCGACATCGACACCCTGTTCGTGCTGACGGGGGTCAATGACCTGCAGGACGTCATGGATGCCGGCGTAGGCCATCGCCCGACGTTCATCTCCTTCGACCTTGGCGGACTGAACGAAGCTCATTCGCCCGTGGAGGTCGAGGGGACGACAGCGCAGTGCGGGAACTCATTGGCGCAGGTCAGCGACGGAGTGTTGACCTGCGACGCGATAGACCAGAGCACCTCGGGATTTCGAGCGGCCGTGGGACTCGCGTGGCATCTTGCCGATCACTCCGGCCAACGCGTGCGCCTCGATGGGACAATGAAGTCATGACCGAGACGCCTGCCGACGACGTGACGACCACCGAGCCCGAGTCGACGGGGATTGAGTCGACGGGCAACGAACGCATCGACGAGGCACTCACCCGCCTGGATGCATTGGACGAGCTCGACATCAACGACCACCCGGAGCAGTTCGACGCCATCCACCAGGCTCTTCGCGAGTCGCTGGCAAGCGCAGGTCGTGACGGGGACGCGCCGGAGTCACCATGAGCGAGCGCAGCTGGGGGTCCCCCCACGATCCACAGCAGGGCGCTGACTTGACTCGGAGGTTCGTAGGGGGCGTGAACGATCGGGATGTCATCGAGATGCGTCCGTATCGTTGCTTCTCCACGGAGGCGTCGCGATGACCCGGAGGTTGCGACTCGACGCGGAGCTGGTGCGTCGTGGACTCGCTAAATCGCGCGATCACGCAGCGACGTTGATCGGCGAAGGATCGGTGTCGGTTGCGGGCTCCGTGGCGACCAAGGCGGCCACGGGTGTCACCACAGACCAGGCGATCATGGTGCGTTCGAGCTCGGGTCCGACCTACGCATCTCGTGGTGCGCACAAGCTTTTGGGAGCGCTCGAGGTGTTCGAACCGCTGGGCCTCAACGTCGAGGGTCGTCGAGCGCTCGACGCAGGCGCCTCAACGGGTGGGTTCACTGATGTCCTGCTGCGCAAGGGCGTACGCGAAGTCGCCGCAGTTGACGTTGGATATGGCCAGCTGGTCTGGGCGTTGCAGTCCGACGACCGCGTTCACGTCTTTGATCGCACCAACATCCGCAACATCGAGGCAGACGACATCGGGGGAGAGGTAGGCCTCGTCGTGTCCGATCTGTCGTTCATCTCCCTTACGGTGGTCATGCTGGCATTGACGCGGGTGTGCGAGGACGGAGGCGACATCGTGCTGATGATCAAGCCACAGTTCGAGGTCGGCAAGGCCAACCTCGGCAAGAACGGCGTGGTCCGCGATCCGCTTCTGCATGCCGATGCTGTCCACCGCGTGTGCCTCTCGGCCTCTGAGCTCGGATGGGGAACTCGTGCGCTGGCGCCGAGTCCGCTCCCGGGTCCCGCCGGCAACGTCGAGTACTTCTGCTGGCTGCGCACCGACGCCGAACCTCCGACAATTGACGCAGCACACGATGTTGTTGCAGCCGGCCCGCTCGACACCTCGAGGACGCCATCATGAGGACGATCCTGCTCGCGGTCCATGTTGCCCGCGATGAGGCCACGAAGATTGCCGCGGCATTCGCGGCTGACCTGCGAGCCGAAGGTCTGGATGTGCGCATCCTCGACACCGAGGTCGATCAGCTGAGGACCGCAGGTCTCGAAGCGACGGATGTCGTCGCCGCCGCGCCTGGAGCGGCACAGGGATGCGAGCTCGCGGTCGTCTTCGGCGGCGATGGCACGATCCTGCGCGCTGCTGAGCTGTGCCGAGGCACCGATACACCGGTGCTTGGCGTCAACCTTGGGCACGTCGGATTCCTGGCTGAAGCCGACGCCGAAGACCTGCACGATGTCGTACGCGGGGTTGTTGATCGCAGCTTCACTGTCGAGGAGCGTTTGACGGTCGATGTGGCAGTCACGGTCGGCGGCGAGATCGTCGCGACCAACTGGGCGCTCAATGAGGCGTCAGTTGAGAAGGCTGCCCGCGAACGCATGCTTGAGATCGTCGTCGAGATCGATGGCCGGCCGGTGTCCCGCTGGGGTTGCGACGGAGTCGTCTGTGCGACACCAACTGGCTCGACAGCCTACAACTTCAGCGCGGGTGGACCCATCGTCTGGCCCGAGGTCTCTGCGTTGCTCATGGTGCCGATCAGCGCTCACGCTCTCTTCGCGCGGCCCCTCGTGGTGTCGCCCGATTCGACGCTGGCGATCGAAATTGTGGGCGAGCATTCGACAGGCGTCCTGTGGTGCGACGGACGCCGGGCTGCTGACTTGCCGTTCGGTGCACGAGTCGAAGTCCGCAAGGGTGCGACACCCGTACGACTGGCGCGGCTCCAGCCGGCATCGTTCGCGGATCGCCTCGTGCGCAAGTTCGACCTCCCCATCAACGGCTGGCGCGGAGCAGCTGAGCGGCGTCAGCGCGGTGAGAGCTGATGTGGCAACACCTGCGACTCTCCTCGCTGGGCGTTATCGACTCCGCTGAGCTGGAGCTGTCCTCGGGATTCACTGTGATCACAGGCGAAACCGGTGCAGGCAAGACCATGGTCGTCACGGCGCTGGGTCTCCTGCGCGGTGACCGTGCGGACCTTGGCCTCGTACGTCAGGGCGCCGGCCAGGCCCGCGTCGAGGCCAGCATCGGCGTGCCCGCTGGGGCCGCCGCCGTTGCGGCAGTCGAAGAAGCTGGCGGTCGGATCGACGACGATGTCGTGATCCTGGGGCGTGTTCTGTCAGCCCAGGGTCGTTCACGGGCACTCGCCGGCGGTGCGACGGTTCCGGCGGCGCTGCTGGCCGAGGTCACTGACGAGCTCGTCGCCGTACACGGACAGTCCGATCAGCACCGCCTGTTGCGTTCGACCGAGCAGCGTTCAGCCCTTGACCGCTTTGCCGGTGCTGAATTCACGGGTGCGGCCGAGGCGTACGAGCCGGTTTATCGCCGATGGCGGGTAGTCGAGCGAACCCTCAATGAGCTGCGCACACATGCGCAGGAGCGGGCGCGCGAGCTGGATGTGCTTCGATACGGACTCGACGAGATCGAGCAGGTGGCGCCCGAACCGCGCGAGGACGAGACCCTCAAGGCCGACGAGAGCCGATTGGCTCACTCCGAGTCTTTGGCACGGGCGGCCGATCAGGCGCAACGTGCCCTCGCGGGTGACGGCGATCTCCAGGCTGCTCGAACCAAGATCGCCGAGGCGACCACGGCCCTGCGCGAATCCGCCGGGCACGATCCCTCGCTGGATGCGCTGGGGGAGCGGGTCCATGAGCTCGGCATCCTGCTCGACGAGGTCGCAACCGAGCTTGCGGCCTACTCCGGAGGCGTAGAGCTTGACCCGGAGCGGCTGGCCACGATCCAAGAACGACGCGCGGCGCTCTCGGGTCTGCAGCGCAAGTACGGGCCAACACTCGACGACGTGATGGCATGGGCCGAGAAGAGTGCGGCGAGGCTCAATGAGCTCAGTCATGACGACGCATCCATTGAGGAGCTCGAAGCCGAACAGGCCCGGCTCGTCCCAGAGACGATGCGGCTGGCCCGGGTGATGTCGGATCTCCGCACCGAAGCAGCTCAGCGACTGTCAGGTCTGGTCGACACGGAGATCGCACAGCTCTCGATGCCGGCAGCTCGCCTGATCGTCCAGGTCACGACTGCAGAAGACGCCGTTCCGGGTGCTCACGGCATAGATGAGGTCGAGTTCCAGTTTGCGGCCAACAGCGGCACCGGTCTGCGACCGCTGCACAAGGGAGCAAGCGGCGGCGAGCTGTCACGCCTGATGCTGGCCCTCGAAGTCGTGCTGGCCGATCGCACGACCGTGCCAACGCTTGTCTTCGATGAGGTCGATGCCGGAATCGGCGGCAAGGCCGCAGTTGAGGTTGGACGCCGACTGGCCAGACTTGCCGAGCACGCCCAGGTCATCGCCGTGACGCACCTCCCGCAGGTCGCCGCGTTCGCGCACCATCATTTTGTGGTGACCAAGGACGACGACGGGACCATCACCAGCAGCTCGGTGGTGGAACTGCGCGAGGACAACCGCGTCGACGAGCTTGCGCGTATGTTGGCCGGCCAGGAAGACTCCGAAGCAGCGCAGGCACACGCCCGCGAGCTGCTCCAACTAGCCCGCTCCTAAGCGTTCTCTAGCGGCCACACGCCGCCGTCGCGCCTCCCGATCATCACCGGAGGTCCGTGGCAACATGGTTCGCGATGGCCATCCGTAACCGCAAGACGCCCCTGCCGCCCGAGGCGAAGGGGATTGTCGGCACCGTACGGTTCGCCCGTCGTGACAAAGAGCTGGCAGCGCTCCGTGAGGGCGACATCGCCGTGGTCGATCACCCCGACCTCGACAGTCAGCAGGCTGAAGTGTTGATCGACAGGCGTGTTCGAGCCGTCGTCAACACCTCCCGGTCCAGCTCCGGGCGCATACCGAACGTCGGGCCGCAGATGCTCGCGCATGCGGGAATCACGCTGGTCGACGTGTCCCAGATCGACCTCAGCCTGCGACTCAAGACAGGCGACACTGTTCGTATCGAGGCAGGAAAGATCTTCAAGGACGAGATCCTTGTCGCCTCCGGCGCGGAGCTTGACCAGCAGCGTACGAGCACCGACCTCGCATCTGCCGAATCCGGTCTTGCCACGAAGCTCGACTCGGTGGCGGCCAATGCCTCCGACCACATCCAGCGTGAGCACGCGATGCTCATCGGTGGTGCTCGGATTCCTCGACTTCGCACCAGGCTTCGCCGGCGACCGGTGGTGGTCGTGTCACGAGGTCACGACGACGTTGCAGACCTTCGTGGCCTGCGTCGCTACATTCGGGACAGCGATCCCGTCCTGATCGGGGCCGGAGCGGGCGCGGACCTGCTCCTTGACTCGGGCTACACGCCCAAGATCGTGATCGGCGCCTTGGACAACCTGTCGGACCGGGCAATCCGCGCCGCCGGCGAAGTGGTCGTGACCACGGCATCAGGGCGCGTGGAGATGCCCGAACGCCTCGAGAAGCACGGCAAACAGGTCGCGACCTTCGTCTCGACCGGCGCTGATGATGACCTGGCCATCCTGCTGGCCGACACCAATGAGGCGTCAGTGATCATCCATGTGGGCGCTCCGGCTGATCTCTCACAGTTCCTGGATCGAGCCCCGACAGAAGCCGCCCGGATGTTCGTCTCACGGCTACGCGCCGGATCGAAGATCGTGGACGCCAAGGCCGTTCATCACTTCAGCAGCGACCGTATGCCGTTGTGGCCCATCTATCTCCTCCTGTTCGCCGGAGCGGCCGCCGTCCTGACGGCGATCGGCGTGACTCCGGTCGGCCAGGACTGGTTTGACTCGATCGGGTCACAGCTCGGCGACTTCGGCAACTGGATCAAAGGAATTGTCTCGTGATCAACTTCCGCTACCACCTCGTCTCGATCGCGGCGATCCTGCTGGCGCTGGCAGCGGGCATTGCGCTCGGTACCGGCCCGTTGGATGACGCTGGATCGTCCTTGGACGGTGACGATTCACCGACGACGGCGTTGGCAGATCCCGACGTGACGTCATTCGAGTCGGCCTATGCCGCCCGTACTTCGCTTCCGTTGTTCAAGGGAGCACTCAAGGGTCAGTCAGTTGTGGTGATCACGATGCCCGGCGCGAGCGCAGCTGAGGCCAAGAGCATCTCGACTCTTCTTCAGCAGGCCGATGCAGAGGTGACGGGTCAGGTGGAGCTCACGTCCAAGCTGCTCAGCTCATCCAATCGTCAGTTCGCCGAGGGCGTCGCGCAGCAGGCGGCGGCCGACGTTCCGGGCGTTTCTGCTGCCGGTGACAGCTACGGCCGAATCGGCGCTGCCCTGGGTCGGGCGATCCTGGCAAAGAAGACCTCCGCAGTCGATCCCGCCGCAACAACGATCCAGTCGGCGTTCGTGGAGGGCGACCTGATCGCCCTGACGTCCACGCCTACCAAGCGGGCCACGCTCGCTGTCATCCTGACTAGCCCGAGGTCCTCCAACTCAGGAGACCAGGGGAGTGTCGTGGCCGCCATGGCTGCCGCGTTGGATGCCAGCGGCAAGGGCGTCGTGGTCGCCGGACCGTCCTCGGCGAGCACCGACGGCGGAATCGTCAAGGCCGTACGCGACAGTGACGCGACGAGCAACGTCTCGACCGTCGACGTCACGGACATCGCTGCAGGCCGAGTAGTCACCGTCCTAGCGGCAGCCAAGGAAGCGACTGGCCTCAGCGGCTCGTGGGGTACATCCCGCAGCGCTGACGGCGGATTGCCTGACTAAGTCCTCGATGTGGGCCAGCCGACACGCTCGTTGGTAACCAACACAGTGTTCTTCTTGGTAGGCTGGAATCCCGTGGAGGCCTGATGCTTTTCCAAGCATCGCGAGCGCTCGACATCGGTTTTCGACCACGGGAGTCACCTTGGCAGGTAGCGCGGTTACCAAACACGTATTTGTGACCGGCGGAGTCGCATCTTCGCTCGGCAAGGGTCTCACCGCCTCGAGCCTTGGGCGCCTTCTCAAGTCTCGCGGCCTCCGCGTGACGATGCAGAAGCTTGACCCCTATCTCAACGTCGACCCCGGGACGATGAACCCGTTCCAGCACGGTGAGGTCTTCGTGACCGACGACGGCGCCGAGACCGACCTCGACATCGGGCACTACGAGCGCTTCCTCG
>JBBSJW010000097.1:0-8560 GCA_038256885.1 Propionibacteriales bacterium
CGCCAGGTGTTCCTGACCAACACCGACAGAGCTGGAGCCCTAGCGCCGTGGCTGAAGTTCTACAACACTGAACGACGACACACAGCACTCGGCGGCAAGCCGCCGATCAGCCGAGTGTCACCAACCTGATGGCCGAGTACACCTAGTCCTTGACCCGCTTGGCCAGCGACTTGTCCATGCGGCGGAACAGCGGCTGAGACGCCTTGGTGACGATGCCGGGGAGCGCGGCCATGCCGAGCTCGCCCATCGTCCCGGCCAGGCTCGTGACTCGTGTTGGTTTGTCGACAATTGCCTTGACGAGCCAGTTGGCCGCCTTGTTGGCGCTCAGCATCGGCATCGCCTGATAGATGTGTGTCGCGGTCGACATCTCGGTGCGCACCATCGGGAAGTAGACGACAGTTGACGTGATGCCCTGGTGGCCGAGCTCAGCGGTCAGCGAGCGGGTGAACGACTCCAGGGCGGCCTTGCTGGCGAGATAGGCAGAGAAAAGCGGAATAGGGACCTGCGTCGACATGCTCGACGAGATGACGACATGGCCGTGGCCCTGCTCGACGAAGCGAGGTACCAGCGCCAGTGTCAGCCTGACAGCACCGAAGTAGTTGATCGCCATCGTTCGCTCGTAGTCATGGGCACGATCGACCGAGTCGAGAATTGGGCGGCGAATTGAACGGGCGGCGTTGTTGATCAGTCCGTCGATCTGAGGGTGCTCGGCCAGCAGCTGCTTGGCGACGGTGTCTGCTGCATCAGGATCGGACAGGTCGACCGCGTAGGTATGAGCAACGCCGCCCTCCGCCTCGATGCTCTCGCGGACCTCGGCGAGCTGATCCTCTCGCCTGGCCAGCAGGCACACGGTCGCACCGAGCCGGGCGAGCTTCCTAGCGGCTTCCGCACCGATTCCGCTCGACGATCCGGTGATGACGATCGTCTGGCCTGCGAGCTTCATTCGTTGTCCCCGAAGAGCGCGGCGAGCAGACGCATGCAGCGCTGCATCATCTGCTCGGCGGTCTCGGTCGGATGGTCGAGCCACCAGTCCATCAGCGAGTCCACGATCCCGAGCCAGACACTGGTCATCGCTGAGATGTCGAGCTCGTCGGTGTTGCCGGCGAGCGTCATGAGCTCGGCGACGCCCTCCTCGGCGAGCTTGCCGATGCGATCGGCGTACAGAGCGACGGAGTCGGCGATCGATCCGGTGCTCGGCGCCGTCTGGTCGAAGAACAGGCGCCACAAGTAGGGCTGAGGCTCCAGCAGCGTGAACATGCCGCCGAGCGTCTGCATGCCGCGCTCGATACCGACGGCATCACCGCGGGCGATGCGCTCGATCTCCTCGGCCACGATGGCGCCGCCCCGATCCAGGCACGCTTCGTAGAGGCCTTCCTTGGAGCCGAAGTAGTTGTAGATCAGCGGTTTGGAGATGCCGGCCTTCTCGGCGATCGCTGCGACGGAGGTGGCGGCGAATCCGAGGGTCCCGAACTGCTGCGACGCGATGTCGAGGATCTGGACCTCGCGGTCGAGGCGGGGGACACCCTTGGTGCCGGCATTGGGTCTGACCACGAAAACAGTCTAGCGGTCTTGTATGAACCTGTGGTAACTTACCGACGAGTCATATAGATCAGGAGAACATCGTGCAGGACTTTCTCGACCCGCTGAAGAACCCGATCCTCGTCGCGTCACCCTTCTTCGTGATGACGCTGCTGATCGAGCTCGCCGCGTTCAAGTATCTCGAGACCGATGAGGAGTACCGCGGCTACGAGGGCAAGGACGCTCGTACCAGCATCATCATGGGTGTCGGCTCGCTGGTCTCGAGCACAGTCTTCAAGATCACCACGCTCGTGCTGTTCGTGGCGATCAGCGTGCACCTCGCACCGTGGCACCTGCCGACCGACACATGGTGGTCTTGGGCGGCCCTGATCCTCGGCCTCGACCTCGCGTTCTACCTCCAGCACCGATTCGTCCACCGCGTACGCGTCGGCTGGGCTGCGCACCAGGCACACCACTCGAGCGAGTACTTCAACTACTCGACGGCGCTGCGCCAGAAGTGGAACCCGTGGTTCGAAGCGCTGTTCTGGCTGCCGTTCCCGTTCTTGGGCTTCGAGCCGTGGATGCTCTACGTCGCGTTCTCGATCAACCTGGTCTTCCAGTTCTTCCAGCACACCGAGCGCATCGACCGGCTGTGGGCTCCGATCGAGTTCATCTTCAACACGCCTTCGCACCACCGCGTGCACCACGGCAGCGATCCGGAGTACCTCGACAAGAACTACGCCGGCATTCTGATCATCTGGGACCGCATGTTCGGCACGTTCCAGAAGGAGCTGCACCGTCCGACGTACGGGCTCACCGTCCCGGTCGACACCTACAACGTGTTGCGTCTGCAGTACGGGGCCTATGGCGAGCTGTTCCGTGACGTCTACAACGCGAAGAGCTGGCGCGAGAAGCTCGGCTACGTCTTCATGCCGCCGGGCTGGCACCCGCGCGAGAAGCGCGCAGAGGCCGAGCAGCCGCGCGAGATGTCCAACGCGTGAGGCGGTTTGCGCTGCTGGCTGGAGCCTCGGCGCTCTTCCTGACGCTGTGCGACCAGCTGTTCCACGTCCGTACCGAGACGCTGGTCTATCACTGGGATCCGCAGGTCGCCGGTCAGACGATCATCGTGCCGCTGACTTTCCTGCTGGCGACGGTCTCGATGCTCGACACGAGTCTGCGGGTCCACGCGGCGGCGCCACGCTCGACGAGCGCTCGCGGGGTGATCGCCAGCCTGGCCATCGTCACCGCTGCATACCTCATCTCGGGGTTCGTCGATCACAAGTACGCCATTGCGTACGCGCTGCTCCTGATGGCCACGTGGGTGGTCCGCGTCGTACGTCGTGGGGAGCGCTCGGCGGTCGTCGCATCGGCGATGCTGATCGCGGTCGGCGGCGTGCTCGGTGAGGCGGCGCTGTCGGCAGTCGGCGAGTTCAGCTACCTGCAGCCGGACGTCATCGGCGTGCCGTGGTGGTTGTTCCCGCTCTACCTGCACGGAGCACTGGCGGCCCGGGACATCGCTTCGACGGTAGTTTTGCGACATGAGGCCGCTCCGCTACTCCATCAATCTCACCCTTGACGGCTGCTGCGATCACACGGCCGTCACGCCGACCGAGGACATCCACCGGTTCGCCACGGAGATGGTCGGCCGAGCCGATGCGCTGCTGTTCGGCCGGGTGACCTACCGAATGATGGAAGCAGGGTGGCGAACGCCGTCGCCAGAGCTGCCCGACTGGACTGCCCCATTCGCCGAGACGATCAACGCGGCAAAGAAGTACGTGGTAACCAGCACCTTGGAGAACGTCGACTGGAACGCAGAGATCGTGCGCGGCGATCTCGCCACGTTCGTCCGGCAGCTCAAGGAGCAGCCGGGAGAGGCGATCTACACCGGAGGCGTGACGCTCCCGTTGGCGTTGGCAGAGCTGGGTCTGCTCGACGAGTACGAGTTCCTCGTCCATCCGAGGCTGGCGGGCCACGGTCGGACGCTGTTCGACGGGCTCGCTGAGCATGTCGACCTCAAGCTCACTGGGACCAACGCATACGAGTCGGGAGCGGTGGCGCTGAGCTACGTGCCCGTCTAGAGGCCGCGGATCAGTCCGCCGTCTACGGGCAGCATCGTTCCGGTGATGAAGCCTGACGCGGGCGACAGCAGGAACGCGGCTGCTCGGCCGAACTCCTTGGGCCTGCCATAGCGGCGGAGCGGAATCGCTGCTTCGTTGGCCGCGCGGGCGGCGGCCGGATCATCGGCGAGGGCATCCAGCTCGCGTACGCGATCGGTGTCGACTCGGCCCGGCAACAAGCCGTTGACACGTATGCCGCGCGGGCCGAGCTCGTCGGCAAGTGTCTTGGCGGCCATCGCGAGTCCCGGGCGCAGTCCGTTGGAGATGGCCAGGTTGGCGACCGGCATCTTTGTCGATGACGACAGCACGAAGGCGATCGAGCCACCATCCTCGAGCTCGGCCCCCACAGCCGTGGCCAGCCTGATCGAGCCGAGGAACACCGACTCGAATGCGCCTCGCCACTCGTCCTCGCTGCGCTCCATGAGCAGTCCTGCTGGGGGACCGCCGACACTGATCAGGGCGCCGTCGAGTCGGCCGAACGCATCGCGGGCGGCAGCGATCAGGCGCGCTGGTGTCTCGGGATCGGAGTTGTCTGCCGCCACGCCGGTCGCGTTGCTGCCGAGCGCGGCCACCGTACGGTCGACCGACTCCTGCGATCGCGATGAAATGACGACCTTCGCTCCGTCGTCAACGAGCACCTTCGCGGTTGCAAGTCCGAGCCCGGCGGTTGCTCCGGTGAGGATGTACGTGCGGTCTGCGAGTCCGAGATCCATCCGGCCAGCCTAGGTTGGTCTGCTCAGAACCCGAGATCTGCCTTGAGGACGCGCTGTCCTGCATCGGCGACGCGGTACCAAGCCCAGGTGCCTCGGCGTTCGCGCGTCAGCAGCCCGGCATCGACGAGGATGCGCAGGTGATGGCTGACGGTGGGCTGGGAGAGCTTGACCGTGTCGGTGAGGTCGCAGACGCAGGCCTCGTCGCGGCCGGCACCGGCAACGAGGTGAAGCAGCTGTACGCGGGTCGGGTCGGCGAGCGCCTTGAACCGGGCTGCCTTCGCCCCTGCTTCCGCGGACGACAGCGGCGTCGGCAGATCGCTGCAACAGCTGACGTTCTCGACGACTGGCAGCAGCTCGGTCTTCATGGCACCTCCTGTATTGACAAATATCAATATAGCAAAGCATGCTTGCATCGAACACTGTCAATGAATCAAATGCAGCGATGAAAGGATTGCACCATGGACGGATGCGACTGCGGCACCGGATGCTGCTGAACTCAAGGAGGGCGGTCCTCGCGGAGTTCTTGGGGACCGCCATCCTCATCATGGCGGTCGTCGGATCTGGCATTGCTGCCCAACGCCTGACCGATGACATCGGACTCCAGCTCCTGATCAATGCGATCGCGACGGTGCTGGCGCTCGGTGTTCTCATCACGCTGCTATTGCCGATCAGCGGTGCGCACTTCAACCCGGTGGTGACTGCGGTGATGCTCGTACGCCGCGATCTATCGACTGGTCTCGCTGTGGCGTATGTAGTGGCTCAGGTTGTCGGAGGTGCATTCGGCACGCTGCTCTCCCACGCGATGTACGACCGCTCGCTGGTTTCGACCTTCGGCGGCGATCGGTCCGAACCCGGACTGTGGCTCGGCGAGATCATCGCGACGGCAGGCCTCGTCCTCGTCGTGCTTCTGGCGTCGCGTGAGGTTGTCGCGCTCGCCGTGCCGGCCTGGATCGGCGCTGCGTACTTCTTCACCTCATCCACCTCGTTCGCCAACCCTGCCGTGACGATCGCTCGCGCCTTGACGGACTCCTTCTCGGGGATCCGTTGGAGCGACGTCCCGTGGTTCGTCCTTGCACAGCTGCTGGGTGGCGCCATCGCAATCGTTCTTGCACGATCACTCAAGGAGACGACATGAAACCAACAGTCTTGTTCGTATGTGTGCACAACGCAGGGCGCTCACAAATGGCGGCGGGTTTCCTGCAGCATCTGGGCGAGGGACGCATCGAGGTGCTGTCTGCCGGGTCGCAGCCAGCAGACTCGGTGAACCCCGCGGCAGTCGAGGCGATGGCTGAGGTCGGCATCGACATTGCGACCGAGCAGCCCAAGCTCCTGACGGACAGCGCGGTACAGACAGCCGATGTCGTGATCACGATGGGGTGCGGTGACGAGTGCCCGTTCTATCCCGGCAAGCGCTATGAGGACTGGGTGCTGGACGATCCGGCCGGCCAGGGTGTTGAGGCCGTCCGGCCGATCCGCGACGAGATCAAGTCGCGGGTCGAGGCACTGATCGCGTCGCTCTAGCCCTACTTGCGCGGCGGGTCGGGCTCGATGCGGAGCGTGTTGAGGGCGGTCGCGAGCATCTCGTAGTGGCCTGTCAGCAACAGGAACTCCACTGAGCGGCGCTCATCGAGATGCTCCCGGAGCGCAGCCCAGCTGGCATCGCTGAGGTCCTTCTTGCCGTGGAGCTCGTCGACGGCGGTCAGCAGTGCGACCTCGCGTGCATTCCAGTGCTTGTCGGTCGGACCAAGGGTGACGGCGGCAAGATCCTCCGGCGTCACGCCAGCACGCTTGCCGATGCGCTCGTGGTGGGCGCGCTCGTACGCACTGCCCGTCAGGGTTGCAACGCGGAGGATGATCAGCTCGGTCTCGCGTCGAGGCAGCTTGCCGCCCGGCATCAGGCCGCCGGCGAACATCAGCCATCCCCAGAACAGCCGCTTGGTGCGGCCGAGGACGAGGAAGACCTGGGGGTCCTTCGTGCCCATCGAGCGGCCGGCGAGCTTGCTGAACCCGCGGATGACCGGTCCGGTCTGACGCCAGTTGCCGGCTGTGATGCGAGGAGTCATCGGATCGCTCGCGCCTGTTCGGCTTCCGGCAGGACCTTGTTGGCCACCTTGTTGAAGATGCGCATCGCGAGAGAGTAGCCCGGCGGGAAGGCCCGCTGCAGCGTGAACGCCAGGAAGATGTCGGGCGAGGTGTAGACCATGTATCGGTTGCGCTTCACGCCGCGAAGGATTGCGCGGGCGGCATGGTTGGGCGTCACTGCACGCTTCTTGAAATGAGCCTGAGCCTTCTTGAACGCCTCGCCGCCCTGGTCCACGCCGGCGACCTGAATCGTCTCGGTCAGTCCCGTGTCGACGCCGCCGGGGCAGACCAGGCTGACCCGGATGCCGTGGCGACGCAGGTCGAAGCGCAGCACCTCGGACACACCGCGCAGGCCGAACTTGCTGGCCGAGTACGCCGCATGCCACGGCATACCGATGAGCCCGGCAGCTGACGAGACGTTGACCAGGTGGCCGCCACGACCGGCGTCGACCATCGCGGGTACGAATGCCTCGATGACGTGGATCGGTCCCATGAGGTTGACCTCGACCATGCTGCGCCAGTGCTTGTGCTCGAGTGCGGAGACGGTGCCCCACGCGGAGATGCCGGCGACATTCATGACGACATCGACCGAGCCGTGTGCGTCTTGGACTTCCTGGGCGAAGGTCATCACGGCATCGACATCGGTGATGTCGAGCGACTTCGCGAACGCGACCTCCCCGCCGGCGGCCTCGATCGTCGCGATGGTCTCGTCGAGGGGAGAGATGTCGGTCAGCACAACCCGCGCACCGCGTTCCGCGGCGGCCTCAGCGGTAGCGCGGCCGATGCCGCTGGCTGCGCCGGTGACGAGCACGAGCTTGCCGGAGACGTCAGTCATGGCCCGATTCTAGGGGAGATTCAGCGGTAAGTCGTACGTATGTATCAGTTTGTTTCGCACGTCCATTGCGCTTGCTCATGGGAACTCGAGCTCCCTGGCTCACCAGGGCCGGGGTCGAAGCCCCCTCGCCCTGCGCCGCGCTCGTTGTTGAGTGGCCTTGCGGCGGTTCGGATGTGCGCGGCTTCGGGCTGGGAGGGACCCCCAGGCGCCTACCGTTTCTCGTGCCGGTCGTGGCCACAAAAATGCGGGCCACGACTCTCGTCGCAACCCGCTTTTGCCAGTTAAGGCCCGCATCTTTTGTGGCCAGGGCCGGGGTCGAACCGGCGACCCTCCGCTTTTCAGGCGGATGCTCGTACCAACTGAGCTACCTGGCCGTGCCCGAGACGGGCGACGTCACCTTATCGCACTGACTTGGCCCGTCAGAAATCGGATTGGGCAAGAAAAACCCCGCATCTGCGATCAGATGCAGGGAGCTTCAAGGTGGCGACCCCGACCGGACTCGAACCGGCGACCTCCGCCGTGACAGGGCGGCGCGCTAACCAACTGCGCCACGGGGCCTCGTGGCAACTCCGCGAAGGAGCAGACGCAACTGTAACGCACCGGCGGTCGCCGAAACAAAACGGGTTGCGGTCCCGATCAAGGCCTGCCGCTACCCCATCACGACCGCATTTGTCGCAGACGTCCGACGGGTGAACTCTTCCCACAGCACAGGGCGAAATGGCTTGTATGGGACGCGTGACCGCACTGGCCCGCCAACATGGGCACGACTCATGGCTTTCGCAGTGAGGCGCCTGAGCGTCCACGCTTACTCGCCGCCGCTCACACTGGTGAGCTACTACGACACCGAGGGCGGCGGGCTCATCAATCTGGCATCGGTGTGGACCGACGATCCCGAAGAAGCCGGCCCGACGTTGCGAGCTGTGTCATGACATACGTCCTGCCTGGCAGCGGGAATCAGATGGCGAGATTCCTGGTTCTGTCGTAGTCGAACGCAATCATCTGGAATGGCGTCGGCATCCCGAGTCAGGCGCGAGCCTGCCGTTCGCACAGGCTGGTCAGGAGTGGATCGTGGTTTGTGACGAGGGCTACACCTCATCGCTGGCGGCATCAGCGCTGACATCGCTGGGTCTTCCGGCGAGCGACATCGCAGGCGGCATTCACGCCTGGCGCGACGCCGGCCTCCCGGTCGTGGCTGGTCCGACGACTGTCGAGCACGTCGTCGACGGCGGCAACCACGCGCTGAGATGACTGCCCGTTCGCATTGCCGACTGAGCAGACACGGGACAGACTGTCCC
>JBBSJW010000098.1:0-8177 GCA_038256885.1 Propionibacteriales bacterium
TCGGGCCACGGGTAGGCCTCGAGCAGCTGGTCGTCGTCGAGGGTTCCTGTCTGGGGTCCGGTGATCATCTCCACCCTCTGAACCTATCCGCCGGGGCGGCATCTCGCCTCTGCCACCCGTGAGCGGGCAGACCGACGCGTCGACACGTGGTGCGGGCGGTCTGAGGTGCTGTCACTCGGTCTCGGGCGGTCCCACCAGGCTCTGCACTTCGTCCCTCGTCGGCATGGCGGTGCGTGCACCTGCGGCGCGTACTGCGCACGACCCAGCGGCCACCGCGAAGCGCACCGATGACTCCAGGCTTTCTCCGCGTGCCAACGAGGAAACCAACGCTCCTGCGAAGGTGTCGCCAGCGCCGGTGGCGTCCACGACGTCAACACCGGCAGGAGCCTGAACCACCAGGGGTGATGCCTCGCTCGACATCTGCAGGAGGGCTCCTGCAGCTCCGAGGCTGACGACCACCGGCGCGCCGGTGATGTCGCACAGGCGGGAAGCTGCCAGTCGTTCGTCGCTCACGCCGGCCAGGGAACGCGCCTCGCCGGCGTTTGGCGTCAGCAGGACGCCGGTGAGATCGAGCTCCAGCAAGAACCTCCGGGCGGGTGCTGGATCGACGATGACCAACGCGCCGCGTTCCTTCCCCACCCGGATGGCAGTGGCCACGACGGCGTCGGGGATCTCCAGGCCGATCAGGACGGGGATCGGATCCTCGTCGTCGCGCTGACCACTGCGGTCTCCGAGCAGCGCTGAGAGACCGCGTTCGGTCTCGTCCGGAGTCAAGGCGCCGTTGGCTCCCGCGCCCACCGCGATGAGGTTCTCCCCTCTCGGGTCGACCACGATGAGAGCGCTGCCCGTCGGGACGTCACGCTTCGTGCTGATCGCAACGGTGTCGACGCCTTCGTCCTGCAGCGCCGACATCGCGTTTCGCCCGAACTCGTCGTCGCCGACCGCCGCCACGAGGGAGACAGCCGCACCCAGTCGGGAAGCGGCGACGGCCGCGTTGGCGCCCTTGCCGCCCTGGTGCTTGACCGGGCCGGAGCCAAGCACCGTCTCACCAGCGACGGGCAGATGCTCGCTGGAGACCACCAGATCGGTGTTGATGGAGCCGACGACGACAAGTCGGTGCGTCCTCACGCGTGCTACACCGAGCTCGAAACGGGGCGCGAGATGCCGAGACGGTCCTCGGCGTGTGCGAAGGCACCGCTCAGGATCTGCACCGCACGGTCGATCTCGTCCTTCTCGATGGTCAACGGCGGAATGAGCTGGAGACGGTTGTAGAAGTACCCGCCGCGCTCGAAGAGCAGTCCTTCGCGCACGCAGTACTCCAAGACCCAGTTCGTCGCGTCGGCGGCTGGCTCCTTCGTCTCGCGGTCCAGCACCAGCTCGATTCCCACGAACAGGCCCTTGGCATCGATCCATCCGATGATCGGATGCTTGTCAGCCAGTTCGTCGAGGCACTCCTTGAAGTAGGCACCCATCGTGGCGGATCGATTGACGATGTCGTCTCGTTCGTAGATGTCCAGCGTGGCGTGGGCGGCGGCACAGGCCAATGGCGTGGCCGCGAACGTGCTCACGTGGGCGCCGGGGCCCCATGATTCGAGGAGCTCGCTGGCCGCGACGACAGCGGAGATCGGCACGCCCGAAGCGAGGCTCTTTGAGACCGTGATGATGTCCGGCACGACGTTCTCGTGGTCTGAGCCCCACCAGCGGCCGGTGCGGCCCATGCCGGCCTGGATCTCGTCCATGATCAAGAGCATCCCGTGCTCATCGCAGAGGTCGCGGATACCGCTGAGGTAGCCCTCTCCCGGGATGACGTACCCAGCGCTGGCCTGCATCGGCTCCAGAAGAATGGCCGCGACATTGGAGATGCCTCGTCCGTCGCCGAAGGGTGTCTCCTTGCCGCGGAACATGCGGCGGATGAACTCCAGACACGCTTCGGCGCAGTTCTCGGGAGATGCGCCGACCGGGCAGCGGTACGGGTAGGAGAACGGAATCTTGGCGTGCCCTGCTTCGTGCGGTCCCACGGGGTAGAAGTAGCTCCACATGCCGCCCTTCGTGGTGGCGGCCATGGTCCCCTGCGTCGTGCCGTGATAGCCGCCGTAGGCCGAGAGGATCTGCGGCGCTCCGGTGTACCAACGCGCCAGCTTGATGGCCAGGTCGACGGACTCAGCACCGGACGTGGCGAAGGCGACGCGCCGATTCTCACCCGGCGCCAACGCAGCCAGCCGCTCGGCAAGGCGCTCACGCGGCTCATTCGGGAAGTCGAAGTACTGAACCAGCGTCTTCGCCTGCTCGGCGATCGCGGCAGCCACCTCGGGGTTGGCCTGTCCCACGTTCGAGACGGCGAATCCGGCGAGCATGTCGATGTAGGACTTGCCGTCGGCGTCGAAGACGGTGGCGTTCTCTCCACGCACGATGACCGGGGGGCAGTCGAACAAGGCGAATCCCACTTGCCCGGTCGACTCGTTGTCGACCATCTGTCGAAGAATTCGCTTGGACTCCGGGCCGTAGGGAGATGCCTCGACGCGGGCTCGGAGCTGCTCCGGGCTCGTTCTCATCCGTTCGCGCTGTTCCACCATCTTTTGATCAAAACGCAGTTCGTGCACGACCTTCTCCTCTGATGACATTTCGCTTCTGAGTGGCTAAATCGGTTTATGTAATGGGGCGGTCGAGCCGCGAACAACAAGCTCAACCGGCAGCAGCGGATGCAGCTCGCGGGGCGGTTCCTCTACGGCCAAGCCGCAGGCCAACTCTGCTGCCAGCTCTCCAATCCGCTCCAAAGGCTGCCGGACGGTCGTGAGTGCCGGAGAGACCATTCTCGACACAAAGATGTCGTCGAAGCCGACCACTGACAGGTCGCCGGGCACGTTCCTGCCGGTCTCTCGGGCGATCTGCATGAGTCCCAACGCGAGCAGATCGTTTGCGCAGAAGACTCCGGTGACGTCTGGATGCCTGCTGAGGAGGGTGCCGCCGACTTGTCGGCCTGCCTCGACGGTGTAGGCGTCGGCGGGGATGCAGGTCGGTTCCACACCAAGGCGTCGTGCGGCGACGCTGAAACCGTCACGACGGGCTGTGGCGGTGGGAAGCCCGGTCGCGCCTGTCAGGACAGCTAGTTCTCGATGTCCCAGCGAGACCAGGTGTTGCGCCGCCAATGCTCCGCCAACACGGTTTTCCACTCCAATGGTGGCAACGTCATCGGGAAGCCAGTCGAATATCTCATCGACGGCAATCACCGGGCGATCGTCGGCGATCGCTTCGGTCAGGCTCTGATTATGTGCGATGGTGCCGCCGAAGTAGACCACTGCATCTACTTGTCGATCCACCATCGTCCGGACGTGACGAGCCTCGATGGTCGCGTCGAGCTCAGAGCTTCCCACGATCACCGTGTAGCCCAGGGAGCTCGCCTTGCGCTCCAGCGCACCGATCATCTGGCCGAAGTACGGGTTCGCGATGTCGGGAACCACCGCCCCGATCGTCATGGTCCGGCCGGTACTCATCGACAACGCGAGTTGGTTCGGGCGGTATCCCAGCTCGGCCACGACGCGAAGGATGCGTTCGACAGTCTGCGGGCTGACGCTGCGACGCCCGGAGAGCGCATGGCTGACGGTCGCCGGAGACACCCCGGCGGCACTCGCGACGTTGCGGATGGTGACGGCCACGACAGCGAGCATACAAACCGGTTTGACGATTTGGCAAATGCCCAGTACCGTCTCCTCCAATCACTCGTGTGGTCTGAGTCACCCGAGCTTCAGCGACAGTTCGTGCTGAAGCATTCGAGGGCCCGAGCACCACGCAATTCGCACCGATTGCAGACATGAAATGAGACGCGTCATGAAGCTCGCCGCACCCAGTCAGTTGGTTGGTTCCCATCCGCGAGGATCGCGGAGATTCCGCGTGGTTGTCGCAGGTCTTGCCGCAGCGGCCGTGACGTTGGCCGGTTGTGCGGGCACGGGAGGATCGTCGAACGACGACACCGTCGAGTCGTCATTGGGCGACATCCCCACCGACACCTCTGGCGCGATCCGCGTGCTGATGGAAGAGGTTCCGGACGCCGACATCGTCGAGGAACTGGTGGCGGACTTCAACTCTGAGTACCCCGACATCAAGGTCGACATCGAGAAGCTGTCGTATGACCAGATGCGCGACAAACTGGTCGCTTCCTTCCGGGCGCCGGAGCCGGCGTACGACCTGATCATCGTGGACAACCCGTGGATGCAGGACTTCGCTGGCGCCGGGTTCCTCCAGCCGATCGACAAGCGCATCGCGAACACATCGGACTACGAGGCCGACGACTTCTTCTCGCCGCTGTCCGAGATCAACGAGGCAGATGGGAAGACGTACGCGGTGCCCTTCTACAACTATGCGCTCGGTCTGATCTACCGCTCCGACCTCTACGAGAAGACCGGTACGGAGCCTCCGGCCGACCTCGATCAACTACTCGCCTCGGCGAAGAAGCTGAACTCAGGTGACATGGCCGGTATCGCCATGCAGCCGCAGCGTGGGTACAAGATCTTCGAGGAGTGGGGCAACTGGCTCTTCGCCGCCGGCGGAGAGATCTACGACTCCAGCGGTGCGCCGTCGCTCAACACTGCTGAAGCCAAGGTCGCTCTGGAGTCCTACATCGCTGCGTACGAAAACTCCGCGCCGAAGAACAGCTTGAGCTGGGGCTTCGATGAGGCAAACCGCTCCGTCGCAGCGGGCAAGTCAGCACAGATGATCAGTTACAACTGGAGCCTGCCTTCGCTCAACGACACCGACGGTGCCGCCGGCGACCTCGCTGGCAAGTTCGCTCTGGCGCCGATGCCAGGCGGCAAGCAGGTCCTGGGATCGTGGAACTGGGCCATCCCGAGCAACTCCGCCGACGGTGACGCCGCCTGGGCCTTCATCAGCCACATCACGTCCAAGTCAGTCGACGTCGAGCGAGTCAAGCGTGGTGGTGCAGCGATCCGCCAGAGCACGCTGAGCGATGACGAAGTTCTGGCGGATGGCGGGTTCGGCAAGGAGTACTACGAGGCCGTCGAGAAGATCCTCAGCAACGCCGAGCCGCTGTGCACTGGTCTGAACTGCGACGAGATGATCCAAGCGGTCGGGACCGAGCTCAACGCTGCGGTTGCCGGCAAGAAGTCCGTTGAAGACGCGCTCAACGATGCGAACGAGGCTGCCAAGAAGATCCAGAAAAACTAGCCGACCAGGACCGACGACTGCCGCGCGAACGCTCGTTACGTAGGAGATTGCAACCGATGAAGTTCCAGCATCGAATGCTTGCGCCTCTGGTACTAGCGTTCGGCGCGGCAGTCGGCTTTCCGGTGGGATACAGCGTTTATCTGAGCTTTACCAACTTCACGCTGACCACCCAGGGGCCGCCTGGGTTCGTCGCCTTCGACAATTTCCAGTCGGTGCTGACAGATCAGGCCTTCTGGGGCGCATTCGGAACCACTGCGTTGTTCGCTGCCATGGCCGTGACCGCAGAACTGTTCTTGGGGCTTGCCATCGCGATGGTTCTGCGTCGTCAGCGCTGGGCGCGGCACGTCACGAGGGCGGTGCTCCTGACCCCGATGTTCATCACGCCGATCGCGGTCGGGCTGATGTTCAGGTTCCTCCTCAACGACCAGCTCGGGGCAATCCCGCGGCTGCTCGATCACGTAGGGATCTCGATCAACTTCTTCGGGTCCGGAAACGCGTTGCTGAGCATCGCGGCCATCGACGTCTGGCAGTGGACGCCCTTCATGGTGCTGCTCCTCCTGGCCGGGCTCGAGTCGTTGCCCGAGAGCCCGTTCGAGGCCGCGAAGATCGACGGGGCCAGTGCGTGGATGACGTTTCGGCGGATCACCTTGCCGATGCTCGGTCCGGTCCTCGCCGTCGCGGTCGTCATGCGCTCCCTGGATGCGTTCAAGGTGTTCGAGTACGTCTTTGCGATCACCCGAGGCGGTCCGGGCACGGAGACCGAGACGATTCAGTACTTCATCTTCAAGAACGGAATCAACTATTTCCGAGTCGCGGAAGCCTCTGCCATGTCTCTGATCCTTCTGGCTCTCGTGCTGACGACGATCGCCGTTGCCTTCAAGGTCTCGGCGAGGTCGCGCTCATGACCAAGACCGCCGAACCGCCAGTGTCCGAGACGGGCGCCCTGCGCCTGCTCGGTTGGCTTCTCATCGGTGCCGCGGTGTTCGCCACCGTCGCGCCGATGGTGTGGCTGACCGCTTCGAGCTTGAAGTCGCCCAGTCAGCTGAACGAGCCACTCCTTCTCCTCTTCGATCCGAACCTGGAGAACTGGCGTCGGGTATTGAGCTCGGACGTGCCTTCGGCAGCCTTCCGGAGCGTCGTGGTGGGTCTCTCGACGGTGTTGATCAGCTTGGTTGCCGGCAGCACTGGCGCGTTCGCGATCTCCCGCTACAAGTCGGGGGGTAATACCAGTCGCTTCGGAATTCTCGTCTCTCAAGTTCTGCCACCGGCGGCTCTGGTCTTCCCCTTCCTGACCATGGCCTACGCGCTTCGGCTCAACGACAGTCCCGTCATCTTGGTGGCGGCGCACCTGAGCTTCGTCCTGCCGGTGGTCACGTGGTTCTTGATCGGCTTCTTCGACTCAGTTCCCCGTGAGCTGGACGAACAGGCCCAGATCGACGGCCTCACCGAGTTCCAGGCCTTCCGCTCCGTCGTGCTGCCGCAGGTCTACCCCGGGCTGGGGGCGGCTGCCATCTTCGGCTTCACCTTGTCGTGGAACGACATGTTCTACGCACTGATCCTCGTGCCGGGGGAGGCTCAGACACTTCCCGTCGCGATAGCCCGCTTCAACACGTTCCGTGGCCTCGAGCTGGGCGCGATGTCTGCAGCGATCTTGATCTCGGTGGTTCCGGTGGTCATCGCTTGCTTCTTCGTCCAGAAACGTCTGCTGACAGGTGTCGGCGGCGGCGCCGTCAAGGGATAGGTCAACACAATGAATGGTGGTTACAGCTGATGGCCCAAGTCTCCTTCGAAGATGTGTCAAAGTCCTACGGCGGTGCGGAGATTCTCCAGAATCTAAATCTCGAGCTCCCCGACGGGAGCTTCACTGTGCTCGTGGGACCTTCGGGTTGTGGGAAATCGACGACACTGCGCATGCTGGCTGGCTTGGAGGGAGTGACGTCCGGGCGGATCAGGATTGGTGACCGAGATGTCACCGACCTGGAGCCCAAGAAGCGCGACGTTGCGATGGTGTTCCAGAACTACGCGCTCTATCCCCATCTGACGGTCAAGGAGAACATCGGATTCCCGTTGAAGGCTCGCGGCACCAGCCGCCAGGAGATCGAGGAGCAGGTGAATCGAGTAGCAGACTTCACCGGGATCGGTGAGTTGTTGGCGCGTCGCCCTCGTCAGCTCTCAGGTGGCCAACAGCAGCGAGTCGCCATCGCTCGCGCCATCGTTCGTACGCCCTCCGTGTTTTTGTTCGACGAACCGTTGAGCAACCTCGATGCCCAGCTGCGCGTCGAGATGCGCTCTGAGATTCTCCGGATCCAGCGCACCTTCGGCGCCACGACTCTCTACGTCACCCACGACCAGGAGGAGGCCATGACGCTCTCAGATCAGATGGTGGTCATGGACCGAGGCGCCATTGCTCAGATCGGCACACCTGCAGAGGTGTACGACCGACCGGTGAACACGTTCGTGGCTGGATTCGTGGGGAGCCCGAAGATCAACCTCCTGAGCGGCGCCGTGGCGGACGGAGTGCTGAGCATGGAAGATGGCGGCCGAATCGAGCTTCCGGAGTCGCAGCCGGGAGCGGCGTTGATCGGAATACGGCCCGAGGAACTGATCATCGGAGCGGAGATCGCTGATTCGGCTGAAGGCTCGACATCGGGGACGGCGCAAGTCAGCCTCGTCGAGCTGGTGGGTCCACGAGTGATCGTCACGCTGAGCGTCGGCGGTCATGTGGTGCGGGCGGTCACGGATGTAGGTGCCGCCAGAGGGCTGCGCGTCGGCTCCCGGGTGAAACTGAGCGTCGGAGCAGGGGGATACCACCGCTTCGATCCGCATTCCGAGAGACTGATCCCCAGCTAGATCCGCTGACCGTTTGAGTCTCAGTGGGCCCTTCCGCCTTCGTCCACAGCCGGCGGCAACGGCGAGCGTCGTCCACAGGACCGCCCACGGCCGTTGTCTGGACTCGGTGGCGCCGCGAGGGTCGAGCCATGACGTATGCGCGCAACAAA
>JBBSJW010000099.1:0-7968 GCA_038256885.1 Propionibacteriales bacterium
GGGCGTCAGCGCGTACTTCTCGGCCAGCACGCTCCCTGACATGACAACCATGAAGTTGCTGACCTGCACAGCCTTCGGCTCACCACTGGTGCCCGAGGTGAAGATCAGCATGAACGTGTCCATCGCGCCGACTTCCGCAAAGCCGTCGATGTCACGCGATGCCTCAGCGGCCAGATCTCTCCATTCGTCGCTGTCGGTGTCGATGATCCGCGCTCCACCGAGGTCCAGACCGTCGAGCAGCGGGAGGTGCTCCGTGTCCGTCAGCAGGACCTGACAATCGGCCCGACGAACATCGGCAGCCAGAGACTCACCTCGCCGGGTGGCGTTGATGCCCGCAGTCACGTGAGCCCCGATCGCTCCGGCCAGCAGCGCACGGATCATCTCGGGGGTGTTCTCCATGAGCACGCCGACGTGCAGCGGACGATCCAGATCTGCCCAGCTGCGCAGCACCCGCGCACGCGCTGCCGCGTCGCCGACTGTCTCGGCCCAGGTCCACGAGTCGGAGCCGAACGCGAGGCCGGTGCTCTCGCTGTCGGCAAGCGCGCGTACGAACTGCTGAACGGTCTCAGCCATGGGCCACATCACTTTCTACAAGCGGAGCACTCTCGAGGACAGGGGTCAAGTGGCGTACGAGGAAGCTGACAGCGTGGTTGACCGCTGGTTCGTGGAACGGCTTCCCGGGAAACACGTCGAAGTGGTCCCCGGGGTAGTGCCGCACCTCGGCCTGAGCGGCAAACGCTGCCTTGGCGGCCGCGTGAGGCGGAGCGCTCCGGTCAAAGTCCGCGATCTGCACGAGCACGGGGCAGGTCAGGGTCGCGGCCGCCTTGGCCGGCGCGCGGGTTCCGAGCTCGAGACTCACCTCGGCGGCGATCTCGTTGACCCACGTCGGGCCGGCGATCCTCAGGTAGTCCTCGAGCGCTCCGGGCAGGGTGAACGTCCCAACCTCCCCCGGTCGCGCCACGACCGGGATCAGACGACCACCACGACCACGGGCGGTGGAGATCTTGCTCGCGATACCGAGTCCCGTCGCCCGCAACAGCTCACGCTTGGTGTGGCTCTTGCTCGCATGGACCCCAGCCGCAAGCCCATCGACCATCGGGATCAGTGCGACGACTGCGGCGATGTCATCTCGGCCGGCGGCGGCGGACAGCACGTGCCCGCCCGCCAACGACACGCCCCACAGAACCAGCCGCGACGCATCCACGTCCGGAAGCTTCGCCGCTGCGGCGAGCGCGGCGCGATAGTCATCCACCTGGCCCGCGAGCGAGACCGTCTGCCGCGGCGTACCCTCACTCGCGCCGAAGCCCCGGTAGTCGAACAGGAGGACGTCGAGGCCCGCGTCCGCGAACGCCTCCGCGAACGGAGCAAGACCTGAGTCCTTGGTGCCAGCCAGGCCGTGCGCCATCACGAGGGCCGGACGTCCGGCGCCTGTGGCCAGCCCATCGTGAGTCGCACGGTAGTGCCACGCGGCGCACTGGACGCCCTGCGACTGGAAGGTGAGGTTGTCGGGACTCATCGCTGCTTCTTCCTTGTCTCGGCTCCGTAGATGGTGCGGAGCCAGATGAACGTCAGTGCTTGTACGTGCTCGTCGCGGGGTGGGCCAGAGCCGAGCGAGTGGCGCTCCAACGCGTGGTCGTTGAGATCGAGCAGGACAGAAGCGAGCGCTTCGGCGGCCGGGCCGTCGGAGGCGCGACCCGCCGCACGCTCGGTGGCGATCATGCCGGCGATGACGCTGGCGAAGTCGGCGCGTCCGGCGTCCCACATCTGGCGGACAGTCGGGCTGGCTGCGCGAGCCTCCAGCAACGCCCGATATGTGTGCGGGCTGCTGTCGACCGAGTCGAACAGCATCGTGATGGCGGAGTGGATCCGTTCGTCCGGCTCGCCCTCAGCCTTCACCAGCACTTCGTTGACCTCGGCAGCTGCGTCATACAGGTCCTGCATCAGCGCCATGACCGCCATGGCCTTGGACTCGAAGTAGAAGTAGAACGCTGAGCGCGTGACTCCCGCGCGTTGCGAGATCTCGACGACGTTCACTTCTTCAAGCGTCTTCTCGCGAAGCAGTCCTTCGAAGGCCGCGAGCAGCGCGTCCCGACGGTCGTCACCCCGATTGGGTCCCCGCCGATCGACGAGTCGGTTCCACGCATCCTCAGCCGTCGGCGAGCGATCGACAGCCTCGGTCATGTCCGGGCCCCGGCCTTGGCACGGCGGCGGCCAGCAGGGATCTCCCGCGCACGGATGTCGTGCTCGTAGATGAAGTAGTCGACCTGCTGCGTATGCCGGGCCGTCTTGAGGACGTGGCCGATGTACTTCTCCTCGTCGGTCTTGATGGTCTGCTCCATCTCGCCCATGCTCGGCAACGCGTACTCGCCGACGAGATGAGCCGCGACGAGGCGGGCCTGCGACTCGACGAACGGGAACAGCGTCGGCGTGGACTGGGCGAACCCGACGAAGGAGAGATCGTCGATCCCCGGCTTGAAGATGCGTTTGAACAGCGGGAGGCGATTGTCGGGTGCGCTGATGAAGTCAGGATCGAAGAACGGGAACGTGATGTTGTATCCCGTCGCATAGACGATGACGTCGAAGTCGTCGCTCGTACCGTCCTCGAAGTGCACGGTGCTGCCGTCGAGGTATGCGACGTTCGGCTTCGGCACGACGTCACCCGAGCCGAGCCGCAGCGGCAGCTCGACCGACTGGGTGGGGTGCGCCTCGAAGAACTTGTGGTTCGGCTGCGGGAGTCCGTAGAGGGAGCTGTCCGAGCCGTTCATGAACTGCATCTTCTGCATCACCTTGCGCTGCCAGGCGAGGGGCAGGTACGGCGTCGTGCGGTACATCGTGTCTGCTGGCTTGCCGTACACGTACTTCGGCACGATCCAGGCGCCTGAGCGCGTCGACAGCGTCACTGTGGTCTGCAGCGACTTCGACGACAGCTCCACTGCGATGTCTGCAGCGCTGTTGCCCAGGCCGACGACCAGGATGCGACGGCCGAAGAAGTCGATCGGCGACTTCGGATCGATGTAGTGATGCGAGTGCATCGACTCCCCGGTGAACTCGCCCGGGAACTCGGCGAAGCGCGGATCCCAGTGGTGGCCGTTGCCGACCACCAGGTGCTCGAAGTGGCGAGTCTCGCCAGCCTGGTCGAGGATCTCCCAGCCGCCGCCGTCGAGGCGCTTGGCGTGAGCAACGCCGTTCGTGAACTCGATGTTGTCCTTGAGGTCGAACGCCTCGGCATACAGCTCGAGGTAGTCCTTGATCTGCGTGTGGTGCGGGAAGTCCGGGTAGTCCTTCGGCATCGGGAAGTCGCGGAACGACAGGCGCTCCTTGGACGTGTCGATGTGCAACGAGCGGTACGCGCTGCTGTGGCCGTTCGGGTTGCCGAACGCCCAGTTGCCGCCGATGCGATCCGACGACTCAAAGCATGTGTAGGGGACGCCGTAGTCGCTGAGCATCTTGCCGACTGTGAGACCGCTGATCCCAGCGCCAATGACCGCTGTGGTGGGGCCGACCATGGGATCTCCTGAGCTTGGGGGTTGCAATCGGTGGTGACGTAGGCCACATTAGGGACGAGTTTGACACGTGTCAATCCATACAGACAAGCGTCAGGAGATCGGATGAGTGGGCCGGGCAAGACCACAGTCGTGATTGGCGGGGCATCCGGAATCGGTCTTGCCACTGCGCGAGACCTGCTCGCCAACGGCCACTTCGTCGTGATCGCCGATGTGGATGGAGATGCCGCAACAGCCCGCGCCGCGGAGCTCGGCGGTACGAGCGAACGCGCTGTCGTTGACGTCAGCGACGAAGCATCGGTCGCCGCACTCTTCGACGGTGTCGTCGAGCGACACGGATCGTTCGACGGCGTAGTGAACTGTGCCGGAGTGAGCACGTTGAGCCTCGTGATCGACCACGATGTCGCCGAGTTCCGCCGCGTTCTCGATGTCTGCCTCACGGGTGCGTTCATCGTCCTGAAGCACGCCGGGTCACGCATCGTCGACGGCGGTTCACTCGTGACGCTGTCGTCGTTGAACGGCAGGCAGCCAGGGGTTGGCCTGGTCGCGTACTGCTCGGCCAAGTCAGGACTGCAGATGCTCACCCAGGTCACCGCGCTCGAGCTGGCCGGCCGCCGGATCCGCGTCAACGCCGTCTCACCTGGACTGGTGGTCACTCCCCTGACGGCGCCGGCGATGGACATCCCCGGCATCAAGGACGACTACATCGACAACACGCCCCTCGGTCGCAGCGGCGAGCCCGAGGAGATCGCGGCAGCCATACGGTTCCTGCTCTCCGACGACTCCACCTGGATCACCGGCGAGAACCTCGACATCAACGGCGGAGCACATATGCAGCGTTATCCAGACATCCACGGTCACGTCATGAAGGCGTTCGGATGAAGCGCGACGCGTATGTCGGCAAGATCGCGATCGTGACTGGTGGCGGGTCCGGTATCGGCGCCGCGCTGGGTGCGGCTCTCGTCGCTGCCGGAGCGCAGGTCGTGCTGGCGGACCTGGACGGCTCAGCGGCAGAGAAGGTCGCCGCCGAACTGAGCGGCCCTGGTTCCGCTCGGGGTGTTGTCCTCGACGTCACCGACGCGGCCGCGGTGCAGTCGCTGGTCGACTCGGTGGTTGGCGAGCACGGTCGCCTGGATCTCATGTTCAACAACGCCGGGATCAGCCTGCTCGGAGAGACTCAAGACCTGCCACTCGATCAGTGGAACGCGATCATCGACGTCAACATTCGCGGTGTCGTGCACGGCGTCGCCGCGGCGTACCCCGTGATGATCAAGCAGGCCAGCGGCCACATCGTGAACACCGCCTCCATGGGTGGGCTGATGGCCGCTGGCCTGCTCACGTCGTACGTGATGACCAAACATGCCGTAGTCGGCCTGTCGCTCGCCCTGCGCTCCGAAGCGGCCGCGTGCGGCGTCGGCGTTACGGCGATCTGTCCGGCCGCGGTGAACACCCCGATCCTCGACAAGGGTCAGTTCGGCGTCGTCAAGGGACGGGACTTCTTCCTGAAGGGTCAGGGCATCCGCAAGCCCGTCGACCCTGACGCTTTGGCCCATCAGGTGCTCACCGCGATCGTGAAGAACGACGCGTTGGTGATCGCGCCGGTTCAGGCTCGCATGGCTCACCGGCTGCAGCGGCTGGCGCCGAAGTTCACCCAGAAGCAGTCGATCAAGTTCATCGCCAAGCAGCGCAAGTGGGCCGACAAGGCCTGAGGTCAGCGGCGGCGCTTGGACCAAACCGTGACCTGCTGGCCGACGAACGGCACCGGAAGATTCTGCACCTGGCCGGCTGCGGCCAGCGCGAGCTGCAGCTCGGCGACGCGCTGGCGAAGTGCGTCGACCTGGTGCTCCAGCTCGATGACCCGGCGAACACCTTCGAGGCCAAGGCCCTCGGCGGTCAGGCGAGCGACCTGACGCAGCAGCTCGATGTCACGCAGTGAGTAGCGACGGCCGCCACCACCCGTACGTCCTGGGACGACGAGCTCGAGGCGGTCGTACGTCCGCAACGTCTGCGGGTGAAGGCCTGAGAGCTCAGCGGCAACGCTGATGACGAAGACCTTCGCCTCCGGTCCCGGCGGGACGAATGAGGAGTCCATCACTTCGCCCCCTCGAACAATCCATCACGCGGCGAGGTCGACCCACGAGCGTCGCGAAGCGCCTCGACCGCGGCCTTGGCCTCATCGCTCAGGGTTGCCGGGACCCGTACCTCGACGGTGACGAGCAGGTCGCCCTTGCCGCCGGTCCGCTTCACGCCACCTTTGCCCGTCGCGCGGAAAGTCCGACCGTTGGGTGTGCCCGCGGGAATCTTGATGCGCACAGGTGGGCCGTCGAGAGTCGGCACCTGGATCTCTGCACCGAGGGCTGCCTCGTCGAACTCGACCGGAACCGAGATCGTCAGGTTGTCACCCTTGCGGCCGAACAGCTTGTGCGCCTGCACGTGGACCAGCAGGAAGAGGTCGCCAGCAGGTCCGCCGGCTTCGCCCTTGCCGCCCTTGCCCTTGATGCGAATGCGCTGACCGTCCTTGACGCCAGCCGGCACCTTGACCTGCAACGTGCGGCTCGACGGTGCGCGGCCGGACCCACGGCAGGTGTCGCAGGCGTGCTCCACGACGAGACCGCGACCTCGGCACTGGTCGCACGGCTCGGTCATGGCGAAGAGTCCGCCGGCCGTACCGGTCTGCGAACCGCTGCCCTGACACTTCGAGCAAACCTTGGGCGTCGTGCCCGGCTTGGCGCCCGTGCCGTGACACGTCGGGCACGGCTCGTCACTCGTCAGCCGAAGCGGCAGCGTTGCGCCGTCGACTGCCTGTTGGAACGTGATCGACGCCTCGGTCTCGAGGTCGTCGCCCTTGCGAGCAGCCGACTGTCGACCGCGTCCGCGGCCACGACCGCCACCACCAAAGAGGCCGCCGAACAGGTCGCTGAAATCGGGCTGACCACCAGGTCCGGGCTGGCCGTAGCCACCCGCAGCACCCTTGAACTGCCCGAACATGCTGCGCTGGTCGTCGTACTCCTTGCGCTTGTCCTTGGACGAGAGCACGGCATACGCCTCGGAAACGCCCTTGAAGCGCTCCTCGGCTGCCTTGTTGCCAGGGTTGGAGTCGGGGTGGTTGCCACGAGCGAGCTTGCGATAGGCCTTCTTGATCTCGTCTTGCGACGCATCCTTCTTGACCCCGAGGACCTTGTAGATATCCTTGGTCGACCAGTCACTGGCTGCCATGACAACCCTCCTTTCTGCTACTCGTCCGGAGCTTCATCGGTCAGCGGTGCTGCCGATTCTGCTGCAGGTTCTTCTGTTGCCGGCTCGACCACGCCGACGGTTGCCGGGCGCAGAACCCGATCACCGTGGCGATAGCCGATGCGCAGCACGCTGTCGATCGTGGTGGTGTCGACCTCGGCGGACTCGCCGGCGTGGAACACCGCCTCGTGCACCGAAGGGTCGAACGCCTCGCCCTTGGCACCGAACGATTCGAGGCCATGCTTGGCCGCGAGCTGGTGGATCGCGTCGGCGACGGCCTTGAAGCCGCCCTCGAGCTCACCATGCTCGTCGGCTCGACCGATGTCGTCGAGCACCGTCAGCAACGACTGCAGAACCGCTGTCTCACCCTGAGCTCGTACGAGCTCGCGGTCGCGGTCGACGCGTCGCTTGTAGTTGACGTATTCGGCCTGGAGGCGCTGCAGATCAGCCGTACGTTCGGCGAGCTGCTGCTCCAGGGACGACTCGGCGGGGGCCTCGGCCGGCGGAGTCTCCTCCGCCGGCATCGGCTCCTGCTCGGTGGCCGAGCCGTTGTCCGGCTCCGTCACTTCTGACCATCTTGTGAGGGCTCAGTGTCCTCGTCGACGATCTCGGCCTCGACGACGTCATCGTCGTTGCCGGCGTCGTCACCGGTCGGCGCGTTCTCCTGCGCCTCAGCGGCGGCCGCGGCGTACATCGCCTCGCCCATCTTGGAGCTCGACTCACCGAGCTTGGCCACGGCAGTCGCAACGGCATCCGAGTCCTCGCCCTTGAGCGCCTCGTTGAGCGCGTCGAGGTCAGCCTGCACCTCGGCCTTGAGGTCGTCGCCGACCTTGTCGCCGTTCTCCGCGAGGAACTTCTCGGTGGAGTGCGACAGCGACTCGGCCTGGTTGCGAGTCTCGACAGCCTCGCGGCGTGCCTTGTCCTCTTCGGCGTACTGCTCGGCGTCCTTCACCATCTTGTCGATGTCGTCCTTGCTGAGCGCGGAGCCGCCGGTGATCGTCATCGACTGCTCCTTGCCGGTGCCTCGATCCTTGGCGGACACGTTGACGATGCCGTTGGCGTCGATGTCGAACGTGACCTCGATCTGCGGCACGCCACGCGGCGCCGGCGGCAGGCCGGTGAGCTCGAACGTGGCCAGCAGCTGGTTGCCAGCAGCCATCTCGCGCTCGCCCTGGTAGACCTGGATCGCCACGGACGGCTGGTTGTCATCGGCCGTCGTGAAGACCTCGGA
>JBBSJW010000100.1:0-7809 GCA_038256885.1 Propionibacteriales bacterium
GACGAGCTCGACTTCATAGAGAGCACCCTCTCGCCCTACAGCGAGCTGATCGACCGATCCATCACCGCGGACGATCGTTCGGCTATCGCCCAAGTGCAACTCACCGCCGGGTTCGGTGACATCACACCCCAAATGCTGACGGACCTTGAGGACACCGCGGTCCCTCTGCGTGACGCGGGCTTCACCGCGGAGTTCGGTGGCGTTGCGTTCACCAACACTGGCCCCAAGCTCACCCCGACCGAGGCCGTCGGTGTAGCCATCACGTTTGTCGTCCTCCTTCTGTTCCTGGGCAGCATCAGCGGCGCCTTGATCCCGCTGGTCACGGCGTTGGTCGGCGTCGGTGTCACGATGAGCATCACGTTCGCCGCCACGTCGGTGCTCACACTGTCGACTGCGACCCCGTTACTCGCCTTGATGATCGGTCTCGCGGTGGGCATCGACTACGCGTTGTTCATCATCAGCCGCTACCGCGAGGAGCTGTCCGAAGGCAACAGCGAGGAGGAGTCAACTGCTCGCGCCGTTGCTACCGCCGGATCAGCGGTGATCTTCGCCGGCGCGACCGTGATGATCGCCCTGGTTGGACTGTCCGTCGCCAACATTCCGTTCCTCACCTCCATGGGCATCGTGGGCGGAGGAGCCGTCTTCCTGGCCGTGCTCGTTGCTCTCACACTGCTGCCCGCCTTCATCGGATTTGCAGGCACCCGCCTCGCCCCCACAGCACGCGCCAATGCCCGAGCAGTTCGCGCACCGTTCGCCAGCCGCTGGGTGAGAGCCGTGACGCGCAGGCCGGTCGCCACGATCACGCTCGTCGTCGTGGTGCTTGGTTTCATGGCACTTCCAGCGCGAGGTCTCCTGCTTGCCCTCGACGACAACGGCAGCGCACCCACGTCCACGACCCAGCGCAAGGCGTTTGACCTCGTGACCGAGCGATTCGGCCCTGGCTTCAACGCTCCCCTCTTGGTGGAGGCCAACATCGTCAACAGCACCGACCCCCTCGGGCTGGTCGCTGGGATCAAGGCCGACATCGAGAGGATGGAAGGCGTCGAGGCAGTCATCCTCGCCACGCCCAACCCGAATGCCGACACCGCTGTCATCCAGATCGTGCCGACCACGGGTGGTTCTGATGTCAAGACACAAGACTTGGTCGAACGCATCAGAGCAGCCGAGCCCACAATCGAGAAGAAGCACGGCGTACGCACCACCGTCACCGGCGCGACAGCGATCCAGATCGACATCTCGTCCCGACTCAAGAGTGCGTTGCTGCCATTCGGCATCCTCGTCGTCGGGCTGTCCTTGTTACTGCTCGCAGCCGTGTTCCGGTCGGTACTCGTCCCGATCAAGGCAACTCTGGGCTATCTGCTGTCGGTCGGTGCCTCTTTCGGAGCGGTGGCGCTGGTGTTCAACGAGGGCTGGCTGAGTGGACCGCTCAACGTCGAGCAGACCGGACCGGTCATCAGCTTCTTGCCGATCGTCCTTATGGGCGTGCTCTTCGGCCTGGCGATGGACTACGAGGTCTTCCTCGTCTCCCGCATGAAGGAGGAGTTCGCACGCACTCAGGACGCTTCCAGTTCGATCGTGCGCGGATTCGTCTCGAGCGGTCGGGTCGTGACGGCTGCCGCAGCCATCATGTTCGCGGTGTTCGCCGCCTTCGTCCCGGATTCAGACCCGTCGATCAAACCGGTTGCGCTAGGCCTCGCCGTCGGTGTCTTCGTCGACGCGTTCCTGGTGCGCATGATGGTCGTACCTGCCGCGCTCCAGCTCTTCGGCGCTCGAGCCTGGTGGCTGCCAGCGTGGATTGACCGGTGGCTTCCCCACGTCGATGTCGAGGGCGAGGGTCTGCGTGCACGGCTGACCCAGGCAACGTGGCCTGCCGACAGGGCCGACGTCGTACTGACGGCCGAGCATCTTGTTCTCGCGGCGCCGTATGACGTCGATCGCGCTCCGCTTGACCTACGCCTCGAGCGGGGACGCTGGATGCTCGTCACTGGTCACGACCGCGGCGTCAAGAACGCCCTGCTGCTGACACTCGCCGGGCGCCTACCGTTCGCCGACGGGCAAGTACGCGTAGCCGACCACCTTCTGCCGTACGAGGCCGGCCACGTGCGTTCACGCGTGCAGCTGGCCGAGTTCACCGGCATCAACGACCTTGACCCACAGATGACCGTTGGCGAGCACGTTGCCCAGCAGCTCTCGGTCGGCACGCTGCGCGCCTGGATCGCCAAGTCCCGTATCGACGAGGTCATCACCGGAATCAACTCTGCCCTCTTCGACGCGTATGCCTGGGCACGCGCCGGAGACCCGCTGCCGTTGCGCAGTGGCGACCGCGTCGCCCACCTCTCGGAGCTCGAACGTCTGACCCTGGGAGTTGCCCTCAGCCTGACGTCCTCCCCCGAAATCGTGATCATTCCCGACGTCGACGACCTACGTTCCCCGAGCCAGATCCAGTTGTTCTGGTCGACCGTCGGCGCTCTCGCTGGCGTCGAGGGTCCCAGCGTCATCGCCAGCGTCACGTACGCCGCCGAGGGACCTCATGACGTCGTGCATGTCGACGTCGTCGAGCTGCCCGCCAGACTCCCCCACCACGAAATGGCCCACTGATGTTCACCTCCCGCTCCCTCCCCTGGTTCGAGCTCGCCCGCCTGACCCGCGCACGCCGCACCCGCATCGCGCTCCTGACAGTCATGGTCGTGCCGTTGCTGGCCGGACTGCTCCAGACGCTGACCGACGCCGGTGACGACGTCAGCACCGTACGGGCCGCCATCGTCAACAACGACGAGATCGTGACGACCAAGGACCTCAAGGGGAACGAGATGCCAGTGGCGGTCGGACGCCTGCTTGCCGGCCAGCTCGCGGGCGACACGTCCACCGACAACTTCGACTGGGTCATCACCCACAGCAAGGACGCGGCCGCAGGCCTGAAGGACGGCACGTACGGCGCCGTGCTGACGATCCCCAAGAACCTGTCGGCCTCGGCCATCTCGACCGCCGGCAAGAACCCCGAACAGGGCACGCTGAGCATCGAGACGAACGACACGACGAGCTACCTCAACGGTCAGATCGCTCGTGTCGTCGGTAAGGCCACCACCTCGACGCTCAACGGCTTCGTCACCAAGACCTACCTGGACAACTTGTATGTCGGCTTCGGCACCATCAAGTCCTCCGTCGACAAGGCCGCAGATGGTGCCGGTCAGCTCGACGACGGAGCCCAGCAGCTCAGTGACGGCCTGGCGCTGCTCAAGCAGAAGACTGCGACGTTCCCCGGCGATGCCGAGAAGCTTGACTCAGGTGTGGCTCAGCTCGACGACGGAGCCCAGCAGCTCGACAGCGGAGTCGCCAAGCTCAAGGACGGCAGCGCACAGCTCAAGAGCGGCTCGGCACAGCTCGCCTCAGGCATGGACCAGCTCGTCGCGAAATGCCCCGCGCTGATTCTGTACCAGGCCTACTGCGACGGCGTGGCTCAGGCTCGCGACGGCGCCAAGCAGCTCGCTGGCGGTACGGCCAAGCTCGACGGAGGCATCGGAACCCTGAAGGGTGGCACATCCGAGCTCGCGGACGGCACCGGACAGCTGCATGACGGCACGCGGCAGCTCGCCGGTCAGGCTCCGCAGCTCGCCGATGCCATTGCGCAGGCTTCCGCGGGCGCAACACAGCTCGCGGGCGGGTCGGGCAAGCTCGCAGGCGGGCTCAAGGCCGGGGCCGACCAGGTACCGACCTACAGCGCTGGCGAACGGGCCCAGCTCAGCAAGGTCGTGGCAACCCCAGTGACGGCCGAGACCGAGAAGATCAATGCTGTCGAATCGGCGACCCAGGCGCGCATTCCGTTCGTCCTGGCAGTTGCGCTGTTCCTTGGCGCACTCGCCACGTTCATCCTGCTCACCCCACTCGCGGCTCGTGCTCTCGCGGCGGCACTACCCGGATGGCGGGCGACCTTCGCCGGTTACCTTCCTGCGCTGCTGCTCGCGGGCGGCCAGGTCGTCGCCCTGCTCGGAGTGTTCGCGCTGACCGATCGACTCGGCGTGGAACGGCCCGTCCAGTTCACGTTGGTCGCCTTCGTCGCCGCCTGGAGCTTCACAGCCATAGTGCAGGCACTGGTGGCTCTGTTCGGACGGGGCGGCATCTTCGCTGGTGCGGCCTGGCTGTTCGTGCAGGCCTCGATGTCGGACCCAAGTCAGCCAGCGGGCAGCCTCCCCAGCCTGCTCGACGCCCTGCGCACCATCTCGCCGCTGAATCCCGCAATCGACGGCCTTCGTGGCGCCCAGACCGGCGGAGCGGGCATCACAGCACCGATCATCGCGCTCTCGGTGTGGCTCGTGCTCGGGCTCGTCGCGACCTCGATCGCGGCCTATCGCGAACGCACTGTCACGGTCTCGCAGGTGCAGCTCAGCGCAGCTTGACTGTGGGTAGGGACTAGATCCTTGGTGCGCTTTGCGAGTCGCCTCGAGGAAGCTAACTGGAGACCTTCTTGCCCTTCGGGGTCACGCCGGCCTTTTCCAGCATCCCCACGAGAGTGGCGATGAGATCCTCGTTCCCCGGCTTGCGGCGGACGAAGTTATGAAGCTCGCGGATCTGGTTCACCAAGTTGTCTCGGTACAGCTCTTGCGAGCCGAGCAGCTCGAGGTCGAGCTTCTCGTGGAACGTGGGAAACCTGTCCAAACGGTCGATCGAGTCGAGCACTGCCATGGTGCGCTGACACTTCAGGCAGCGACAGCAGTTCATCGTCGCGAACTCCATGTAGCAAACGCGGAGGTGGCGCTGGGCGACCGGATCGTCGGCGATCAGCTCAATCTTCCGAGCGCGCACGGCCTCAGCGCCGTCATGCTCGACGGCGAGCCGGTCGGTCGACCACAGTCCGTCGAGCATGGGGTGCGAGCCCCATTTGCGGCCGGTCGCGTAGCTGTGAGTTGCCGGCACGAGAATCCGGTCGATGACGGGAGAAAAGAGGGTGGCGAGGCTGGCAATGGCCGCCCCATGGGCTTCCGTGCCCCAGCGGGTGTCCGGTTGCAGGAACTTGCGGATGGTGGTGCGGGCTGTGAGGAGTCGTGTGCCGCTCTCGTTGGCTACGTCCTCAAGCAAGGCATTGGTGCGGTCGATGGCCTCGGTCTCGCGAAGAGGCACGTCGATGCCGAAGCCGTAGAGGATCGCGTCGATGCGATCAGAGTTCTTGGTCAAGGTGTGAAAGGAATCCACTCCGCCCGTGAAGCAGGAGGCTGTGATCCGCTCGGGCGACTTGCGCCGCTGACGGCGGTTCCGTTCGGCGGGGGGAGCGTGAACCTCCACGTGCTTCATCCGGCCCGGATACCACGTCGTCATGATGTCTTGAACACGCTCGATCGAGGCCGCACGCTCAGAGATCGGGTCAGCGAGCTCCAAGACCTCGCCGCGGCGCATCGCCACGATCAGCATGGTCGACAGCCACAGATCGCCCTTGTTGCTCCCGACGAACGGGATGTCGTTCGACGTCACGAACGTGAGGTCCCGGCTGGTGCCATCGGAGAACGTTGCCTGCACCCGGGTGCGGTGTCGGCCGTCCTTGAGGATGTCGTGCTGAGTTGGTCCTACCTTCATGGTCACCGGCCAAAGATAGACCACAGCATGCCTGGCCCGTGAGCACATGGAAACTCGACGGTGAGCCGGTCCAGAGCAACCGGTTCAAACCGTCGAAGTGGACGAAGAGGGACTCGATCCCCTACTGCGCACTCGCTTCGCTCGTCACCGCGCAGCGGGGGCCCACCCAAGGGGTTCTCGTGCAATCTACACAAAATTCGAAGGGCGCGACCGACCAAAAACCAGTCGGCCTCACCCTTCGAAGTGGGCGAAGAGGGACTCGAACCCCCGACCTCCCGGGTGTAAACCGGATGCTCTAACCAACTGAGCTATTCGCCCTCAGGATCCAGCGGAACATTACCGCAGACCTGTGCCGATCAAAAAAATGAAGCGGCTGCCAAGGTCTCGGGTCCCTGGCAGCCGCAGCAGAATTATCAAACCGCATTCACGACTTGCCGCGCAGCCAAACTGACCAAGAACTCAGGAAATATCCGCAAGAACTTCTCGGACGTCATCGAGGTTGCGCGGATCGCCGATCCCCTGCACGATCTTCCACTGCAACATACCCTCGCGATCGATCACGAACGTGCCGCGATTCGGGGCACCGGCTTCGTCATTGAACGCGCCGTACGTGCGAGACACCTCGCCATGCGGCCAGAAGTCGCTGAGCAACGAGAACTCATAGCCATCGCGATCCGAGAACGCCCGGTTGGAGAAGAAGTGATCACAGGAGATCGCGAGCACCTCAGCATCGAGTTCGGCGAAATCACCAAGGTTGTCGCGGATCTCGCACAGCTCGCCCGTGCAGATGCCACTGAACGCGAACGGGAAGAACATCAGCACGACGTTCTTGATGCCGCGGAATGACGACAGCGAGATCTCCTCGCCGTGCTGACTCTTGAGCGTGAAGTCAGGAGCAACATCACCGACATCGAGCGTCGCGCTAACGAGTGAACTCACGAGTGTTTCGACTTTCCTGACGCCTTCGGCGTGGCACGCTCAACCCGGCTCGGCGTTCGCTCGCAGAGCTCGCTCAACCTCACCGTTTGTGAGCGGTGAGACGAGTTGCGGCCCATTCGGCTGAAGCCGAGGACGTCGTCGTCGTCGACAGGCCCGCAATCGGTGCCGCCTCCACGACGTCAGCGCCTGGCACGTAGCCGGGCCGTCCGATCTTGGGGGTGAGAAGCCATACGGAGCCGCCCTCAGCGAGGTCCTGCAGCGATCCGACGAGCTCGTCAACCAGATCGCCGTCCCCATCGCGCCACCAGAGAATGACTCCGTCAACCACATCGCCGACGTCGCCGTCGACCAGGTTGTTGCCGGTGTGACGCTCAATCTCGACACGGAGCTCCTCGTCGACGTCCTCATCCCAGCCAAGCTCCTGGATGACGGTGTCAGGACCGAAGCCCAACTTGCCCGCGTCCACCGCGATGTCTCCCTACGTTCGTTGAAAACCTACTGAAAAGTAGGTTTGTCTGCCCTGTTGCCGGTATCACAGTAGCGAACCGAGGGTGGAATGATGGAGGGGTCCACAAGACACCAAGGGAGTGAGCATGTCGCCTACCGGCCAGGAACGTCCGCCCGTCATCCACGAGGGCCTGCCGACGCAGCTCCCCGACATTGACCCCGAAGAGACAGCGGAATGGGTCAGCTCGCTCGACGAGATGATCGACAGCGGCGGTCGAAGCCGTGCCCGGTACGTCATGCTCAAGCTCCTCGAACGTGCCCGCGAACAGAACGTCGGCGTGCCCGCACTGCGCAGCACTGACTTCATCAACACGATCCCGCCCGAGCGCGAACCCTGGTTTCCCGGCAACGAAGCGATCGAACGCCGCATCCGCTCCTATATCCGCTGGAACGCAGCCGTCATGGTCTCGCGCGCCAACCGACCCGGCCTCGGAGTCGGCGGCCACATCGCGACCTACCAGTCCGCAGCCAGCCTGTACGAGGTCGGCTTCAACCACTTCTTCCGCGGCAAGAACCACCCCGGCGGCGGCGACCATCTCTACTACCAGGGCCACGCAGCGCCCGGCATCTACGCGCGTTCGTTCCTTGAAGGCCGCCTCGACGAGGAGCAGCTCGACCGATTCCGGCAGGAGCGCTCGCACGGTGTAGGCAAGGGTCTGTCGTCCTACCCGCACCCGCGCCTCATGTCGGACTACTGGGAGTTCCCCACCGTCTCGATGGGGCTCGGCGCGATCAACGCGATCTACCAGGCTCGCTTCAACCGCTACCTCCTCAACCGCGGCATCAAGGACACCAGCC
>JBBSJW010000101.1:0-7712 GCA_038256885.1 Propionibacteriales bacterium
TACAGGCTGCTGATCCGGTTGTCCCAACCTGACACCATCGATGATGCAGACGAGTATGGCGACGTCGACCCGGGGTAGATCGGGGCTCCACCGTTACTGCCGTCGTACAGGTATGAGGTGCATGCCCCGACCCGGTAGCTGCTCGTCACGTTGTTGAATCCATAGCCCCAGAGGTTGATGTAGGTGTGTTGTGTCGAGAAGTGCAACACTGATCCCCCAAAGCCGGCGTTCTGATAGAGCCGGAGAGAACTTGAACACGTCGATGCGGCGAAGAACTCGCCTGAACGTCGTTGCCGCTCGATCGAAAGCCCCTCACGCTCGTCCATCTCCGCCTCGGTGCGGTAGCAACGCGTCCCGTCGACGTCGACTACACAAGCCCCGGCCTGGCCCCACCCGTCCGCCAGCGCGATACGTTCGCCTTCGAACGTTGCGATCACGCTCAGCTCGTCAGGTTCTGCTGATGCGGGTGCGGCCGCCGCGCCGAACATGAGTATCGCGGTGGCGGCAACTGCGGCGAACGTCCGCGTGCCTGCCTGGTTTGATGCTTTCATGGTGCTGTGCTCCTGCTTGTGGTTGGTTCGGTCCGGTTGGCCTACGGTTGGGGAATGAAGGAGACCGTGATCGTTCGTGTCGATGAGTCGACTGCTGCCTTGGCGCATTGGGCACCGGCGGCTTCGTCCGGAACAACGATCCGCCAGCTGTCGTCGCCAGATTCGTCGAGGATGCCGGTGATTTGATCGACGACTGCGGCGGTGTCTCGGCATGGTCGGGCATTGATCTCGTCGACAATGCGCGTTTGCAGTTCGAGCACTGCGTCTCCGGGCGATGGTGCGGGTGGCTCTTCCGACAGACCCGCCCTCTCGCAGACGGCGCTGTCTCCCGGCAACACTTCGACGGCGCCTCCGGTCCGAGCGCACGCTGTGAGCGGCGGAACCGGCTGGCCGGGTGGGAGCGGTTCGTCCGGATTCGGGAGCTGCCCGGATTCCCACAGTTCGCTACAAGCTGTAAGGGGGTCGGCGCCTGGTTCAAGTACCACGCCTACGGCGGTCGTCTCGGCCGATGACCGGCACACTGGGCCGTACTCGGGACCACTCGACGTGGTGAGCCAGATCGCAGCGGCGGCACCGCCACCAGCTACCACCATTGCGGCACCGAGGATTGCAGCCCGGCGACCGAAGCGGCGTAGGTCGCGGCGAGGACTCGGTGCACGCTCGCCGGCGGCGATCCGCTGACGAAGTTCCGACGTGTCGGCGGTCGCCGTGACGCGGGCGGCTTCTCGTTCGGCGAGCGTGCGAAGCGTCGAGATGACATCTCGGTCAGGCATCACTCGGCCGCCCCTTGGTTGAGCCCGCCAGCTGTCTGGTCGCTGCAGCTAGCCGTCGGTGGACGACGGCTTCATCGAGGTTGAGAATCCAGGCGAGTTCGGCAGCGGTGACGAACTCGACAGTGTGCAACCGAACCAACTCTTGATCGTCCAGACCGAGCCCGACGAGCTGGTTGACGGCATGATCGGCTGCTTTGAGGTCCTCGCCGTGAAGACCGTCGGCGGCATCGCGAAGACTGAACTCGACTGCGGCTGCGTTGCGTCGACGGAAGGCGACGCGTTCAGCCCGAGAGCGAGGGACTGCGTGTCGGCGCACCAGGCCAAACACCCAGGCCTGGACGCTCGGTGCCTCTCTAGGGCGGTCGGACCTCGATGCGCTGCGAAACACGGCTGCGATGATCTCGTTGGCGTCCGCAAACGGGTAGACGAGATGAATGTGACGGTGGACTTGATCGAACCATTCCTCGACAAACTCCCCGAAGTCGCGAGTTCGAGGAGTTCGGTTCACGCCACGTCCACCTCCCAGCCACGGTAGAACAACACCAGTCGACCCTCCACCCTCAACGTTAGCATTTACCGCCAACACGCAGCAAGGGCACCGCGGTATCCACGGTGGTTGAAGCATTTACCAGCTCCAGGAGCCGAAGGTCTATCGACAGGCTTCATCATCGCCGCCCCTACAAGGGGTTCTGGTGGCCGCCACGAGTTGCGACAACACGACAAGCAGCTTCCGTCGATAGCAAAGGACCCGGCAGCCGCTCCTGGAACGTGTGGGGCATTGGCCTACTTCAGTGGCTCATTCGCCTCGTTGGCGCGCCGAACATCCGCACCCTCGTGTGAGGTTCATGAGGGGCCGAGCCGACCCAGCACCAACGGTGCATTCGCAAAGTGATGCCTCGCAACTCGCCAGCGTCGAGGTTCCTGAGGCGTCAACGCAATCGTTCGTAGAGAATTGGCGCCCGGCCCTTCGAGGACCAGTCTGGATCTGGCCCGAGCCTCGTGAGTTCGCCGGCGTCGATGAGTTGCGTGAGCGCCTTCCGTACCGTCATCGGGCTGCCGCCGCCCGCTGAGTCGACGACATCGCTGGACCGGAACGTCCCACGCATGCGACGTGCCGTGGCAACCAGATCCTCAACGCCGACGCTCCGCTTCGCGCCTCGGGGTGGCGAAGCAGCGGAGTCGCTGTCGATCAATCCGGCAGCCTCCAACACGTCCCTAGATACTCCAAGCTGACTAAACGCGGACGCCGTCACCTGATGGGCGTCCGCCCAGTTGCGGGCATGCTCGACAAATGCGGCCCGATAATCGTCCTCGACCGGATGTCGGGCTCGTTCGTACTCCGCAATCGCTATCAGCCGGTCAAGCGGGTCCGTAGCAGCGGCCATTCGACTTTCAAGTTCCTCGACCTGTTTCGCGTCGATCAGCTGTTGTGGATCCTCGACAAACTGCAGGTACTCCCTGACGGCACGATCATCGGCAGCGGTCTGTGACATAGCGACATCATATCAGCCATCCATGGAGCGAGTCGGTTCGGTAGTGGGTCAGTTTGAATCTGGTCGGGGGTTGACGCCGCGCGCCTGATCGGTACGGTGGAGCCATGGCTAAGCGCTCAAGCAAACCGCGCGACGTGAACTCGATGGCGGCGGCGATCGTGGCTCAATCGATCGACCCGGACGACTCCGGTGACGATCCCTACGAGGGCAAGGACCCGGCCGCGGTCGAGTTGGGCCGCAAGGGGGGACTCAAGGGCGGCAAAGCTCGCGCCGAGAAGCTCACACCTGAGCGGCGCAGCGAGATCGCCCGCAAGGCTGCGGCGACGCGCTGGCAGGCTGAGGGCTAGACGATCCGGAGATCAGGGCGGGATGTTGCCTGGCCGTGCCCTTCACCGTCGATCGCTCCGGTCACCAAACCGTTGAGCATGGCTTGGAGATCGTCGACACGAAGGTGAAGCTCGCTGGCGATCTGGCTGAGTCGCATTCCGTCGCCGCGCAGCGCCCGCAACACCTTATTGAGAACTTGCGACTGCTCGCGCGGGAGGGACGAAGGTTCGCGATGTCGCCCCACTCGGGCTAGGTGGAGGCACACATTGTGGTAACTCCAGTCCGACAGCATTCCGAGATGGTTCATCCGGTACGCGAGCGCCGCCACTGAAACCTTCCAGCGATGCTTCGCTCGAATGAGGTCGTCAAAAGACGGAGTAGGCGGGGCCGCAATCACAAGATCGTCCCGTGGCATCAGGAAGCTTGATGCGAAGGCGTCGGCCTCGCGCTCCTCCGCGCGTCCACGCGGTGCTGCGTGGTCGCGATGCAATACGAGGTGCGCGAGTTCGTGGGCGAGATCAAACACTTGACGTTCAGGTGTCTTGTGTGTGCCGATGATGATGAACGGCGTCCCAGTTTCCTCGGCCCAGAATGAGAACGCGTCGACCTCACGGCATTCGTCGGCGAGGGCGAAAACTCGCACGCCGAAGCTCTCAAGGGTTTGCAGCACGTCGGCCAGCGGCGATGTTCCTAATCCCCATTGCGTCCGCACGTAGATCGCGGCGGCCTGCGGATCGATCAGTAAAGGATCTAGATCGGGCACCTGTGGCTGTGGACGGTCGAACCGTTCGGAGATCCATCGGTCAAACTCGATGCACAGCGTTCCGGATGCCAACGCAGCGCTTCGCTGTCCGGCCGTCATGCGCGTGAGCGCTCGGAAGCTCGCGGCGTCGCGCGGCACGGCCTGGGGAACGGGCGTGTAGAAGAACTCGATTGGAAACTTGAGTTCGGTTGCTAGACGCTCTACCACATCTCGCGTTGGCGGTTCCCGATCGGCACGCTCGTACGCGGTGATCGTCGGCGCCTTCTTACCGATCAGCGTTGCGAGTTGCGATTTGTTGAGTCCGCGGCGCTCGCGCGCGAGGGTCAACCGTTCCGCTACGAAGGGCGAATCCATGGTCAGCCGGCGCGGCGCGTGAGACCGCAGGTGATAGCCATGGCCGCGTGTAGGTGAGGCGATGGCTTCCCGAGAGTAACAACTATGTAGGAATAGGCCTGGATCATGTGTCGGATGATGCTAGTTTCAGGTCTGAACCTACATCGGGAGTTCTGAAGATGGCCCAGCAACCAGAAGAGCCCACGGCAGATCGACGCATTCCCCGCTGGGCTGCGGCGCTGCTGGCGCGCTGGGCACAGGACCGACCGACCGTACTGACGCGCCAGGATGTCACCGACTACCTCGCGGAACTTGGCTCGGATCGACAGGTCGATTCGACGATCCGAGAGCTCGTTCGACTCGGATGGCTCAAGTCGTCGCGACGCAAAGGTGTTTGGACCTACTTGCCGCCCGGCGAGGACGCAGTCACCGACCCGTACGTCGATCTTCGTGCGTGGGCGGCTCGAGACCGATCTGCCGTCTTCGCCCTCGCCGGCGAGGCAGCGGCTTGGCACCTCGGGTACCTCGACCGACGACACGTTGGACCGACGTCGATCTGGCTCCCCGAGGGCGACCGACCACCCTTCGGCGTTCGCGAGCACGTCTCGGTCGTCCGACTCGGATGGACCAGTCACGTCCTACCCGACTTGGCTCCCAGTCGAGATCTGCTCCGAAGACGCAATCTCGACCTCACCAGATGGGCGGGAGGACTCAAGGCCTTCGGACCCGAAGCCCTCCTCGTTCAAATGTCAGCTCGTCCCACCTCGTTCGCTCCTTGGGCCGACATTGTCGTCCACCTCGACGAACTGGCTCGCGATATAGAAGAAGCCCGTCTACTCAAGCTCTTGATCGGCCAGAGTTCCTCTGCCTGGCAGCGCGCGGCATACCTGCTCGACCTCGGTGACCAATCGCAACTCGCGCAAGCGGTACTCGATCAACGTCCGAATCGGCGGCTCTCACACGTGAGGCTCGGCCCCGGGGCCGACGGTGAGTTCTCGTCCAGGTTCAAGGTGACCGACCACTTGGCGGCTCCCTACCTTCGCCAAGCCGGGAAGGCATGACGGTGGCGCCCCAGCTGACACGGGCCCTCATCAGCCGCCACGGTGCCGGCCGTGCCGACACGTACGGGGCGGCACTGCTCGACGTCGCGCAAGATCACCTGCTCTGGCTGCTCGACCAAGAGGGCCTCTTCGACGGCGACGAACTCGTGCTCAAAGGAGGCACGAGTCTGCGCAAGTGTCGGCTCGGCAATGCGGGCCGGTTCTCGACCGACCTCGACTTCGCCGCACCCGATGATGATGTCGTCCTGGCAGTGTGCGATGCCATCGACGGCGCCCGCCTGGCGGGCTTCGCATTCGGCCTCGACACGACGCGCGGAGACGGAAGGCACTGGAACCTTCGCATCCAACACGAGGAGCTCGGAGCGCCCGACCTGCAGGCGTCCGTCGAGTTTGCACGACGCCCACTCATCCTCCCTCCAGAGCGGCTCGACTTCGTCAACATCCCCGTGCATCGCGCCTACGAGTTCGCCCTGCCGACGGTTCCGGTCATCGCGGAGAGCGAGGCGTGTGCGGAGAAGCTGGCTCGATATCGCCGAACAGCGCTCGCGCGAGACGTGTACGACCTGGCGCAGTTCGCCGGCCGGGCCATCGACGAGCCGATGGTCCGACGGCTCTGGGTCCTGAAGGTGTGGGGCGATGTCGTCGACGATCGGCGCGGCGAACGCCCGCTCGATCCAATGGACGTGCTCCGCGAGAAGCGCGAGAGGGATTTCGCTCCGGAGTCGATTGGCGTCCTGACGCAACCGGCCGACATCGAGGGGTGGGAACGCAGAGCGCGCGACCGATTTCAGTTCTTGGCGCAGCTCAACGAGGACGAGGAGAGATGGGCAAGATGCGACCCACGCGATCGCGCAGGCGTCGAGAGTGCCATTGCGTACGGGGGCTTTCCGACCGGGTCCATTGAGGAAGTCACGTAAGGTCGGTCGCTTCGAAGCGTCGGCCAGGGGCCGCGACAGACCACAGTCACGATCCTCGCAACGTTGGATCGACGAACTCGACCGTTAGCCCTGCCTTGACCGAACGTGAAGCGCACGGCCTTGCGCCACCGACCGGCGTCTCAGATGTCCAGTCCGATCACATTCGAGCTCGGCAGGACACCGCTTCGTCGCTCGGCCAGTACTTTCGACTCTGGAGGTACTGAGTCGTCTCGGGTTGCTCGGTGAACTCCAGCAGGTTCCCAAGCTTCTCGACGAGCACCTCGCGAACCCCGTGTGGTGTCGCGAAGAAGAACTCCCGCCGTTCGTCCACGCGGTTGACCCTCGCTTCGGCGAACGCCCTGTGGAGTTCGTTCTCTACAGCGACGGCGTCGTCGGCGAAGAAGAGTGCGTGCACCTCGAACGGGAACGGGACCGAGGCGTCACCGAGCTCGCGTACTCGGGCGTACCAAACGAAACCCACCGTCACCAATCGACGAAGGACGGCACCATGAGGGGACGCATCGCCCAACGCGGCGACCGCTACTACGCGGTCGTCTACGAAGGCATCGACCCAGCCACCGGCAAGGAACGCCACCGCTGGTATCCCGCCGGCACGACACGTAAGAGCGCCGAGAAGGTGCTCGGCGATCTCGTCAAGCGCGTGCACGACGGCGACTACCGAGCACCTGAGCGGATCACGCTCGGCGATTACCTCGTCGAGCGCCGGCTCCCGACGAAGAAGGCGCAGCTGCGACCCTCGACGTACGCGTCGTACAAGAACAACGTCGAGAACCACATCAAGCCGAGGATCGGACACATCCAGCTGCAGAAGCTGCAGCGCGAGGACCTCGACACCTTCTACGCGCAGCTGCTCGTCGACGGTCGCCTCAACGGCACGGGCGGCGGGCTGGCACCGAAGACGGTGCCGATCATGCACGGGATCATCCGCAAGGCGCTCCCCGACGCGCCCCGCAAGGGCACCGTCACCCGCAACGTCGCCGATCTCGCCGACCCGCCGAAGGTGCGAGCAGGCGGTTCGAGGGAGATGACGATCTGGTCAGCCGACGAACTCCGCCAGTTCCTCGCCGGCATCGAGGACAGCGAGTGGTACGTCCCGATCTACCTCGCCGCCAACACCGGTATGCGACGAGGCGAGGTGCTCGGTCTCCCCTGGCGCAACGTCGACCTCGAGGCCGCACGCCTCGTCGTCGACCAGCGGATCCTGTCCGTCGAGTACGGCACCCACGTCGCCGACGTGAAGACGACGAACAGCCGCCGCACCATCGACCTCGACCCACGCACCTTCGCCGTGCTGCGGACCTGGCGCCGGCAGCAGCTCGAGCAGCAGATGAGCAGCGGCCGCAGAGAAGACGACGGCCTCGTATTCACTCGACCCGACGGCAACCCGATCCACTCCGACTTCTTCTCCCACGCATGGGCGCTGTTGGTGCGCGACAGCGGCCTGCGGCGAATCCGCCTCCACGACCTCCGCCA
>JBBSJW010000102.1:0-7602 GCA_038256885.1 Propionibacteriales bacterium
AACCTCGTCAAGCGCGTGAAGCGCGTCGCGTTCGGGATCACGAACTTCGTCAACTACCGGATCCGCGCTCTGCTCTACGCCGGCAAGCCCAACTGGGACCTACTCGCGACGGTCACACCCCGCTGAAACGCGAAGCGCCGGTATGCTCCGGGAGTGCAGCGGCACGAAAGTCCAGTTCAGAACCAGTATTTGTGACGCCGTGGTACGGGCTGGCAGGCACTTCGTCTGGCTCATAACCCGAGGTCGTAGGTTCAAATCCTGCAGACCCATCTTTGCAGATCACAACACTCAGATGGCCAGGCCCAGCCTCAGCGGCGCCATCAGCGGTCGCGTGGAGCTTGAGGATCCCGTTGGTCCTCTCTTCGAAGTGGGGATCGTTGGACTGTATGAACGTCGTGATCACTTGAAGCGGGACGCCGCTCGACATCAGGCACCTTGGGCGACTTGGCGACTAGGCCATCGGGACCCGCCCAAGCCAGCCCTAGCGGATCCAACTCCTCGACTATTCCGAGGAGCCACGCTTCGGAGCCGAGGAGCCCGCTTTCGGTGCCGGCGACGACGACGGCAAAGCCCCCCGCGTCCACCTCCCGCATCGCCGATCGGCGTTCGAACCGAGCGGCCAGTCCAGTCGCTTCGTCCTCGCTCGTGAAGGAGTAGTCGCGTCCGACGCGGTCGAGCGCGTCGCAAATGGCCAACCCATCCATCAGGCGACAGATGAAGTTCGTCTTGTCCCGGAGATCGGCGTCTGAGTGGCCGAGCAAGCTAGACGGGGGCTGCGCTGCAGTGGGGTGAAGGATGAAGATGAAGCTGCCGGCATCTCCACTCTGCCTCGTGAGGCAGGCGACCAGCGACGCCACACGCTCGAGGTAGATGCCCGCGTCGCGTGCGCTGGAGGCGTGGAGCTCGAGCGAGTCAACAGCGAACGCTCGTCTCATCGACTTCATCCTTGGCGCTTAGCGACTGCCTCAGTAGTCGCTAAACGCCCCGAGAGCGCTGCAACGAACTCGCGCCGCATCTCCCCCTTGTACAGCACCACGAGGACGGCTTGCAGAGCGTGGCTCCTGCTGGGGTCACGCTGGTACTTCATGAAGGCATCGGCCATCGCTTCCGCGGATGCCTTGATCGTCAGGTCACCGGTCCCCGTACCCAGCGCAGGGAAGGCGAGCGTCACCAGGCCCTGCTCGTCCGCACCCTTCATCGCGCGTTCGACTGCGGCCGTGATGAGCGCCGAGTCGGTCCCTCCGGTCGGGCTGGCGACCTTCACGTGGATGATGTGCCTGACCTCGAGCTTGCCAGGGCCAGTCACCCAGGCGGTGTTAGTGCCCTCGAGCTTCTTGAACTGCTGCTCGGACTCCTCAGCTATTCCCGCTTCCCAGGCGATCGCCTCAGCAGCATCCCCCCTCATCTCGCCGTCGCTCGCATCGCCGGAGACGATGCCGTCGATTGCGATCTTTGTGATGCTGTGGGTAGTGACGAGCACCTCGAGACCCCTTGGCGTTGTCCCGACAATCTCACTCTTGGCACGCCAGTCCGAGATGAGCTCGACCTGGCTCTCAGGCTCACGAGCGCGCACCCACGGGAACTTCGATCCACACCCACGGCACCGAGTGGTGGTCTTGTCGCGCAGATCCATCGAACAACGCGGGCAGCTCGCCTGCAACCTATGACCGCAGACCGGGCAGTGCGAGCCACGGAATGACTCGACTAGGTCGACGCGGACCTTGCCGGTCTCGTGTCGATCACGTCCCATGATCCATAACCAGCGGAAGAAGGCCGGCAGCACCATGGCGCGCATCCAATGGGCCGCCTTGCCGCGCTGGACAGTAGGGCTGGCGACCACCGTGAGTGTTGCCCGTTCGACGTAGGAACATGTGTGGTTACCGCAGACCCGCACCCGCGGCTCGCGATAGGCGCTGAAAGAGAACGGGCTCGGCAACATCGTGTCCTCATCGTGCGCAACGGGCTCTACTTGAGCCTCCACAGCAGCCTCGTCGCGCGGACGCCCCAACCGCAGCTTCACGGACAACTCCTTGTCATTGTGGAACCGGCCCTGGGTCCGAGAGAGTGCCGCCGTTGTCGAGGGCGCGCCGCCGCTGCTTGAAGTCCTCGAACCTTCGCCTGATCTCGCTGTCGAACTCGGCCCTACCGACATTGCATTTCTTGAATTGTGAGAAGAGGGTGACCTCATCTCGGACCCCGCCAAGCTGCTTCTGGAGGTCCTGCATCGCTGCGGCGAGCTGATCCTCGCTCTTGCCCTGGTGGAACATGCAGATCAATCGAGTCTGCTCCAGTAAGACCAACGAGCGCGGCTCGGTCCGCCGCGACATCTCTCGTTGAACCTCGCCCTCGATGTACGCGAAGTGGGCCAGCTGCTGCTCACGAGCTACGTCGGACTCGGCCGCATCGCGACCGAGATCGAACAGCTCATCGAAGCCCGATTCGAAGCTCGCACCCACCTGCCATGACTCGGACTCCGCCAGCGCCTCCAGAAGGCCGAATCGCGTGTACCAGCTGGTCGAGCTCGCCTGTTGCTCCCAGTCATGAGCCTTTCGGTAGGCCTCGATGGCCTGCCCGATCCTGCGCTCAGCTTCCACTTGACCCGCAGCTCCAGCGCTGTGCCGACTGGCCGCCGATTGCCAGGTGCGGATGTTGCCCATCTTGCCGAGCAGCACGGCCTGGGACTCGGCGTGACCGCTCCCAGCGGACAGTTCATCGACATCCTTCTGGATTTGCGTCGCGAGGTCTTCGGCCGCGCGGATCGCACGCAGCAGTGCTCCGTCATCGGCTTTCGACGTCAACACCTTCGCGATATCGAAGAACTGGCTCTCGTACTCCATGGCCCTGAGGTCGAACTCGGACTTGTCATTGGTCCGTCGGGCGAGTCCAACAGCGCGGTGGAATGTGCCCATTGCGCTGTCGTGCTGACCAAGGTTGTTCTGCTCATAGCCGATCCAGTAGTAAGCCAGGATCTTCAGGTTGTCGTCGTCGCTCTCGTCGATCGCACGCTGCAGGTTGTTGGTAGCGCTCGTCGGTTCCTGATGGAGGTGGCGCTCAATGCCGCGGATGAAAAGGCAGGCCGGAGTCATGTCGATGTCCTGCAGGGCGAGGAAGCCTTCGATCGCTTGCAGCTCGGTGGCAATGTTGAGGATGTCAGTCTTCAACTTGGGCGTGTCGACCAGCTTCTTGCACTTGCCGGTGCTCGCCGCTTCCCTGATGACGTCGAGGGCCTTGGTGTCGAGGAGCCGCAGGTGACGCCGGGCCTTGTCCGACATGGTGGTCACCGCCCGCTCGCTCGCGTCCTTGGCGAGCTCGAGCGTGTCGTTGACGAGACCGAGCGTCTTCTGCGAGGCGTCGAGGAAGGTGGCGTGTGACTGCTCGCCCCGCGCTTGTGCTGCACTCTCTCCTGCGACGAGGAGCTCGTGCACCTGACCACTGCGATGGTCGTTTCGCAGCGAGGTGATGATGCCCACGACGCCGCCAGCGGTCAGCAGGCCGACGAGGAGTGCCACCGGTCCGAGCACGCCCCAGAAGACGACGCGGTCGTTGGCCTGATCATCCTGGAGCTGCTCGATCTCGAGCTCGAGCATGTCGATCTGCGCATCGAGGTCTGCCGACTGCGTTGTCGTCGGGCTGACGGCTGCGGTGGTCGCCACCGTCTGGGGGACGGGTACCGACGTTGTCGGTGATTGCTGTGCGCCCGCCGACCCCGCGCCCAGCCAGAGCAGCCCGATCCAGAGCAGCAAAGCCAAGCCACTGACCGCACGGAGCGCTCGTCGCGTTGACTGGCTCACGATGATCCCTCCCTCGTGCGACACAGAGTGGCACAGCTCGGGCCCCCGACACGGCCGCCAACAGCCCGCCGAGGATCCCGAACCCGACAACGCTGCCCAACGACCACGAACTACTCCGCGGCACCAGATTCGCCGTCCAACATCCCGATTGCTCAGCAGTCACCAAGGCTAGACTGCGAGGGCTGCTGAGGCGGCGGCGCGCCACTCTGCGACCCGGGGGATGAGGAATGAGTGTTTCCAGCTTGGTGGATCTCGCCGTTGCACGTGGCGGCGACAGCCCACCCAAGAAGGTCCGGCGTTACACGGCTAAAGACGACACCCCCGAGGCGGCGGCGGAGCCGGCGGGGATCGGCGTTCTCACATCGTTGATCCCGGTCGAGGTCATCACGTTGTACACGGCATTTGCCGCGATCGCGATCACCCGGACGACGCCGTCGTCGGCGTTTCTCGACGGCTACAAGGCGGATCACAACGGTGTTGCCTTTCCCTACCAGCAAACTAGGGACTTTGCGGAGCTGCGCATCGGTGTTGCGATCTTTATCGCAGCGTGCACAGTCGCCGCCGTTTACTTCGGCTGGAGGCAGGGCAAGAAGGAGAACGATAAGCGAACGGCTCCGGCCACTGAGATCGTCGGAGCCGTCATCGCGTTCGCGGCCTGGACCCTGGTGATGCCGGGGGGACTGATGACTCCGTACATCAAGAATGACGACCTTGCGATCTGGACAGGTGCCGTCCTTGTCTGCTCGGCAACCGCGCTAATCGGTCTCGGCATCGGAGTCCTCAAGAACAGGGTCAGCAAGACGGGCTAGCCTCGATCATTCATGCGGTTGTGGTGGGGGCTAGGACGTCAGGTCACCACGTCCCCGTGGCCGAGGCGGCGACGGCTGCGAGGTCACCGCGGACGCCTACGTACTGGCTGAGGGTGAAGGCCGCGTTGGAATGGCCGAGTAAGGCGCTGACCGCGGCCGGGTCGAGCCCGACGTCGAAGAGCAGCCAGCAGGCGGCGACGTGGCGAAGATCGTGTGGGTGTGGGTGCCGTCTGCGATCCGGTGTGTGTGCGCAAACGTGACGCGATCGCGTGATCCGAGGGCCTCTAGCTACGTTTCTGGCTACGTCGGATGACTCCCTGCCGTTGCGTATGCGATCACGCGACTGCAACTCGCTTGGCCTCTGCGCGGTCGGGGACGACGCTTGCCGGGTGGAACATGACGACGATGCTCCCGACGAGTCGCTGGCCGACCGGCGGCAAGTCATCCTCGAGGCGGAGACCTTCGATGCCCTGCAACGCCGAGTCGACGCACCGGGCGTGCCGCGCGCGGGGACCGCGGACTTGTTCCGGCGCACGTCACCCGACGAGCTGGGCGCGAGCGGCGATCTCCCTGCTATCAGAGCGTCTCGACCAGCTCCGTCTTCTGGATCCGTCCATCACGGGTGACGAGCGGCAGCTCGAGAGCGATCGCGGTTGCGAGGATGAATCGGTCCCACGGGTCGCCCAGAGCGTCTCGCTCGATCGAGATCGCGGCGTCGGTCACGGCAACATCGACGGGGTGGAGGTCGACCTTGGGCGAAGCCACCATCGTTGACCTGATCATGGCGAGGTCGTCGGCCGACACGCCCTTCGTCGTCTGCGTCACGTACCAGAGGTCAACCAGCGTCGCGACCGACACCACGATGCCATCGGAGCCCTCTGCGTCCGACATTGCCGAGGCGGCGCGTTCGGAGAGACGCGACGATCCCTGTACGTACCAGACGATTGCGTGCGAGTCGGCGACGACCCTCATCAAGACTGGGCGAGATCCTGCTGGGCCAGCTTGCTAGCCCGTTCGAAGTCGTCCCAGTCGATGTCGGGAAGGCCGGGCAGCGATCCGGCGAGGCCGGAAGCGGCAGCCGGCTGATCCATCGTGACGACACGCAGGTGCGCTCCGGGGCGCAGGCCGAGATGCGCGAGCTGGTCAGCTGGGATGCTCCCGTCATCAGCAACGACGAGTTCCTTCTCGCTGGCGGGATCGAGCGCGCTCACGAGGCCCATACTACGACGCGATCTCCTGAGTGGGGCTCAAGACGAGGGTGCTGTCATCGTCCGAGCTCGGTGACGGTGTTCCCGACCGGCAATGTGGCAGTCGGCCCTCGACAGCCATTCGGGCCAGGAGCTTGACGACCGGGAGCGCACGGACCACACCGTCGAGCCCTCTACCAACCGAGCCGACGAGAACGTCGTGCTTGCCGTGGGCCACCGAGTTGCGGAACCGGTAGAGGTGCCCCGGGACGTCGCCGACGCCGAGGTCCTTCATGCGCGCGAGTTCTTCGCGGGCCTGGTCGCGGTAGCACGCGAATGCATCGGTCCACCGGTGCTCGCCATCGTCGGTTGTCGGGCTGACGACGTGCAGAACGCCGAAGTCGTGTGAGTCGATGTCAGCGAGCCGCTCGGCTGCGAACTTCTTGCCGTTCTTGCCGTCGGCGGCCTCGAGCACGCGATACAGGCACATGTACTCGATCAGCACGTCAGCTTGGCGGGCAGCCATCGCGTAGAGAGCGAGCCGATCCTCGCGACCTCGAAAGCGGTCGCTGAAGTCCGTGCCCGGGTCGCCATCGTCGCCGTAGCGGATGGCGTAGGAGTCGTTGAAGCGCAGCCGGGCTGCAGCATCCAGGGCAGCACCGACGTCGGCCCAGTACCAGGTCGCTGCGTCACCCACCACCGGCGAGATCGGCTGTCGAGGCGGGACGGCTGCCCGCGGGTCCGTCGCCTTGCCGGGTCCAGCGAAAGACGGACGAACGCCCACCGGTGCGTCGTGATCGAACGCGGCGACATCAGCCAGCCACAGAGCGTTCTCAAGCGTGGCGGGCGCCCCGCCTTCCTCGGGGAGCACAGCCAAGCACCCTCTGGCGGGGTCGCCATGGCGGAGTCGCCATCTGTCCGCATCAAACTCCCGTAGCCACGAAACTGCGATCCCGTGGAAGACCAGAGACCAGCGGTTGTCCGCCCAGTTGCTCATCGAACGACCGTAGGGCGACCGACTGCAGGCCTGCTGCCGGCCTCCGGACGTCCCTCCACTTGTCGGTCGTCGCAGGCCCCTCCCGCCCATCAGCGCGGACGGTTCGCGCTGCGCCGAGCACGCCTGCGACGGCGTTCACTCCAGGCCCGCTTGCTCGACTCCCATGCGGTCGGGAAGGTCAGCTGCGTCGTCCAGCCGAGACGAGCCGCCGTCTCGTCCCCCGGATCGGACCCGTACTCGACGAGCTGCGCAACCATCGCAGCCAGCGAGGAGTCCGGATGCGCCACGCGTCGAGCATGTCGCTCGACCTGCCCGATCGGGTCCGTCATCTGGTGGCCGATGGCGAGGCACGGCGCGTGCGGCTGGCGGGCTTCGAGCACCCACTCGAACGCCGGTGCCGCCCGACGTATGACCTCCCCCACGTACGCGCCAAGCAGGTGGAGCTCGATCGCCGATCGCTCACCCCTCCTGATCAGGTCATCGACGACCTCGATGCTTGCCACGGTGAGATCAAGGCGGCTGTCCATCTCCTGGCAGCGGAGCGCCGCAGTGAGCATCTCGCCCGCAATGGCCTCATCTTGGATGGGTTCTCGTAGAGCGCTGTCAGGGATCGCAAGCGCTCGCGTCCACCACTCACGGACTCGCTCGAGCTGCACCGCCCCAGCATCGCATCACTCTGATTCGGCCTGGGATCCACGTGTGCTCTTGACCTTGGAAACGAGGATGGAGCATGGCTACCAAGAGTGGTGCGCGGCGTTCGCCGCAGAAGTACCCCGCCGAGCTGCGTGAGCGGGCGGTGCGGATGGTGCTCGAGGTCC
>JBBSJW010000103.1:0-7317 GCA_038256885.1 Propionibacteriales bacterium
CGCGCTCGCCCTGGTAGACCTGGATCGCCACGGACGGCTGGTTGTCATCGGCCGTCGTGAAGACCTCGGACCGCTTGGTCGGGATCGTCGTGTTGCGCTCGATGAGCTTGGTCATCACGCCGCCCTTGGTCTCGATGCCGAGGCTCAGCGGGGTGACGTCGAGGAGCAGAACGTCCTTGACCTCGCCCTTGAGGACGCCGGCCTGGAGGCTGGCGCCGATGGCGACGACCTCGTCAGGGTTGACGCCCTTGTTGGGCTCCTTGCCACCGGTCAGCTCCTTGACGAGCGTCGCGACGGCCGGCATACGAGTCGAGCCACCCACGAGGACGACGTGGTCGATCGCGCTGAGCGCGACGCCTGCATCCTTGATGACGCTGTTGAACGGCGCCTTGGTGCGGTCGAGCAGATCGTGGGTGATCTTCTCGAACTCCGAACGGGTCAGCGTCAGGTCGAGGAACACGGGGTTCTTCTCGGCGTCGACGGTGATGTACGGAAGGTTGATCGACGTCGACTGGCTCGACGACAGCTCGATCTTGGCGCGCTCGGCGGCCTCGCGGATGCGGGGCATCGCCATCTTGTCCTTGGTCAGGTCAAGACCGGTGTCGCTCTTGAACTTCGCGACGATCCAGTCAATGACCTTCTCATCCCAGTCGTCACCACCGAGGTGGTTGTCACCACTGGTGGCCTTGACCTCGATGACACCGTCACCGATCTCGAGCAGCGACACGTCGAACGTGCCTCCACCGAGGTCGAACACGAGGATCGTCTGGTCGTCGGCCTTGTCGAGTCCGTACGCGAGCGCTGCCGCGGTCGGCTCGTTGATGATGCGGCTGACGTTGAGTCCGGCGATCTCGCCGGCTTCCTTGGTCGCCTGGCGCTGGTGGTCGTTGAAGTAGGCCGGCACGGTGATGACCGCGTCGGTGACCGGCTCGCCGAGGTAGGCCTCAGCGTCGCGCTTGAGCTTCTGCAGGATGAATGCAGAGATCTGCTGGGGGTTGAACGACTTGCCGTCGATGTCGACGTTCCAGTCGGTTCCCATGTGGCGCTTGACCGAACGGACCGTACGGTCAACGTTGGTCACGCCCTGACGCTTGGCGACTTCACCAGCGAGAACCTCGCCATCCTTGGCGAATGCCACGACCGAGGGGGTCGTGCGCGCGCCCTCAGCGTTGGCAATGACGGTGGGCTCGCCACCTTCGAGTACGGCGACGACCGAGTTGGTCGTACCGAGGTCAATTCCGACCGCTCTGGCCATGGTGTTTCCTCCTGTGGGGTGGTGCATTTGATATTGCAAGACTTGAGTCAACAGACTTGAGTCTGATGTTATCAACCTTGCTCAAGCACCCAAAATTCCGGGGTGGCCGAAATTTCTCAGGCCTCCGGGATCGCCGCGTCGATCGCGGCCGTGAGCACCAGCACCAACCCATCGACGAGCTGCGAGCGCGTCGTCGACCCTGGCTGAAGGAGCCAACGAGATACCGCCGCATCGACCATGCCGATCATCCCGACGGCAAACACCTCGTCCAGCGGGATCGTCGGCGTCGTCTCGCGCTGCTCGCGCAGCTCGTGGGCGATGGCGACTGCCACAGATGCCAGTCGACCCTTCACCTGGTCGACCGGGTCTGATTCGACCAGACCAGCCTGGTGGGCGCGCGTGAACCAGTAGAGCGAACGATGTTCGTCGATGAAGTCGAGGTAGCCGTCCAACACCCGGCGTATCGCCGCGCCCACGTCGTCGAGATGATCGAGATCGGCCATCACATTCTCGTAGACGAGCGTCGCAGCGCGGGCGACGATGGCCTCGTCCAGGTCCGCTCGACCGCTGAACTGGCGATAGAGCACCTGCCGGGTGACCCCGGCGGCAGAGGCAATCTGCTCCACGGAGGCCGCCGGTCCCACCGATTCGATCACCGTCACCGCTGCGTCGACGAACTCAGCTCGACGGCGGTCACGATGGCCGGCCCAACGCGCCGAGCGGCCGTCTTCAACCGACGAATGCTGCGGATCCATCCCTGCAGACTAGCCCGAAATCTATGTGTAACCACTAGTAACGTATACTTGCTGTCACACCTACTTTCGGAGATCTTCATGCTGAATGCCGACTCGTTGCCCGCCTGGGTCCCGCGATTGATCGCGACTCTCACCGTCGCCGTTCTCGGTCTCGCACTTATCAGCCTGGCGCTGGTCCTGCCGGCAATCCCCCGCCTCGTGGAGGCCAGCGACACGTTGCCGACTGCCTCGACCGTGGTGGACGGGGCCCCGAGCACGCTCGAGCAGGTCGAGCGGATCGACGGAAACGTCGCCAAGGTGACACCGTCGGTCATTACCGCAGTGGGCCAGATCCCTGCTCTGGCCGAACAGCTCGAGAGGCTCCTCACCCTGGCGGACACCCTCCACAAGGATGTGGGCGGACTGCAGGAGAGCGTCGAGCCGCTCAACTCGAGCGCGGCCGAGCTTGTCGCTGTCGCCCAACAGGTCGAGTCGCTTCGGTCGACACTCACGGAGCTCCTCACCCTGGGCGCACCGATCACCGAGCTTTCGACGGCCACAGGACCGATCCTCGAGCAGCTACGCCAGCTCAATGAGTCAGCCAAGACACTCGCATCGCTCGCCGAGACCATGAAGAGCCTCGATGAGCACGTCGCGAACCTAGACCGCAAGACCGGACCGGTGCTGCTCCCCTAGCTGCGCTGGCGGGCTGCCTCGTAGAGGAAGACGGTCGCCGCGGTTGCCGCGTTGAGCGAGCTGGCAGAGCCTGAGATCGGTATCCGGGCGACTGCGTCGCAGGATTCGCGCCATCCGGCGCTCATGCCAGATGTCTCGTTGCCGATCACGAGCAGCGTCGGTCCCGTGAGGTCGTGAGCCGCGATGTCGACTTCACCCGACTCATCAGTGCCTACGACGTTCAGCCCTGCCGCGCGCGCCCATGCGAGCACCTCCACGTGGCTGCGCTCGCGTACGACCGGCAGCGCGAACAGCGATCCCGTCGATGCGCGCACGGCACGCGGATCGTACGGGTCAGCGGCGTGCCCGGTGACGATCACGGCTCCGGCACCGAACGCATCCGAGGCCCGGATGACCGTCCCGATGTTGCCCGGGCTGCTCGGCCGATCGAAGACCACGCCCAGGAAGTTTGGCTTGACCGCAATGCGCGACAAGTCATCTGGCGGCATCTCGACGACCGCGACCAGCTCGGCCACTCCGTCGTCCTTGCCGCTCAGCTCGGAGAGCAGCTCGCTCGACATCGCGACGTGGTCGGTCGCAACCACGCGTACGATTCCCGCGGCCCAGTCCGACAGGTCTCGGTCGGCGTCGTGAAGCAGAGCGCGTAGGGGCCAGCCGTGCTCAATGGCCAGACTGATCGGCCGCACGCCCTGCACCAGGAACTCCCCCGCGCGCTGACGCTTGTTGCGATTGGCGATCAGCGCCTCCCACTGCTGGAACTTCGCGTTGCGCTTCGAGATCTGGTGCACGTCTAACAGTCTGCCGCGCGGGCAAGCAGCAGCGCGCGTTCTTGCTCGTTCTGGGTGAGTGAGGCGGCCCGCTCGAACTCATCTCGCGCTTCGTCGCCGCGGCCCAGCTTCGCTAGCAGATCACCGCGAACACTCGGGAGCAAGTGGTACGAGCTCAGCTCGGGGAGCTCTGCGAGCTGCTCGACCAGGGCGAGGGCAACTGCTGGTCCGTGCGCCATCGACACGGCGACGGCGCGGTTGAGCTCGACGACTGCCGAGCCGGTGATGGCAGCCAGCGACTCGTACAGCGAGGCGATACGCGCCCAGTCCGTGTCCTCGGCGGTACGGGCTCGCGCGTGGCATGCCGCGATCTCGGCCTGCAGAACGTACGACCCAGGGAATCCGTCGATCGCCGTCGCTCGTTCGAGTGCGGCAAGTCCGCGATGGATCAGCAGCTGGTCCCAACGCGAACGATCCTGATTCAGGAGGAGCACCGGCGTCCCGTCAGGCCCAGTTCGAGCGGCAGTGCGCGAGAGCTGGATCTCCATCAACGCCAGCAGGCCAAGCACCTCCGGGTCATCCGGAACGAGGCCAACCAGCAGTCGACCGAGTCGTACGGCCTCCTCACTGAGGGCTGGGCGCATCCAGTCGTCGCCCGCCGTGGCCGAGTAGCCCTCGTTGAACAGCAGGTAGATGACCGCGAGCACAGCCTCGAGCCGCTCAGCTCGCTCGTTGTCCGCGGGCTCCTCGGTCGGCGCATCCACGTCGGCCAACGTCTTCTTGGCGCGGGTGATGCGAGCACCGATCGTCGCGTCGCTGGTCAGGAACGATCGGGCGATCTCGCTGGTCGTCAGTCCCGCAACCAGCCGGAGGGTCAGGGTTCGTCGGGCTTCATCGCCGAGCGCCGGGTGACAGCAGATGAACATCAGGCGCAAGACGTCGTCCTCGACATGGTCCACTGCAGTCTCGATACCAGCCACGACGTCCTCCTGCCCTTCCGCTATTGCTCCGTATGCCCGGTCCTGGCGTTCGCGGCGACGGAAGCCGTCGATCGCTCGACGCTTCGCCACGGCCATCAGCCAGGCGGCAGGGTTGTCAGGTATGCCGGACTCAGGCCATTGCGAGAGAGCGGATTCGAGCGCATCCTGCGCGAGATCCTCGGCAAGACCGACATCGCGAGTGATGCGTACAAGGGCGGCGACCAGCTTGGTCGACTCGAGTCGCCAGACCGCCTCGACCGAGCGGTGGAGGTCGGAGTCGGTCATGACAACCGATCCAACCACCACCGATCATCGGGGTCACTCCGGGTCGGTGAGGCTTCCCGCCACCTTGCGCAGCTCGATGACGAACGAGTCGGGCATCTCCGGCCAGTGGGCCACGTGCAGCTCAACGAAGCCACGCGTCCACGCTGCGGCGTCCTCGGGTGTCGGCGCGTCGATCATGAAGAAGCCTCCGACGACCTCCTTCGCCTCCGCGAACGGGCCATCCGTCGTCGTGACCTTGCCGTCGCGGGGAGCAACACGGATCGAGTCAGCCGTCGGCGCCAGGCCCGCATCGGTGATGACGCGCGCGTGGGTCTCGTCGGCGACGTGAGCGGTCATCGCGTCGAACAGGGCTTCCGGGGGCGCTTCCGTGACGTACTCGTCGAGGTGGATCAGTACGAGGTACTTCATGTCAGGCCTCCGGTCCGAAGACCTGGCGGACGACACTCGTACCCTCAAAGCCGGGCCAGGTGTCGAGATGGATCTGCATGAAGCGACGCGAGTACTCGATCGCCTCCTCGACGGAGCGGACTTCGTACATGCCGTAACCGCCGATGACTTCCTTGGCTTCCGTGAACGGTCCGTCGGTGATCGTGAGCTTGCCACCTGAGACACGAATGTGCGGGCTGGTCTCGATCGGTGCGAGGCCGCCCTGGTCCACCGCAACGCCGGCCTTCACGAGCTCTTCGCCGAACGCGCCGATGGCCTCGAACAGCTCGGGAGGCGGAGGGCCCCACGGCTGCGCCGGGTCGGACTCGATGTAGCTGAGGAATCGCATGATGTCTCCCTTGTCAGTGGCCGGCCCTCTGAGGGTCAGCCTTCACCAGTACGTCGACCGGAGTCGAGCCAATTCGACACGGACCACAAAGTTCTTCAACGCAGCGCGACGACGATGACACCCGCCGCAACTCCGGCAATCAGGACACCGAGCAATACCGCGACGACCGCGCCGCCACCGAAACCGGGAAGCGGCTGACCTGTGCGCATGGCTCGCTCGGTTGCGCGCCAGCGCCGCCAAGACTCGATCACTGCTACTGCCGCGGCGAGGAGCAGCAGCAGTGACGTCCCGGTTGCCACAGGCTGGTCGAGACTTACGGCTGGCAGGTGCACGGCAACGGCTCCGGCGAGCAAAGCGAGCGCCGTCCGTATCCAAGCGAGGAAGGTGCGTTCGTTGGCGAGCGAAAACCGCACATCGGGCTCGTTCCCCTCGTCGTAGACGCCGCCAGGAAAGCGCTTCGTCACGCCGACACCGTGGCATGGACTTCGCATAGCGTCATGGAGCTAGAGCACGACTCACAGCGATTCATCTGGCGTACGCACGAGACATCGCCGCAGTCGGCAACGTGATTCGACGGGCTCTCGCACAGATCGCAGGCGCCGACCAGTGCGGTGTGGTCGGAGAAGTCCATCGTGATGCGGTCATCGAACACGTAGAGCGCGCCCTCCCAGAGACCGTCGTCTCCGTAGGCCTCGCCGTACGTCGCGATGCCGCCGTCGAGCTGGTAGACCTCCTGGAAGCCACGGTTCTTCATCAGCGGGGTCAGCACCTCGCACCGGATGCCGCCGGTGCAGTAGGTCACGACGGGCTGGTCCTTCAGGTGGTCGTACGCGCCGCTGTCCAGCTGGGCGATGAACTCGCGGGTGGTCTCGACACCAGGTCGTACGGCGCCGGCGAAGTGGCCGACGTCGGACTCGATCTGGTTGCGACCGTCGAAGAACACGACGTCCTTCGCTTCGACCAGCGCATGCAGCTCGGCCGGTGAAAGCTTGGTGCCACCGCCGACGATGCCTTCGCCGCCGACCTCGATCTCGTCGGGCGCACCGAACGTCACGAGCTCGTCGCGGACCTTGACGCTCAGTCGCGGGAAGTCGGCGGTCGTACCGTCCTCGAGGGCACGACCCTCGCTCCACTTGAAGTCGATGTCCTTGAAGGGCGCGTACGCCTTGGTGCCACGTACGTACTTCTTCATCTCGATGACATCGCCACCCAGCGTCGCGTTGATGCCGTGGCGCGAGATCAGGATGCGGCCACGCAGGCCGAGCGAGTCAGCGAGGGTGTGCTGCCAGAGCCGGATCGCCTCGGGGTCCGCCAACGGGGCGAAGGCGTAGAAGAGGAGGACTTTGGGCGTGGCCACCAGACAATTCTAGGCCCGCCACCATCTCGCTTAGGCTCGTCGGGTGACTGCCCTTCATGAGCTCGATGCGATTGCTCAGTCCAAGGCGCTCCGTGCGGGCGACACCTCGTCTGTCGAGCTGGTCGAGCACCACCTCCACCGCATCGACGCCCATTCCGCAGCACTCGGGGCGTTCATCACCGTCACGGCCGAGCAGGCGCTCGAGCGAGCGGCGATCGCCGACGCACAGCTGGCTGCCGGGAACGCACCGGCGTTCACAGGAGTGCCGATCGCGATCAAGGACCTCACGTTCACCCGCGACACACCCACCTCGATGGGATCGGTCGCGCTGCGCGACTTCATACCGCCGGTCAACGCGTACGTCGTCGACCTCATCGAGAAGGCCGGCTTCGTCAGCCTCGGGAAGACGAACACGCCGGAGTTCGGTCTCTCGTCCTATACCGACAACGACATCATCGGCCCGGCCCG
>JBBSJW010000104.1:0-7262 GCA_038256885.1 Propionibacteriales bacterium
CCGTATCGACGCTACTCTGAATCATCCCTCCTGGAGATCTCCCGTCCAGCGAATGGAGGAAGCATCGTGGCCAAGCCCGTTCCCGCGGCGACACCTGTGTCGTTCGCGTACAAGCGTCTCTACAGGACCGGCAAGCAGCACAAGGGCGTCGACTTCGGCTGCAAGAAAGGCTCGAAGGTCACGGCGGCCATCAGCGGCACGGTCTGGTACGCGGGCGTCGGCGGCGGCTGGGGCCCAGCGTACGGCGCACACGTCATCATCAAAGGTTCCGTGCACGGCAAGGTCCGGTACGTACAGGTCGCGCACCTGTCGCGCCTCGACGTCCGGACTGGTCAGGTCGTGAAGATCGGCAAGCAGCTCGGGCTGTCCGGCGGGATCCCGGGACAGTGGGGCGCCGGCAACTCCACGGGTGCACACGTCCACTTCCAGGTCAACAGATCATCCTTCTGGTCCGATCACGTCGATCCATGGCCCGCGATCGGTGCGGAGTCGGGCGACCGGATGGATCCGGCTGCGTACTTCATAGGCGCTACAGGCTCACACATCACCTGGCTCGGCAAACGACTGGTTGCACACGGATTCGGCAAGCACTATCAGAAGGGACCGGGCCCGATCTTCGGCAAGGCGGACAAGGCGAACGTCGCAGACTTCCAGAAGGCGCAGGGCTGGTCAGCCAAGAATGCCGACGGATTCCCCGGCAGCCAGACTCTCCAACGTCTGGCCGCCGAGCCCAAACCCGCAGAGCTCGCAGTCAAACCTGTCGCAGCCAAGACCACCAAGGCCGCGAAGGCCGCCACCAAGAAGGCGATGTCGCTGCGCCCGCTTTGGTACAACATCCCCGGCCCCGACAAGCTCAAGAAGGACTCCGAACGAGCCATCGCTGGTGCCGCGCTCGTCAAGACCGGCGCACCCACCGTGTTCGGCATGAACGAGCTCATCGGTCCCGGCAAGAACTCGATGACCAACACCGGATCGGCATTCTCCAAGAAGATCGACGCCGCGCTCGGATCCGCGTACGCGATGGTGGTCCCGACGACCGCGTTCAATGAGAACTACTTGTTCTACGAGAAGGCGACAACGCGACTCGTCGAGAAGCTGCCCGACAAGATCCTCGCGGCAAAGGTCGGCGGCAGGGCCGTCCCCGGACGCCACCTGACGCTCGCAGTGTTCGAGGACATCGCCACCGGCACCAAGTTCGTCTTCGGCAACACCCATCTCGTCAACGGCAAGCAGTGGGGCGCCGGCCGGTCGGCACAGGCAGCGATCGCCATGACTGAGCTTGAGCGGGTCTCGGCGCTTCACGGCAACTGCCCGATCCTGGTCGGTGGCGACATGAACAGGTCAGACGACCTGAGGGCGTTCATCAACGGCGGCCTGGTCAACATGCGCAAGGTCGCCAAGAACAAGTCCGACTCGACCCGGTTCTCGACCCACACCAACATCAGGAGAGATACGGCGCGCAAGAGCGCCGACTGGATCATCGACCACGGCTACTGCTCCAAAGGCATGGTCGTGAACGCGTACGAGGTGGCGCTCGGCTACGACGCGACAGGCACGTTCCCGCCGGTTCGACCGTCAGACCACGTGCCAATTCTGTTCTCGGTCACGCTGCCGGCCTGAGGACTCAGCCCGAACGCAGATCGATGTCGCCGCTGTCGGACGTCGCGCGTACGAATCCTTGGCCATCGTCGTCGGAGTCGATTTCTGACTCGACGTCACCGGACTTCGACTCGACCATGACGGCATACGTTCGATCGCCGGCCGGCACCGACGCCACGATGTCACCCGACTTCGTGAGGGCCTTCAACGCGAACGGCTGCTTGGCGAATGAAGCATTGACGTCGCCTGAGCTGGTTTCTGCCGAGAACTCATCAACCGTGAGTCCATCCACCTCGATGTCACCACTCGTCGTGGCAACGGTGAGAACACCTTGAACCAACGCATCAGCCGTGACATCGCCTGACGTCGTGTTGACGACGATGGGGATGTTCTTGGGGACTGACAGCGTCAGGGACACGCCGCAGCCCGGTGACAGCCACGTCGTGCAGCCGGAGATGACCTTGATCTCGTCGGCCTTGCGGCCAAGCAGGAAGTCCGTCTTGCGGAGTCCGCTGGTAACCCTCGACGTCACCTTGACGACATCATCGGCACCCTCTACGACCCGGATGTCAGCCGTCGTTGCATTGACGACGATCTGCACCGAATCGCCCATCTCGATGATGCTGGTGGACGTCTTGGTGTCCTTCATGAGCACAGAAATGCCAAGGATCGCCGCGGCAAACAAGCCCACGGAGACGAGCGTCCCGATGACTGTGAGAATTGTGCGCGATGCCGGTGAACGAACGTCGTAGTCCGCGATCATCTCGTCCGGCATCAGCCTGCTGCCTTGGCGCGAGTCGTCGAGATGGGCACGACATCGCCAGCACCCATACGGGCCGCGTCAGCGGTCTCGTCGTCGGGCATGGTCTGGCTCTCGAGCTCAGCCTCGACGCGCTTGAGGTAGTGGTCGACCTCGTTGTCGCGCTGCGCCTTGGTCCAGCCGAGCACCCCACTCATCAGGTCGGCGACCTCGGCGGCAACTTCGGTGCCGCGGTCGAAGGTCTCGATCGAGATGCGCGTACGACGAGCGATCGCGTCATCGAGGTGACGAGCGCCTTCGTGGCTCGCGGCGTAGACGATCTCGGCGCGGAGGTAGTCGTCGGCGCCGGTGAGCGGCTTGCCGAGGTCAGGCTTCTCGGCGATCATGTCCAGCAGCTCGGTGATGAGCGAACCGTACCGGTGCAACAGGTGCTCGATGCGGCCGATCCCGAGCCCGCTGGAGGCGGCCAGCATCTGGCGCTGGTTCCATACGGCTTCGAAGCCATCGGCGCCGAGCAGCGGTACGTCCTCGGTGCAGCACGGAGGAGTCATGCGGTCCAAGTGGCTCGCCATACCGTGCACGGCAGCGTCGATCGCGTCCTTGGCCATGATTCGGTAGGTCGTGTACTTGCCGCCCGCGATCACGACGAGACCCTTCACGCTGGTGCCGACGGCGTGCTCACGTGACAACTTGCTGGTCGCCTCGTCCTCACCGGCGAGAAGCGGCCGCAGTCCTGCGTAGACGCCCACGATGTCCTCGTGCGTCAGTGAGCTCACGAGCACCTTGTTGACGTGCTTGAGGAGGTAGTCGATGTCGCTGCGGCTTGCTGCCGGGTGGTCCTTGGACAGCTCCCAGTCGGTGTCGGTCGTACCGATGATCCAGAGTCGGCCCCACGGGATGACGAACAGCACCGACTTGTCGGTGCGCAGGATCAGTCCGGAGTCGCCGCGTATGCGGTCGCGGGGCACGACGATGTGAATACCCTTGCTGGCGCGTACGTGGAACTGGCCACGCTCGCCTGCGAACGACTGAGTCTCGTCGGTCCAGACGCCTGTCGCGTTGACAACCTGCTTGGCGAGGATGTCGAACTCCTTGCCCGACTCCAGGTCCTTGACCTTGGCGCCGGTGACGCGATCGCCTTCGCGCAGCAGCCCGATGACGCGGGTACGGCTGGCGATGTGCGCTCCGTACGCGGCGGCCGTGCGCGACAGGAACATGGTGTGACGTGCGTCGTCGACCTGCCCGTCGTAGTAGTGGAGTGCGCCGATCAGCGCTTCCTTCTTGAGCCCCGGCATCATTCGGAGCGCACCACGGCGCGTCAGGTGGCGGTGATGCGGCACACCGCGGGAGCGGCCTGAGAGCAGCGCCATCGAGTCATAGAGCAGCACGCCGGAGCCTGCGTAAGCGCGCTCCCAGATGCGACGCGTGAGCGGGTAGAGGAACGGCACCGGGTGCACAAGGTGCGGTGCGAGCTTGTCGAGCAGCAGGCTGCGCTCGCCGAGCGCCTCAGCGACAAGTCGGAAGTCGAGCATCTCGAGGTAGCGCAGGCCGCCGTGAACCAGCTTGCTGGAGCGGCTCGACGTACCCGAGGCAAAGTCACGGGCATCAACGAGACCGACTGACAGTCCGCGCGTCGCGGCATCAAGTGCCGCACCTCCGCCGACGACGCCCGCACCTATGACGAGAACGTCGAGGGGCCGCGCAGCCATCGCGTCGAGCGCTGCTTGGCGATTGGCGGGAGACAGGGCTACGGAACGCATGGCGATAGTCAATCAGGTCATGGCGATTCTCGGCGGTTGAGGGCGGAGGCCGCCTGCGGGCGGAGCCGCGAAACCCCAGAGGCTGGGCTGTCGAGTCGTCTCACGAGGTTTCGACCTTCCTGACGCGCTCCGCGCGTGCCTGGCTCAACCTGGACTGACCCCTCGGCCGCGGGCGGCCTCGACTCAGACCACAACCCAATCGAGGGTGCGGTCGACGGCCTTCTTCCACTGCGCGTGGCCGGCGTCGCGCTGCTCCTGCGTGGACGTGGGCTCCCAGCGCTTGGACTCGTTCCAGTTGGCGACGAGCTCGTCCGTGTTGGCCCAGAAGCCGACCGCGAGACCAGCCGCGTACGCAGCGCCCAACGCGGTGGTCTCAGCAACGACCGGTCGGCTCACCGCGACTCCGAGGATGTCTGCCTGGATCTGCATGCAGAGCTCATTCATCGTCACTCCCCCGTCAACGCGAAGCGTCTGCAGGTCGAGATCGGCGTCGGCGACCATCGCATCGACAACGTCCCGGCTTTGGTAGCAAATGGCCTCGAGTGCGGCACGAGCGATGTGCGCGACGGTGTTGAACCGCGACAACCCGACGATCACGCCGCGGGCGTCGGACCGCCAGTAGGGGGCGAACAGGCCCGAGAAAGCGGGTACGAAATAGACGCCACCGTTGTCCTCGACGCTTCCGGCAAGCGTCTCGGTCTCCGCCGCGGCCTTGATGATGCCGAGCTGATCGCGCAGCCACTGGATCGCCGATCCAGTGACGGCGATCGACCCTTCGAGCGCATACACGGCCGGTGCGTCGCCGAACTTGTAGCCGACCGTCGTGATGAGCCCGTTCTTCGACTTCACGATCTCGGTGCCGGTGTTGAGGACGAGGAAGTTGCCCGTGCCATACGTGTTCTTGAGCTCGCCCGGCTCGAAACACACCTGCCCGACAAGCGCCGCGTGCTGGTCGCCGAGGTCGCCGGCCAACGGCACCTCGCCGCCGAACGGACCGTCAGCAAGTGTGTGCCCGTAGACCTCCGACGACGACTTGATAGCCGGAAGCATCGCGCGCGGTACGTCGAACAGCGCGAGAAGCTCGTCGTCCCAGTCGAGGGTCTCGAGGTTCATCAGCATGGTTCGGCTGGCATTGGTCACATCGGTGATGTGCTGGCCGCCATCGGGACCGCCGGTCAGCCACCACAGCAACCAGCCGTCGGTGTTGCTGAACAGTGCGTGGCCCGCGTCGGCGTCAGCGCGTACGCCATCGACGTTCTCGAGAATCCACTGGATCTTGCCGCCGGAGAAGTACGGCGCGGGAGGCAGGCCTGCCTTGTCGCGGATCAGATCGCCCTTGCCACTTGCATCCAGAGCTGAGGCGATCTTGTCGGTGCGGGTGTCCTGCCAGACGATCGCGTTGTAATAGGGCTGACCTGTTCGCTTGTCCCACACGACGGTCGTCTCGCGCTGGTTGGTGACGCCGACGGCGGCGAGATCGGCGGCGGAGATGCCCGCCTTGCCCATCGCCGCGGTGATGACCTCCTGCGCGCACTCCCAGATCTCGCTGGCATCGTGCTCGACCCAGCCTGCCTGCGGCATGATCTGCTCGTGCTCGAGCTGGTGCTTGGCGACCTCGTGACCGTCGTGGTCAAAGATCATGAAGCGCGTGCTGGTCGTGCCCTGGTCGATCGCGCCGACATACTTCTTCTCCGCCATGCGGAGAGCGTAACTAAAGGATCTCGCCGTGTATGTCGGAGTGCGGGACCGTCGGGATCGTGCCGAGCTTGCCCTTCTGGAAGTCCTCGAACGCCTGCAGCACCTCGGCCTTGGTGTTCATGACGAACGGCCCGGCCCAGGCGACAGGTTCGCGGATGGGCAGACCGCCGAGCAGCACGACCTCGAGCGCCGGGTAGATCGAGTCCTGCTGCTGGTCGGCTCCGACCGTGATGGTCTCGCCATGACCGAGTACGGCGAGCTGGCCCGAGGAGATCGGGCGACGCTCGCGGCCGACGTACCCGCTGCCTCCGAGGACGTAGACGAGGGCATTGAAGTCAGCGCGCCACGGCACGGTCATCTCGGCGCCGGGCAGGACCGTCGCGTGAACCATCGTCATCGGCGTGTGTGTGCTGCCAGGGCCTTTGACTGAGTCGACCTCACCGGCGATGACGCGAAGCAGCGCTCCGGCGTCGGGCGTCGAGGCGAGACCGACGTCGTCGCGGCTGATGTCCTGGTAGTGCGGTGGCAGCCACTTGTCGGCCTTGGGCAGGTTGACCCAGAGCTGGAGACCGTGGAACAGACCACCCTTGACGACCAGCCACTCGGGCGGTGTCTCGATGTGCAGGAGTCCACTGCCAGCGGTCATCCATTGGGTGTCGCCGTCGGTGATCGATCCGCCACCGCCGTGGGTGTCCTGGTGATCCATGACGCCGTCGATCATGTATGTGACAGTCTCGAAGCCGCGGTGAGGGTGCCACGGAGTGCCCTTGGGCTCACCGGGTGCGTACTCAACCTCGCCCATCTGGTCCATGTGGATGAACGGATCGAGCAGGGTCGGGTCGACTCCCGCAAATGCGCGGTGGACAGGGAAACCCTCGCCCTCAAATCCACGCGGCGCCGTCGTGACGCTGATCGGCGCGCGGTCCTCGACCTGTGTCGCAGCGGTGATCACCCGCGGCAGAACGGTCCAGTCAGCAACGGTCACGGCGGGCATGTTCACTCCTCGGTTCGGTAGATACAGCATACCTCTCAGTAGTTCAATGTTCAACTACTCGTACGACCTTCGACGGATGTGTTCTGTCGCACACCGTCACTACGCTGCCGAACATGACTCAATCACCTGCGATCCAGGCTCGAGGTCTAGTCAAGAAGTACGGAGATGTGACCGCGCTCGACGGCGTCGACATCACCGTGCCCACCGGATCCGTGCTGGGACTCCTCGGTCCCAACGGCGCCGGCAAGACGACCATCGTGCGAATTCTGACGACCTTGCTCCGACCCGATGCCGGCACGGCCGAAGTGGCCGGCATCGACGTGCTCAGCAATCCGAGGGAGGTGCGCCGCAACCTCGGGCTTTCAGGCCAGTACGCCGCGGTCGACGAATACCTCACCGGATTCGAGAACCTCGACATGATCGGCCGGCTCTACCACCTCGGCCGCAACGC
>JBBSJW010000105.1:0-7256 GCA_038256885.1 Propionibacteriales bacterium
AAGTCGAGCCGGTCGGTCTCGTACACCTCGACGGCGCGCAGTAGGAGTGCTGGGTCGACCGACACGATCGAGTCGAACGCGATCAGCGAACGAATGGCCTCGGCGACTTGGGAGCGAGGCGCCTTGTAGAACGACTCGAGGACCTAGAGGGTCTCGGCGACGACGAGATCGGTGAGCAACAGGTTGCGTTCGGTCTCCAGGAACCGCGTCGACCGTGCTGCGAGGTCGGGCGGCTCGCCGGTGAGGTGCCTGACCAGGATGTTCGTATCGATGAACATACCTACCTGCGGGCCGAGGCTCGATCAGCTCGTGTTCGCCGGACGATGTCGTCCCAGGCCACGTTCCGCTTCGTCGCCGGCACCGAGATCGTGCCGGCAAGGTCGAGGAAGTCGGGGGTGCGAGCCAGGACGGCGCGGTTTCCTTCGACGCGAAAGACCACCTCATCGCCTTCGTGAATCCCCAGCGCGTCGCGCACCGCCTTGGGTACGGTGACTTGTCCTTTCGAGGTGACCTTCGCTGCTACATCCATGATGTCTCCTTACTTGGGGTCACAAGTAAGGGTAGCGTGGCCCGCCGGATTGGACAACGGGCCGCACCGATCAGTCAGCTCCCCAGTGGGCATGGCCAGCGTTACCCGGCACTATGCGGGCCTCGTCGCCTTCAGCGACTGCCTCGATCGGCGGGCACTTCAGCTGGACTTTCGCCACGCCTGGAGCTCAGCCCGATACGGGAACTGAATTGGTTCTTCGACGGCGTCGAGCGCCTTCATCAGGTCAGACACAACTGCCTCCCGCTCAACTTCGGGCAGGGCAGCGATGAAGCTCGTCGATAGGGCCCGTGACACGACTCCAGCCCTGTCGGTCGGACGGGGATGGCCCGCCTGCCAGTCATCCACCGACTCGTATCGTGGATCGTTGTCGATGGCCACGCGCCATCGCAGGTCGGCATGGCGAGGTGTGTCGCCCGCATGACGGTCGACGATTTCCATGTACCGCTTGAACCACGGCTCGTCACCAGACTTGACGTTCCAGACGGTCAAGAGGTGTCCGCCTGGTCGAAGTACTCGGTGGATGTCGTCGAGCGCAGACTCGTAGTCGAACCAATGAAAGGACTGAGCGACGACGACCGTGTCCACTGACTCGGCTTCTACGGGCAGGGCTTCCGCAGTGCCGTCTCGGACGTCCGCGCCTGGGACCGCCTCAGCGAGTCGCTGCCGCATCTCCATGACGGGTTCAACGGCGATGATGGTCGCTCCACGCCCGACGATCTCCTTCGTGAAGATTCCCGTGCCGGCACCAATCTCCAGGACCTGACCCGCGGTGTAGCGATCGAGGAAACGCGCGATGAGGTCAGGATGGTACGTGGGACGAGCCTGTTGATACGTAGCCGCTTCGCGACCGAAGCCTTCTGCTGCGCTGCGGTGAACCATCCTCGCATCCTGACCGCTGTGCACGTGTGCCGTCATGCAACCGGCGCCGGATAGTGCCGTTCGTTGTTGGTCGCCCGGTGCAGTGTCGCGGCGACATCGGGCGCGCTCGATTTCCAGTTCGGCGTGACAACGGCCAGCGCTACCCGGCATCATTTACCTGCGTGGCCGTCGGCAGCTGGTGCCGCTCCCGAAGGGGCGTTCTCCTGCGAGCGGGAGCCTCCGTGGGCGCTCAGCGGAGTGCAACCAAGGTGCCGTTCGTCGGCTGGCGGCCTCGGGTCGACCAGTCACCGCTTCCGCGAACCGATCAACCATTCTCCGTCGTCAACGTTTCGAGCAATGCGGCGAGTTCGGCGATGTCGATTGGTTCGGATGCGACTCGGATCACGAGGTCGTAGACGGCGTCGTTTGAGGCGGTCGTCGGGTCGACTCCGTTGAGGTCGAGGAACACGGCGCAGGCGAGCCAACCGAGACGCTTGTTGCCATCGACGAGCGGGTGGTGCTTGACGATCGAGTGGAGTAGAGCTGCAGCTTTGGCCCAGATGTCGGGATAGGCATCGTCACCGAATGCGGAGGCTCGGGGGCGTGCCGCGGCGGCACCCAGGAGTCCGAGGTCGCGGATGGGTGGCGGGTCGCCGAGGAGCCCGGCGGCGAGTCCTACGAGATCGTCGAGCTCGAGGTAGTCGAAGGGTGCCGTCACCGTCCGAGGCGGTCGAGTGCGTCGGCGTGGGCGGTCATGACGCGCTGGGCCGATCCGAACACTCGGTCGCGATGATCTTCGAGGCCGACGTAGTCACGGATGGCTCGTCGTGCGACTTCCTGCATCGACACGCCCTCGTTGGCAGCGCGTTCGCGGAGGAGATCTTGCTCGTCGTCGGTCAGCCGGAGTGTCATCGCCATTCCGGCATGGTATCAGGATGATACCGTTGGTGTCCCGCTCGCGATTCCCAGTTCGGTGTGACGACGGCCCGCGCGAGCCGGCATTTACCTGCGCCTTGAGCGCAGCCACGCCAGGGCTTGGCCGGCGTCGGCGTCGGGTGGAAACACGGGATAGCGGACGTGCACGATTCGACCCGCTTCGGCGACGAGTGTCATGCGGCGGTAGAGGACGTCGCCGCCGGGGGTGAAGGTGGGAAGGTCCAACGCGGTACCGAGGTGGCGGTCCGGGCCGCTCAGGAGCGGAAATGGGATGTGCTCGCGCTCGACGAACTCCATCTGTGCTTCGGTCGACTGCGTGCTGAGCCCGAAGACGTCGACGCCAACAATCTGAAACGTCGCGTAGTCGTCGCGGTAGGAGCACGACTGCGGCGTGCAGCCACGCGCTCCCGGAATGGCGTCCCAGCCTTCGGGCATCTCCACGTCTGGTACACCGGTTCTCGGGTAGACGTAGATCACCACCGTCCCGTCGGTAGCGGCAACCAGGTCGACTATTTCGCCCCGCGTCGATGCAAGACGCACCTTCGGTACCGGCAAGCCGAGAACGTGGTCACACGCGCCATCGTCCACCGGCGCTGGCAGCGAAGAAGGCAGATGTCGAGGGTCGTGCGCCATAGCGGTCAGTGTCGCCTCCCGCGGTGAGGGCAGCGAAGCGCGTTGGCAGGCCAAGCTCCGATTGCCCAGCGAACCATTGCGGAGGGCACGGCTGAACCGGCAGAGAGTGTGGGGGTGCGGCGTCTCGCGCTGTGGCCCCAGCCACTTGACGATTACCCGGACGCCGGAGCAAGCGGACTCAGGATTCGATGAGCCCCTTGAGTCGGTGCACCTCTGTCTCGATCTCTCGCTGTAGCCACCGGCCGAGGACCCAGCCGGCGAGGCGCTCCATGGGCGCCGGATGGAAGCGGAAGGTTTCGGTGTGGCGCAGCGTCGTCGAGCCATCATCGGTCGGTGTGCACTGGAAGGTGCCGGTGAAGTCGACCAGCCGGCGGGTCCAGACCCCCGGTGCCCCCTGGAAGGTCAACTTCTCCCACGCCTGCAGCGACACGAGGTTCGTGTCGACCGGTGTCGGGATGCCCCGGAGACGCCCCCGGTAGCGAGCCACGCCGTTGCCGGAGGCATCGAGCACCGGACGGTCGACCACCGTGGTGATCTTCTGGTCGGCCAGCTTGTAGCGGTCCAAGTCGAGCACCCACCGCAAGATCTGCTCCGGAGATCGCTCGATCTGGACCTCGGCCTCGGCGTGCACCATCCACTCTCTCCCAGCTAGGTACGGTAATCGTATGATTACCGATGGCGACGAGGGAGTCCAGCGATCCACCAAACAGCGCCTGTTGGACGAAGCGGCTCGCCTCTTCGCCGAGCGCGGCTACGCCGCGACCTCCGTCGGTGACATCGAAGCGGCGGCGGGCCTGCAACCGCGCCGCGGTGCGCTGTACAAGCACTACGCGAACAAGCTCGACATCCTCGAAGCCATCGTCCGCCGCCACGTCGAGTCGGTCGACCAAGCAGCGGTGACTCTCGACGGACTCCCGCTGACAGATCTACGGAGCGAGGCGTTGATGATGGGACGCTGGCTGCTCGATGAACTCGACCGCCAGCGCGCGCTCACTCACATCCTGGAACAGGACGGCCACCGGGTCCCCGAGCTGCGCGACGCTGCCCGAAAGCACATCAGCGATGCCGGGTACCAGTCTGCATGCGCGCTGCTCGAGCGATGGCTCGATGGTCGCCGCCCGGACATCGACGCAGCTTCCGCGGCCGTCTGTCTCGTTGGGGCCGTCATCAACTTCCGCCGATCCAGTTGGACCTTCGGGGCACCACCCGTCGGCCTGCCCGACGACCGATTCCTCGACGGCTGGGCCGACGTCTGCGTCACCTTCGCCGGAACCTGATCGACCGCCCATACGTGCCGATCCTCCGCGGGGGCGGCTCGACACTCGCCGAGATCGACGGTCGCACCGATCATCCAGATAGCTGGTGGCGCGGCCGCTGGTCATCGGCAGTAGGCGTGGGAGACCTCATCCCATCGCAGGACCTGCGCCGCCTGGGCACATGTCCTGAGCGAAGCCGTCGGTCAACTCACTGGCGGAAGTCTGAGCGAACGCCTGGAAGTTGTCTACGTAAGGATCGCCGGATATCTCCTCGGGATCGTCACGACGATCTCGGGGCCGTCGGTCTCGCCTTCGACTGTTGACCGACCGACGCCCACAACCTCAATCGAGTACTCCCATGCACCGTCCGAAACCTCCGCCTCGACGAACGCAGTGCCGGGAGGATCCGGCGTGCCCACCACGACGCTCCACAGGCCGTTGGTTGCTGTCGAAGGGATCGCCTCAGCCCGTCAGTCGCACTCTGACGACGCCACTCTCGATCGTGATCGACGCCTCGATCAGGTCAACCCAGCCCGGCCCCTCGATGTCTCCCTGAGCGTCTGAGCAGCTGCCCGGCGCTATCGAGGCTGGTTGGTCGCCGTCGGTGTTCGAGGTTGACGACGTTTCGTCGGCGCTGCGCACAGGATCGGAGGAGTCCCCAAATCCGGCAACAATGCCCACAACCATCAGCAACGCGAGCATCACGGCCGACCGATTTCCAGAGTCGACCGCCACGACCGGAATCGTAGGAGGTCACAGCGCGCTATGTGCCGTTGCCCGGTGGTCGTGATGCGCCGCTTCGCAGCGACTTCGTGATCAGCGTGCCGCTCGCGATTCCCAGTTCTGCTGGACTACGGCCCGCGCGACCCGGCATTATGCGCCAGTCAGGTCCACTGGCGCCCAATCGCTGACCACCACCGCCGATCGGCAGTCATGCCCGCTCGGCCTGGCCCTGGCATGTGGAGTCGTCATGCTGTCGGCGCAGTCCCCAGGGTCGCATGTGCCGCGATCGCGCTCGCTGCGGGCCGTAGACGACATCAACAGCTAGCGTCGGCCCGTGGTCGACAGGTGGTCGACCGGACAAGGAGTCCGAAATGGCCGAGCATCCCAACGTCGCCATCGTCCGCAACGCCTACGAATCATTCGCCAAGGGCGATCTCGAGGGAGCGTTGGCCGACATGGCCGACGACTGCGTGTTCCACTTCGGTGGCGATGGCCCGAACAGCGGTGACCACAAGGGCCGCGAGGCCATCTCCGCGGCCCTCGTCAAGAACTTCGAGCTCACCGAGGGCACGCAGGCCCTCGATATCAGGAGCATCTACGCCGACGACGGCCACGCCGCCGTGGTCCTCCACGAGACGGCCAGCCGTCCCGATGGCGCGTCGATCGCGCTCGATGAGGTGCACATCCTCCGCCTTCGCGACGGCAAGGTCCTCGACTTGTGGGACCTGCCCGAGGACATCCAGGCGCACGACGACTTCTTCGACGGGAAGTAGTCGACCCTCCCTGCCGGGCCTGCTTCACAGATTGCCCGATCGCGAGCAACTCCGCGTCGAGTGCTCGCGCGCGGGAGGCCCGCCTACGTGCCTGACATATTGGTGATCGCTACTCCGCCTATCAACCCGATATCGAGTGACGGGACTGTGGAAGGCTGTACGGCGATGGGCGTCCCCGTGGAGCTTCTCACTGAGCATCTCGATGTGTACGACACGCGCGATGGTCTGTGGAATCCTGACCATGGCGAGCTCGAGCTCCCTGACGGCTGGGAGCTTCTCCCGTCGGGTGACGCCTTCATGACGCGGCGGGTCAAGGCGGCCGGTGACCACTGGATCGAATGCCAGCCGCGCTCACGCCAGCGCCGGCATCGACGCCTCATCGGCATCTTCGCTCCCAGGGATGCGATCGAGGCCGCCCGCACGGCCGCCGCCGAAACCGTCGACCGGCGCGCGAAGGCACGAGAGCACGGGTCCGCATCGCGGGCTCGAGCCGAGGAGCGATACCGACACGAGCTCGCGGCGACGATCACGGTCTTCCTCGACTTCGCCGAGGAGCACGCGCCGCTGGCCGAGAAGATCGCGGCCGAGGCGACCGGCCGTGCCGCCACCGTCGGCAGTGGGCGAGTGGGACGGACCAAGACAATCGGGCTCGAGCAGCGCGCCGAGCTGGCCGCCCGAGCCTGCATCCGGCACCAGTACACGACCTACGAGGACGACCTGCTCGACCAAGACCAAGAGGTCTGGGACGACGACTTCCTGTACCGCGACGTCAAGCGCTCGGCCCAGGCGGCCGTCGTCGAGTTCCTCGCTCGCCATCGCCGAGAAGCGCCTTGAAACCTGCTCTGGCGGGCCGTCGACCAGGCCTCGCGATGTATGCAAAATGTATGGGGTACTCGGCGGACTCAACGGATTGTGAAAGTCCTGGTAGATGGACTGCAGGGCACTGGCCGACACCCGCCAACACCGGCCTCATTGAACTGGGGGTCAAGAGGTCGGGAGTTCGAATCTCCCCAGCCCGACGCAAGAAATCAGGTCAGAGCTGGTTTCCTCGGAAACCGGCTCTCCTCGTTTTCGGCAAAGAAGCCTCAATGTATGCAAAATCTATGTCGTAGGAGCGCCCGTGCTTGCGCTGTGCAGGGCGTCGAAGGCAGCGGCCGTCGCCCACCCGTAGCACACGTGGGGGATGACGTCGGCGGCCCAGCTCTTTCACCCGGGTCCTGGCCTGTCATGGCGGTGGTGATCCGGCGCCTGGGCGGTGGTCGGCGCCGAGCGGTGACCGGCGTCGAGCACTGGTGCGCAACGACCGACATGGCTCGGCGATCAGAGTTGGCGTCGACCGGCCGTCAGCGACGCCGGGCCCGCACGAAGCGCCAAGCGATGATCCCGGCGGTGGCCAGCCACACGTAACCCCACAGGAACAGCACGGAACGGCCGTAGTCACGGTCGAGGAATGACGGTTCTCCCGGCGTGGCGCCGAACCGGCGGACCAGCGGATAGGAGGCGAGGCCGATGACACCGCAGATGACG
>JBBSJW010000106.1:0-7187 GCA_038256885.1 Propionibacteriales bacterium
ACGGCGGACCCTGCGAGCGGTTCGAGGGCCGGCCCGTCACCCGGTTCGAGACCAAGGGCCTGGCCAAGGATCGGGTCATCCACGACTTCTGCGCGACTAGGGTGGCCCCATGAAGCGCGCCGAGCTGCTGCACATCACCGAAGGCCTGGTGTGGATCCTCGGCACCTCCGACGAGGAGCGGGCCCTGCTCGACCCGCTGCCCGAGGGCGTCGACATCGTCGTCGACCGCGAGGTGGTGATCGACGAGGACGAGGACGTCTCGGACATCGGGTCCGAACCCATGGCGGCCGCCATCATCGTGATCGAGACCATGGCCGACACGCCAGAGCTGCTCGACGACACCCTCCCCCGCGTCGGGTCGGTCCCGCTGGTCTGGATCGTGCTGCCCGCCGACCTGGACAGCGCAGAGGTCGAGCAGATGGCGCAGGAGTACGGCTGGTCCGCCGCCGAGCGGACCGACCTGGGCGACGGCTGGTCGGGCGTCAGGCTCCTGCAGGACTGACGCGTCGCAGCCGGGTGATTAGCGCCCGATAAACTGAGGGGAGCGACGTTCAAGGTTGGCAGCGACCCCTTCTGCGCAGTCGTCGGTCAGCCAATGCTTCGCCTGCTCCGCCAGTTCGTGTTCGAGGACGGACGCAACATCTTCAGCCAGACTCCCCCGCAAGGTGGCGCGGATGGAACGTACGGCGATCGGAGCTCGCTCCGCCAGCGTTTGCGCCAACGCCAGTGCGCCTTCGCGGACCGCAGCGTTGGCATCGTCGCCGTCGTCGACCAAAACGTCGGCCAACCGGAGTTCCAACGCTTCCTCACCGGTCACGCGCTCCGCGATCATCAGCAGGCGCGAAGCAACCTGCGGACCGACAATTCGAGGCAGAGAGACGCTCAGTCCGAAGCCTTGGTGAAATCCGAGGGCGGCAAAGTTCGCGTGGAATCTGGTCGACGGTGCCGCGACGCGAAAGTCGGCGGCGCAGGCGAGGCCGAGACCTCCACCGACGGCGGAACCTTGAACGGCAGCGACGATCGGCACCGGGATGGTGAAGATCTGACGGGCGGCGAGGTAGATCGCACGCGATTGATCCACCCTGTCCGCGCCGAGCCCACCACTATCAAAGTTGGCGCCAGCACAGAAGTGTTTACCTTGCGAGGCCAGCACGATCGCACGCGTCCCGGTTGCTGCAAGGTCGTGACCTGCTTCGGCGATCCGGGTCAACACCTGCAGATCGAAGAAATTCGTGGGCGGACGTTGGACCTCGATGGTCGCAATGTGTCCGTCGACGGCGACACGGACAGGGACCTCACTGATGTCAGTCATGCGGGATGGATTCCTTCCTCAGGGTGTCGGGCGACCAGATCGGCCACCCGAGGGGCGGCGAGTGCCAGTACGCCGACCGATTCCTCGGCTTCTGTCAGAGGTCCCCAGAGCTGGCGCAAAGCGTTCACCCGACGAGTGACCTGTTGGAGCGGGTACTCGCGGGTCATGCCGATCGCGCCGTGAGCTTGGTGTGCCGCACGTGCAGCGAACGCAGCTTGTTGCTCGACGACGACAGTCGCGGATGCGACCTCGAGACCACCGGCACCCAGGGCTACTGCGCCTGCAGCGCGGTCAACGGCCAACATCGAAACCGAAGCGGCTTGGGCCAGATGAACGACATGCGCCTGCACGGACTGAAATGAGCCCACGGGTTTGCCGAACTGGTGGCGCTGCGACACGTACGTCGACGTGAGCTCGTAGAGGCGACGGAGCAGACCGGCAAGCGCCGAACAGCGCATCACCTCTGCATAGCGGCGGAAGGCCTCGCTGCCTGCTGGAAGCAGACCTGTCTCGACCCGGATGGAATCGAACCGAACTGACGGAACGGGAGTGCCACCAATATCGGTCGACGACTCGACCTCGAACTGGTTGCGGCGAAGGAGCGCAACGACGTCTCGCCCTTGTCCGTCGTGCGTCATTACGACAACAGCGGCGACGTCGTCGGCCCAGGGAACCTGGGGGATTCGACCCGCGACGAGTCGGTCCGTCAACACCGGCACCGGGTCGTGACGAGAGATCCCGGCCACCGTGAGCGGACCGTCGACAGGACCGAGCGAGGACCTGGCCAGCAGAGTTGCGGCGAGATGATGCTCCAGCAAGGGCAGCGGCGTTGCGCGGTAGGCAGCGTGATGAACGAGAGCCACGGCATCAGCCAACGTGCCGCCGACTCCCCCGTGCTGCTCGTCGATACCGATCCAAGGGATCTGCACCGTGGCGGCCCGTTCCCACAGCTCGGTCGGCAGCACTCCCGCCTGTTCGGTTGCCTCGATCAGGTCGGGAGTGACCTCGTTGGCGAAGAACTCCTCGAACAGCTTCACCAGATCGGTATCGGCCCTCGTCATTTCCTCAGCCCCTTAGAGATGACAGAGCGCAGGATCTCGTTGGTCCCGCCTCGGATCGTCCAGGACGGTGCGACCTGGACCGCCGTCGCGAGCAGACGCTCGGACGGATCGTCTGCATCGGCGCGCGGCGGCCGGCCGAGGTGCCGCACCACGATCTCGACGCACTCCTGCTCGAACCGAGTGGCCATCTCCTTGATGAGGGCGGCCTCAGTGACCGGCGACTGACCGTTGTCTACCATGCGAGCGACCGCCAGAGACATGCCACGAAAAGCCCAGCAGCGCGCGACGACCGAGCCAAGATCAGCGACCGCCGACGGCGTGGGCTTTGCGGAAGCGCGCTGAGCCCAGTCCTCGAGAAGTGGCATGGCCGACATCCAGCGATCTACTCCCCCTCGCTCCAGTGCAAGCTCGCCGGTGTTCTGGCCCCACCCGGAGCCCACCTCACCCAGACGCCACTCGTCCGCGATGAAGACATCGACGAATGAGAGCTCGCAGAAGTCGGTCGTCCGGTCGATGAATTCAATTGGCGACACCGTCAGACCCGGTGCATGCCGGTCGACGATGAACTGCGTCAGGCCGCCATACCGATCCTGGGACGTGCGGAGGAGGGCCAGGATGTGGGTGGCATGGAACGCCCCCGTGGTCCAGATCTTCGCACCGTTGACGAGCCACCCGCCCTCAACTCGCTCGGCGCGGGTGCGGACCGAGGCGAGGTCCGAGCCGGAGTCGGGCTCACTCATCCCGATCGAAAAGGACAGTTCGCCGCTGGCAATGCCGGGAAGAAGCTCCCGCTTGTGGAACTCCGTGCCGTTGGCAGCGATGCTCGGCCCGGACTGGCGGTCCCCGATCCAGTGGTAGCCGACCGGCGCTCCGCGAGCGAGCAGCGCTTCGACCACCACGAGACGATCGACTGCGGTTCGGCCGTGGCCGCCATGCTCGACGGGCAACGACATCCCCAGCCAACCTCGAGACCCCAGATCACGAGAGAACTGTCGGTCGGTCGCCCCCGCCATGCCGAGGCCAACCGGATAGGACCCAGCGGGCCGCCTGTCGTCGAGCCAGTCGCGGACGTCAGTCTGCAGGTCTCGTTCAGCGCGGGTCAGCTCAGTTGCTTCAAGCCTCATGCCAGACCTCTCGCGGAGGATGCGTGGCCGGGGTCTCCGACCCCCAGCGGGCGAACCTGTGGAGCAGGGAGGAACTCTGCGAGCACTTCGTCCGTGTGCTCACCGATCATCGGAGCGTCCCGACGGAGACCACCTGGCGTCAGCGAGAAGTTCGCCATCTGTGGCAACAACCGGTACTGCCCGACGGTCGGATGAGCAGTGATCTGGAGGTCGTCCACCAGATCTTGCAACGTCGCGACTCGAGTAGCCGGAATCCCCTCCGCGCGGCAGAATTCCAGCCACTCCGCCGTGGTCCGGGTTGGCCCGCACCTTCGAACGTCACGGTAGAGCGAATCTGAGTTCACCAAGGTCGCGCGCTGATTGACGTATCGCGGATCGTCGTCAGCTCCGTCGACTCCGGCCGCGGCAAAGAGTCGTGCATAGTGCTTGGGCAGGTAGGGGAACAGGTGCACCATGCCATCGCTGGTCGGATGCGGGCGACGTTCCGACGAAAGCACGCGCGGGTATCCAGCAGCCGGACGGCCATCCTCAGAGACGGGCGGTTCGGAGATCGCGCCGCTGCCGTGCTCGGCGAGGACGAACGCGGCAGTCGCCTGTTGCATCGGCACTTCCACATGCTGGCCCTGGCCAGTGCGCTCACGGTGGAACAGTGCCGCGACGATCGCCTGCGCCATCACCAACCCACAGACCTTGTCGGCGAAAATGGTGGGGAGCAGCGATGGTTCACCGGTGACGCGCTCGACCATGTCGGCAACGCCGCTGGCAGCTTGGATGATGTCGTCGTAGGCCGGCTCTTCGGCGCGACTGCTGTTGAGCGGGAAGCCCTGCGCTTGGCAGTACACGATGTCAGGTCGGAGCTGGCTGAGCGATTCGTAGTCCAGTCCCAGACGGCGAAGCACTTGCGGCCGCATGGTTGAGACCACGACGTCACACTTCGGGACAAGAGCACGAATCACGTCCCGGCCTTCTTGGGACTTCAGATCGATGTCGATCGAACGCTTGTTGCGCAACAAGTTGAGCGCGATACCTGAAAGCTCCGGGTGAGGCCCCGGGCCCATCACGCGATTGGTGTCTCCGCCTGGCGCTTCGACGAGGATCACGTCAGCACCTTGGTCAGCAAGGACCTGGGTCGCCAGTGGCCCCATGACCACCCGCGTGAGGTCGAGAACACGGATTCCGCTGAGCGGACCGACGTGGGCCTGTGCGTCGACGATTGCCTCATCACCGCCTTCAGGGCTATCAACATCATGCATGAATGTATATTATCATGAATGCTATCGTCACACCACGGCCGTTCCCCAGGAGGAAATGCATGAGCACAAAGCCAGAACGTTCGTTGGATGCCACGTATCGAAGGCGCCTCTCCGAGGGCGTGGTCGCCTTTCAGCGATGCGGCGAAGGGCACGCCATCTTCCCGCCACGGTTGGCCTGCCCGCACTGTGGAGACACGAATGTGGCGTGGGACGCCAGCGCCGGCGCTGGCTCGATCTACTCCCTCACGACGATTTCTCCCCGCGCCGCCGAGCCGTATTCGGTCGTCATTCTCGACCTCGATGAGGGCTTTCGCATGATGTCGCGACTCGATGGCGCCGACGCGACGTCCGCGGCGATTGGCGATCGGGTCCGCATCACGATCCGGTCCGACCACGACGGCGCCGAGCCACTTCCGATGGCCGAGCTGGCGGCGTCAGCATGAGGAGCGAGGAAGATCTACGGGCCAGCACCGCGATCGTCGGCATCGCGGAGGCGGGCCTGGGAGAGGTTGGACCAGACGTCTCAGCCCTTCAGATCACGGGAGAGGCATCTCTCGCCGCCCTCGACGACGCCGGCCTGGCACTCAGCGATGTCGACGCCGTCTTCTGCCACTCGGCCTTCTACTCATTTCCCGCCACCACGTTGAGTGAGTACTTGGGCCTGACACCACGCTACGTCGACACGACAGCGATCGGAGGCAGCTCTTTCGTCGCGCATCTGCGCCATGCCACGGCAGCGATCCACGCCGGCATGTGTGAGGTCGCGCTGATTGCCTACGGCAGCAACCAACGCTCGCACTCTGGCGGATTGGCAACCTCCGGCTCCAACCTCGTGCCCTCCTACGAGATGCCGTTCAGTCCACGCATGCCTGTTTCGGGCTACGCCCTGGCGGCGGCCCGTCACATGCACGAATACGGCACCAGTCGCGAGCATCTGGCGGAGGTCGCCGTTGCCGCCCGAAAGTGGGCCCAGCTTCACCCCGATGCCTTCATGCGTGAGGAGCTGTCGATCGACGAGGTCCTCAGTGCACGCATGGTGTCGACACCGCTGTCGGTGCGCGACTGCTGCCTGGTCACCGACGGGGCCGGGGCGGTGGTGGTGACATCGGTCGAACGCGCCCGTGACCTGCGGCAACCTCTCGTGCCGATCCTCTCGGTCGCCGAAGCGTCACGGCACATGAACATCTCGACGACACCTGACCTCACCACAACCGGCGCGGTGGAGTCAGGCGCCCGGGCCTTCGAGATCGCAGGTCTCACACCAGCGGACGTCGATGTCGCGGAGGTCTACGACGCATTCACCATCAACACGCTGCTCTTCCTCGAGGACTTGGGATTCTGCGCCAAGGGCGAGGGCGGAGCGTTCGTTTCCGACGGCGGGATCGCTCCCGGCGGCAGACTTCCGGTGAACACCAATGGCGGCGGCCTGTCGTACACCCACCCGGGAATGTACGGAATCTTCCTGATTGTCGAGGCAGTCCGCCAACTGCGCGGGGAGGCCGGAGCGCGCCAGGTCGCCAACGCTCACGTCGGCTTGGTGCATGGCAATGGCGGCGTCCTCTCCAGCCAGGTCACAGCACTGCTCGGCGACGCCTCAACGGTCTGACCTCAGCATTCCTACAACTCATCCACTAGGAGAACACCATGTCAGCAGTCCTGCAGGATCGTGTCGCCGTCATCACCGGCGCTGGTCAAGGGATCGGCCGCGCCATTGCCGAGCGGTATGCCGCAGAGGGCGCAAAAGTTGCGGTCATCGATATTGACGGCGCCCGGGCGAACGAAGTCGCCGCCGCCATCAACGAGCGCGGTGGCACAGCAATCGGTGTCGCGAACGACGTCTCGAGCCGCGAGTCGGTCGACGCCGCCGCCGCCCACGTGACCGAGGCACTCGGAACCATCACGATCCTCGTCAGCAACGCAGGAGTCACCAGTCCGGCGATGCTTTGGAAGATGACAGACGAACAATGGGACGTCGTCATGGCGACCCACGTCAATGGCAGCTTCTACTGGTTGCAAGCCGTGGTTCCCGGCATGCGCGCGCAGCGACTCGGTCACATCATCTTGACCAGCTCGGCGGCAGGGATCAACGGCACGATCGGGCAGATCAACTACGCGACAGCCAAGGCTGCGCTTCTTGGCATGACTCGCTCGGCCGCAAAGGAACTGGCCCCGTCGAACATCATCGTCAACGCGGTCGCTCCGGCCGCTGCGACTCCCATGACCGAAACGATACGGACGGACGAACGGTTCAAGGACAAGTACCTGGAGTCCATCCCCCTGGGACGTTGGGCCGAGCCGGAAGAAATCGCGGGCGTGTACGTCTTTCTGGCATCTCCTCAGACCAGCTACATGACAGGACAGACCTTCTCGGTTGATGGCGGACGCGTGCCAGTGCGCTGACAGCCTCCAAGCCGAGAACGAGGGCCCGAACGTATTC
>JBBSJW010000107.1:0-7183 GCA_038256885.1 Propionibacteriales bacterium
ATCTTCGCTGATGGTCGTCCTGGTGAAGCCATGAAGTTCCTCCCATGCTGGCTGTCACCACGGTGAACATCACGACCAGAACCGAAAATTCCCGATCCGCCCCAATACCACACGAAACATCCGGACAGAACACTAGCAGGGCGACTGCGAAACTCAGCCATGGGATCAGACGAGGCGCAATATCGGGCCGCCGAACGGCGGTTGTGGGATTCGTTCGACTTGCATCCGGTCGAGCGTCGGGTCTACCTGCAGAAGCTTGGAGTTGAGGTCCGGGTGCAGGAGATCGGCGAGGGGCCTCCGGTTGTGCTTGGTGGCCGGGGCGAGGTGGGTCAACCTGGTCCAGAGTCTCAGCGGGCTCCGCTGTATCATGTTCGACCGACCCGGCTGTGGTTTGAGCGATCCGAGGCGGGGTGTTGCGGGTAGGGCGGACATCGAGGCGGCGAAGCGGGCTGGCGATCTGTTGAACCCCCGACCTGCTCGATGCCCTCACGCTGCCGGCGGCCCACGTGTTGGGTAATTCCTTCGGTGGGTTCTTTCGCCGTAATCGGTGAAACCGGAAGCGTCCCGGCCACGATCCCCTGAACGACGGATTCTACCCCGCGCCACCTGACGGAGGGTCGACCGGTGAGGTCCAGTAGTTGTGCCGCGTTTCGAAGTTGACGTTGCCGAACAACGGCAGGTACTTCTCGTAGAGGGACCGATCGGCGAACACGACTGCGGGGTCAGCGCTCGCGGCAGCGAATTGGTCCACGGCCGCGGCTGAGTCGAGCTTGATGCCCCGCGCGACGAGCAACTGGGGAACGTCTTTACCCTCGATCCAATCGGCTCCGAACTGGCCGAGGCCGTAACCCATCAGGCTCCAGGCAAACGCGATGCTCAGTTTGTAAGCACCTCCGGCCTTGATCAGCTCGAGTGCCTCCTTGTCTCCGTCGACGCCGGACAGGAACATGTCGTCGGTTAGCTTCCCGCTGTCCTTGAGCGCGTTGAATGCGCCGACCACGATGGTGTCGCCGCCCAACACAACCTTGATGTCCGAGTGCGTTTGCAGCGCGCCCATCATCGTGTTGAAGCCTGACGCCGTGCTGATCTCGGCAACGGTCAGATCGCCGACCACCTCGATACCGCCTCCTCCAGTTGCGAGTCCATCGAGAACGCCGTCATGTCGGATCTTCAACTGCGGCGAAGCGCTGTCGAGATTGAAGTACAGCACCCTGGCATTGCCGCCGAGCTCTGCGGTGACGTAGTCGGCCGCAGCCTTCCCCTGGTCGTAGCCGATCTGATATTGGCTGGCGACGACCTGCATCGTACTCGGTGCGGTGATGATGCCCTGGGTGCAGATTCCTTTGTCGATGGCTCGTTGGAGGGCGAGGCTGTCAGCGTCAGGGTTGAGCGGCTGCATCGCCAGTGCGCCGATGCCTTGCTCGAGGAAGGCGTTCATCTGGTCGACATGCTTGGCTGGGTCGTTGCCCGAGATCGCCGTCAGGTACTCGGCGCCGCGTTCCTCGGCAGCCTGCTGCATGCTGCTACCGAGAGCCAAGAAGAACTCCGAGTCAGAAGTCGAGGCCCATGCGAGACGCGAAGGCAGCCCTGTGGCTGCGCCCTTCGAGCGCTGCGAATCGAACGGCTTCAAGAGGTTCGGGTCGAGGACCGTCGAGCCAGACTCTTCGTCCCCGCACGCGCTGAGAAACTCCGCGGCCAGGACAGCAGCAGCGCCTGCTGCGCCGAGTTTAAGAACGCTTCTTCGGGAAAAACTGGGCAACTGAACGACCTCCGGATGCGCGGGCGAGCGTACCGATCGACCTTACGTTTCAACGCGAAGGAAGACGAACAACAGTGATGAAGAAATCGTCGATGGCGCGAACGGCGGCAACGAACTGCTCGAAGTCGACCGGTTTGCGGACATAGGCGTTGGCGTGAAGGTTGTAGGCCGCGATCACGTCCTCTTTCGCCTCCGAAGTGGTCAGTATCACCACCGGTATGCGACGCAGGTCCGCGTCGCCCTTAATGTCGAGCAGGACCTCGCGTCCGTCGCGCCGCGGCAGGTTGAGGTCCAAAAGCACGAGGTCCGGGGTTGCGACTTCGGCGAAGCGACCCTGCTTGCGGAGGTAGGCGATCGCATCCTCTCCGTTCGAGAGCACGGTCAGCCGGTTCGCGATCTTGTAGTCAGCGAAGGCTTCTTGGGTCATGAGCACATCACCGGGGTCGTCCTCGACAAGAAGGATCTCGATGGGCTGTGACGGCGGTTGCTCAGGCATGGGCAAGACTCTCCTCCAAGGGAAGCGTGAACGACACGCACGTGCCGCCGTCCGGGGGCGATGACACCCCGATGGTGCCGCCGTGGAACTCGACCACCTTCTTCGCAAGCGAGAGACCGATTCCGGTGCCCTCGTACTCATCGCGACCGTGCAACCGCTGAAAGATCACGAAGACCTTCTCCGCATACTCGTCAGGGATGCCGATCCCGTTGTCGATAACTTCGATGCAAGCCATTTGCCCTTGGGTCGTCGCCGTCACGCGCACGACGGGAGCGCGATCGGTGCTGCGGTACTTCACGGAGTTTCCGAACAGGTTGGTGAGCAACATCTGTAGCAGGGATGCGTCTCCATGGACGCGCTCTGCTCCGTCGGCGAGTTCCAGTTCGAGCTGCGCGCCTGACTCCAACACCTGAGCTTCCAAGCCGGCCCAGGCCTTGGTGACCGTCGACTCGAGGTCGACAGGGGCGAATGCCTCGCTCGAGCGGCCGACACGACTGAAGGTGAGCAGGTCGCTGATTAGGACTTGCATCCGCTTCGCGCCGTCCACTGCAAACGCGATGTACTGGTCGGCGCGGTCGTCGAGCTTGCCTTGATACCGCTGTTCGAGCAACTGGCAGAAGCTTGCGACTTTGCGCAGAGGCTCCTGGAGATCGTGGGAGGCGACATACGCGAACTGCTCGAGGTCGGCGTTGGACCGGGCGAGCTCGGCTGCCCTGCGTTCGAGGGCTCGCCGTTGGGTCTCGACCTCGGCGAGCGTCCCCACAAGTTCCAGCCGCATCGACTCAACACCTTCACCCATCTCACGGATGTCGGGAGGACCTTCAGGCCGGATCGACTCGGTGTGCTCACCTCGAGAAACAATTCGGACCTGGTCGGCCAATCGACTCATAGGCACCAGCACGGAGCTCCGCAACGCTCGTTGCAGACCGATGACTGCTGCGACGACCGCCATGGCCATCAGGCCGAGGGCTACTGCAACGAGTCGCCGATCGCGGTCGGCTGCCTTCTGAGCGCTCTCCAACTGGAGCGCGAGCTGGGCGTCGAGTTCGGCGTTCGTCTGCCGCACCCTGTCGAAGAGCTGCTGACCGAACTGAATGGTGCTGTCCGTGCTCGTGGCGTTCCCTGCGTCGGTGCGCAACGACGCATACTGGTCGCGCCACGCGGTGATCGCCGCGTCGACGGTGAGGAGCGACAGGCGAGCGGGGTCGTCCGAGCCGACCAAGCGCTCGAGTTCAGCGCGAGCCGCCTGCCCGTCGACGAGACCCTGTCGATATGGCTCCAAAAACTGTTGGTCGCCGGTCAGGGCGTACCCTCGCAATCCCGTCTCCTGGTCCACGAGCGACGTCAGGAGTTGGCTGGCAGCAAGGCGTGCAGGAAACGTCCGCTGCGCCTGTTCGGTCAATGCTTGGTCGGCCTGTCGCAGCACCATGACGAGCGCAAGGCCCGCCAGGACCAGCAGCAACGACAGTCCCAGGAGAGCGACGCGGAGTCGGCGGGCGAGTGTCCACTCGGACCATCCGCCCCGAACCGCCATCTCAGCGCCACCAACCCACGCTGCCGATGAGGAGCACTGCGACATCGTCCGTCAACGGCCCGCCGTTGCACCGTTCCGCCTCAGCAAGCAGCGTTGGGGCTAGGTCGGGGCGCGACATCCCCGCTGCGACGAACAGCTGCAGTAGCCGAGCAAGCTCGTCGACTCCGAGGCGAGCACTCGCACCCGGGAACGCACGTCCCTCGATCAAGCCATCTGTGAACAGCAGGAGGCCCCAATCGCCATCGAGGTCGACACTGAAGGGTTCGATCGTCTTGCCCTCGAGAAAGGACAGAGGCGGCAAAATCCCACAAGGCAGCTCGCTGACCTCGCTACCCCGGATCAGCAACGGTGCTGGATGACCGCACAGCAGCACGTCTGCTCGGGTCAGCGCCGGATCCAAGGAGAGCATGGCGATCGTGGCGAAACGGACATCCTGTCGTTCCGCCAACAGCACCTGCTCCACGCCGCGTACGACCTCCGCCCCGGTGTGCCCCGCCAACACCAACGTTCTCCAGGCGATTCGGAGTGCAACTCCCAGCGCCGCTTCGTCTGGGCCGTGCCCGCACACGTCTCCGATCAATAGGTGCACTCCGCTCGGCGTTTGCACAACGTCGTAGAAGTCGCCGCCCAGCAAGGCCCGGTCACTCCCGGGCCGATAGCACGGCGCTACCCCCAGTTCCGTGGTGTCGATCAATGGACTGGGCAGCAAGCCCCGTTGTAGCCGGGCGTTCTCCTGTGCCAGCAATTCCGCAGCCATGAACTCGCGCCGATCGAGGGTCGCCCGTCCGCGTTCGATCGCGTACCGCAAGGAACGCTCCAGCCTTGGGCCGTCGACCTGGCCTTTGACCAAGAAGTCCTGTGCCCCAGCAGCGAGGGCCTCCGGCCCGATCCCATCGTCGATGCGCCCTGTCAGCACGACGACTGGAACGTCCGGGACCTGCGCCCGGAGCTTGTCCAGCGCGGACAGCCCCATCGCGTCTGGCAGCCCCAGATCCAAGAGAACGCACTCGACCGCGCTCGGCCACGCACTCAGCGCCGACTGAAGCGTCGCAAAGCATGTGACCACAAGGTCGGGCGCAACTTCCGACAACATCTCGGTCACCAGAAGCGTGTCACCAGCGTCGTCTTCGACGAGCACCAGCGATCGCCCGTTCATGACCCTCCCATCTTGGCTTCGAATGGCCGGGCATCCATGCCCAAAACTTCTGGGCCACCCTATCCTGCGGTGCGATTCCAGAGCTCCATTGGGCCTGGCGGCTCTCAGGCACCACGGTGGGGTGCGGGGCCCACCGCTCGGCGCCCAGAGCCGGGAAGGGGGGTGGCGAGGATGGTGAGCAGGCCCCGTCGCAATGAGCGAAGGGGCCGCTCGCCGAGCGAAGACTCCATCTCCGAGAATGCGCGCATGGCTTCGCGAACTGCGGCACGGCCCTTATCTGTGAAGCCGATCAGTTTCGCGCGACGATCGTGCGGGTCGGCTGTGCGCGTGAGGTAGCCGAGATGCTCGAGGTCGACGACCAGCTCGGACATCGCCTGCTTGGTGATGCCCGCCTTCTCGGCGAGTTCCGTCAGTCGTATGCCCTCGTAGGTGACGTGCGCCATCACGTTGTGGTGGACGACGCGGTGGTCTTCGAACCCGGCGGCGACGAGGTGTGCCTGGAGCGCGTCCGCCAGGTGACGCTCGACAAGGGTGACGAGCAGGAGCACCGGCGTGTCTTCGTCCGGATAGGGCACCATCACAGAGTAGTCAGGACCCTTGACCAAACAGGCGACACCAGCAATAGTTGTCATGCTGCCTGACTATCTCTGGCAGCCACGACGACGGGAGCCCCCATGGAGCAGCAATCGCACGAGACGATCTGGGCCCTGGCCACCGCAACGGTCCCATCCCGCACGCTGCACGTTGTCGCGGAGCTCGGCGTGGCCGATCACATCGACGACGCCCCGGTGCCGGCCAAGGAGCTAGCGGCCAAGTGCGGCGCACACGAAGGCGCCCTCGACCGCGCTCTGATGCTCCTTGCCGCCCACGGCGTCTTCGATCGTGTCGGCGACGCTTACGCGCATAACGACGCATCCCGTTTGCTGTGCTCCGATCACCCCATGTCGATGCGCGCATTCCCGCGCATGATGGGCATGGCGTCGTTCAGCGCCAGCCTTGCTCATCTCGAGCACTCCGTGCGGACGGGTGAAGCCGCGTTCGGTCTCGTGGATCCCGACGGCCTGTTCGTGCACCTCCAGCGCCACCCGGGAGAAGCCCGCATCTTCGACGCGTCCATGACCGCGAAGGCGGCGGGCGACACCGGCGCTGTTCTTCTGCGTACGACTTCAGCCGGTTTTCAACGATCGCAGACATCGGCGGCGGACGCGGTCACCTGCTCCGCGCCGTGCTCCAGTCGGCGCCCGACACGAGCGGCTTCCTGTTCGACCTTCCCGCGGTGATTGAAAGCGTCGATCAGCCAGGTGATCGGGTCGCAGTGCAAGCAGGCGACTTCTTCGTCGATGCGTTGCCGGCCGCCGATGCGTACATCCTGATGGAGGTCATCCACGACTGGGACGACGATCAGGCAGCTGCGATTCTCTCAGCGGTGCGCCGGGCTGCTGCGCCCGGTGCGACTGTCCTGATCATCGAGGCCGTGGCCGACGAGGAGATCCTGGACCCCGTCGTGCGAACGCTCGACGTGATCATGCTCGCCATCACCGGTGGCCGCGAGCGCACGTCCGCAGAGCTCGAGCAGCTGCTCGCCAGCGTCGGCTTCCGCTCGACCGCGACCCTGCCGACGCCGAGCCCACTGCGGATCGTCGAGGCCATCGCCGTGTGAACCTCGAGCATCGACACTTCCCTGCCGCTGGTTCGAAAGTGGCCGCTGTGAACTTCGAGGACGGCGACAGCACGCTCCGGCCTTCGTCGAGAACCATCGCGACCGCGTCACGCTGGAACTCCGACGGGTACTTCGCTGGCCGGCCCGGCGACCGTTTCATGTTGGACATGGACTTCCTCCTATACGAGGTGTCCCCAACGGGGGGATGCTCATCTTGCACGGAACGCTCAAGGGCCGAGTGGTACTGCCGATCCTAAAGGCAAAACATGCACCGATAATCGGACCGGCCGATGACCCCAGGTGGAGCAAACCAGCCAACCGGGAACCAAACGTCGGAAGAGTTTCGAGCAACGTCAGGAGATCATCATGAGAACAACGGGATTCGGGCTCAGCGCCTTTCTCATCGCCGCAGGTGCCATCCTGGCCTGGGCGGTCACCTACGAGGCCGAGGGCATCGACCTCAACCAAGTCGGCATCATCCTGTTCTTCGTCGGCATCGGTCTCGGCATCGTCACATTCGCCGCCGCGGCGGCCGGCCGCCGTACGACCATCAACGCGCAACGCGACGCCGTCGTTGA
>JBBSJW010000108.1:0-6923 GCA_038256885.1 Propionibacteriales bacterium
CGCAACCGTGGCCGTCATGGTCAACATTGACGACCTCCGAACCGGTCAAGGCGTTGCGACCAACACCTCAGGAACCACCATCTCCGCAGCCAAGGCACAACGGCTCGCCTGCAACGCACATTTGGTCGCCCTCTATTTGGATTCAGAGTCCCGAGTGGTGGATCACGGCATGGCCAAGCGACTCTTCGACCGCCACCAGAGGCTCGCCCTCGCCGTCCGCGACGGCGGCTGCGTCTGGCCCGGTTGCGACCGCCCACCCGCCTGGTGCGAAGCGCACCACCTCAACTTCTGGTCCCAACACGGCCCCACCGATCTGGACAACGCAGCCCTGTTCTGCCACTTCCACCACTTCCTCCTCCACGAAGGCGAATGGGCAGCCCACATGGCCATCGACGGAGTCGTCGAAGTCATCCCACCCCGCAGAGTCGACCCCGACCAACTCCCCAGACGCCACGCCAGATTCACCCAACAACAACCCCGCGCCGCCTGACGCTTCGAAGTGAGTGAACACAAGCAGGCTTGCCGGGGATCAGTCCCCTCAGTACCAGTCCGTTGGTTTGGCCTGCGAGGAGATTTCGAACGCGTCGACAGGGCGGGTGATCCCTTTGAGTGGCAGCTTGCCAAGAGGGCCGCAGTCGACCTTCTCGCTCACGAGGAGCCACGTGGCGTAGCTAATAACTGTCCGTCCCGGAGTACCGAGTGCCTGGAGCCGTGCGGCGATATTGACGTGCTTCCCTTCGTCCCACCAGATGATGACAATCGCACTGGCCAGCGGGAGGGCAGCGAGCACAGGTGTCTAGGCCGACGACGGCAAGGCCAAGCGAGATCCAGCAGCGAGCGCAACCTCTTGCGCTAGGCCTGGCCGTTGGCCGTGGTCATAGCGATTGCGTGGGCATGGCGAGGGTGATCCAGTCGTGCATGCCACCTCGGTAGTAAACGAGCTGGTCCAGCGGAAAGTCGTCCTCGGCCAAAATGCGAAGGGCGTCCGGTGTCTGCGGGCACTGCGGGCCGTTGCAGAACAAGATGTGGACTCGTCCGGCGTCGAGTTCGTCTTTCCGGGCGAGCACCTGGTCGTGCGGGATGTTGACGGCTCCTGGGAGGGTCACGCCGCCACGTGAGTCGGGTACCCGCGTGTCCACCAGTTGAGCGCCATCGCCCACCAGCCCCGCCACTTCAAGTTCCCCGACGGTGCGGATGCCGTCTACCGGCTGCATGGGCTGGACCTTGCCCCAGGCCGTCTCAACCGTGACGATCTCGGGGACATCAGTTGGACGCGGCAAATTCTGCGGTTCGCCGGATCGAGTCCGGCGCGTGCGCGATAGTTCAGTCATAGGTACATGGTGCCCGTTGGCCGAGCAAAGGACTTCCGTAAAGGACCCCCAACACCGTGGATTAATACTGGCTTGGGTACAAGCGGACTCGAAACAACGGCATTTCCGTCGCGCCGGGATATGGGCGGAACGAGTCGCGGGGCGCACTCTTCACAGTGGTCCACTGGTCACCGGGCACACACAAGCGGGCTGGCGGGTGGCACACTCAAACCATGTCTGAGACAGGCCCCGAGATCGACGGCTTCTTCTTCGGCTCCTACAGCCGAACCCGGTTCGACCTTGATGCATTGGCCATGGATAGCACGGGCACGACGTGCCACGTTTGCGATGCTCCCGCCGTTGTGGTCGCAGAGGTGAAGGACCGCGATTCCATAATCGGGACTGCGATCTATCTGTGCGACACCGACTTTCAATTCGTGTCTACTGGCGATCAAACCTCCCTCAGCAATCGCCTTGCGAAGAACTACGAGGAGCCGGTCTCCGAGGTACGTGACACGGCTGCGCTTATGACAGATGGCACGGGACGTTCAATTCGCCTTCCCGCCCGCCGCTAGGTGTATTGGGAGTTTGTAGGCTTGGCCGCGGGACCCCACTGGGTACTCAGCTCTTGGGCGGAGCCTTCTTGGCGGCCTTCTTGGGCTGGGCTGGCTCTTCGACTGGCTCGGGCTTGTCCTCGAGATCGGAGAGCAGACCGCGCAGCTCGCCGCGCAGGAAGTCGCGGGTGGCCACTTCGCCGAGGCCGAGGCGCAGGCTGGCGACCTCGCGAGCGAGGAACTCCATGTCGGCGTGCGACTGGGCGTTGGACTCGCGGTCCTGCTCCTGCGTCACCCGGTCACGAGCCTCCTGGCGGTTCTGCGCCAGCAGGATCAGCGGTGCCGCGTATGACGCCTGAAGCGAAAGGATCAGCGTCAGGAAGATGAACGGGTAGTCGTCCCAGCGGTCGCGGTCGGGTCCGTAGGGAGCGTTCCAGACGAGCCAGATGACGACGAAGATCGTCATAAACGTCAGGAAGCGGGCGGTGCCAAGGAACCGAGCAAAGGTCTCGGCAAAGCGGCCGAAACGCTCCGGATCGGAGTCGCGGCGTCGGCGGAGCGAACGTCGGACCTCGCGGGGTTGATCGAGGCGTGCGCGGTCAGCCATGTGTGACCACCTCCGACTCGGTCTGTGCGGCGTCGTCCTGCTCGCGCCAGCCTTCGGGCAGCAAGTGGTCGAGCACGTCGTCGATGGTCACCGCCCCGAGCAGGTGTGCGTTCTCGTCGACGACGGGAAGCGCAACCAGGTTGTAGGCGGCAAGCAGGTTGGCGACATGCTCAAGTGATGCGTCGGGACGCGGCCAGTCGATGTCGTTGTCCATGATGGCGCCGACCAGTGTCGACGGTGGTTCGCGCAGCAGCGCCTGGAAGTGCACGACGCCCAGGAAACGACCGGTCGGCGTCTCGAGCGGCGAGCGGCACACGTAGATCATGGCGGCCAAGGCCGGGATGATCTCGGGCTCGCGGAGCCGAGCCAATGCCTCGGCGAGGGTGGCGTCAGGCGGGAGTACGACAGGCTCGGTCGTCATCATGCCGCCGGCGGTGCGCTCTTCGTACTTGAGCAGGCGACGTACGTCTTCGGCGTCCTCGGGCTGCATCAGCGCGAGAAGGTTCTCGGCACTCTGCGGTGACAGCTCGCCGAGGAGGTCAGCGGCGTCGTCGGGGTTCATCTCTTCGAGGACGTCGGCTGCGCGATCGGGATCGAGTACGCCGAGGATCTCGACCTGGTCCTTCTCGGGCATCTCCTCGAGGACGTCGGCGAGGCGTTCGTCGTCGAGCTCGGCGACGACTTCCATACGACGCTTAGAGTTGAGATCGCGCAGGGCGTTGGCGAGGTCGGCGGGGCGCATCTCGTCCATCGTGGCGAGCAGGTGAGTTGCACCCTGACCTGCTTCTTCGCCGCCGAGGCCTTTGACCTCGTCCCATTCGAGCACCTGCTGGGCGCCCCGGCGGCCGAACCGCTTGCCTCCGGCCTGCACAGCGATGTCACTGATGTGCCAGTCGCGGCGCGAATCCTGCTCCATCGCGAGGTCGTAGACCGTCGCGGACGTGCCGTCCGGGAGCGTCACTGTACGGTCGAACAGCTCGTGGATCGCCAGCGTCTCGGTGCGGCGCTGCTCGAAGCGGCGGACGTTGAGCACGCCCGTCGTGATGATCTGCCCGGAGCTGACCGAGGTGACTCGGGTGATCGGCAGGAACACGCGGCGGCGGCCGAGAACCTCGACCACGATGCCGAGCACACGTGGACGCTGTTTTGCGGAGCGTACGGCGACCACGACATCGCGGAGCTTGCCGACCTGATCGCCCGCGGGGTCAAAAACTGCCTGCCCCACGATGCGGGACAGGAAGACACGACCGGGTGTGGTGCTCATGTCTTCACCTCCGTTGCTTCGCGGGTTCGCCCAAACCCTACCGTCGTGCACACCACTGGGTGCGGCCGTGCTGACATGCCAAACTGGGGTGATGGCGCTGGAATCTGTCGACGACCACTTCTCCAGAGCGCTCCGCGAACGCCCGTCCTCCGATCATCCCACCGGTGGAGTCGCTGATCCGACGGCGCTGCTGACGTACTTCGACGCCCAGCTCGAAAGCCGCCACCTCGATTTTGCGCTCCGCTGGCTGCAGACCCAGGGGCACGCCTACTACACGATCGGCTCGGCCGGCCATGAGAGCAATGCTGCGGTTGCGATGGCTCTGCGCCCCACAGATCCTGCGCTGCTGCACTACCGCTCGGGCGGCTTCTTCTCCGCACGTGCTCGCCAGCTCGACGGATCGACACCGATCGACGACGTGCTCAACAGTGCCACGGCATCGGTGCTTGACCCGATCTCCGGCGGTCGGCACAAGGTGTTCGGCAGCGTCAGCCTGAATGTCATTCCGCAGACGTCGACGATCGGCTCCCATCTGCCCCGTGCATTTGGCCTCGCCTTCGCCCTCGGTCGTGCCGCACATGCCGACATGACGCCGAACTGGCCACTCAACTCAGTCGTCGTGTGCAGCTTTGGTGACGCATCTGCCAACCACTCCACGACGGTGGGTGCGCTCAACGCCTCGGCCTATTGCGCACATCAGGGCGTACCGCTGCCGGTCCTGTACGTCTGCGAGGACAACGGCATCGGCATCAGCACCAAGTCGCCGGCCGGCTGGGTCGAGCGCTCGCTCCAGTCGCTGCCTGCCATCGAGTACGCCGCAGCTGACGGTACGAAGCCGAGTGAGCTCCTCGCGACGGCACAGCACCTGGCCGAGCTCGTACGTACGGAGCGGCGGCCTGCGGTCCTGCACCTCAAGACGGTCCGATTCATGGGTCACGCTGGATCCGACGCCGAGATCGCCTATCGCACGACCCGCGAGATCGAGGACGAGTACGCGCTCGATCCGCTGCTCGCCACGGCCAGCGAGCTCATCGACGCCGGTGTCCTCAGCGTGACCGATGCGCTGGCTCGCTACGAGGATGTCCGCGAGGCCGTGATGGAACGCGCCAAGGGCATCTCCGAAGTACGACGTCTTGGCTCGTCGCGAGCCATCACCGCGCCGATCACCGCCCGAACAGGGGTGCTGGCTCCGACCGCCTCGATTGAGCGCAGGGCCATGGCATTCGGGGCCAAGCCGCCAGAGCTCGAGGGCGATCTGACACTGGCCCAGACGATCAACGCCACGCTGAAGGATGCGCTCGCAGCTCGTCCTGAGGCTCTCGTCTTCGGGCAGGACGTCGCCAAGAAGGGTGGCGTCTATGGCGTCACCCGCAGTCTCCGCAAGTCGTTCGGTGCCACGCAGGTGTTCGACACGTTGCTCGACGAGCAGACGATCCTCGGCACGGCGCTCGGTGCGGCACTCGCTGGGTTCGTGCCGATCCCGGAGATCCAGTACCTCGCCTACCTCCACAACGCCGAGGACCAGCTCCGCGGAGAAGCGGCAACGCTGCGCTTCTTCTCCAACGGCCAGTACACCAACGGCATGGTCGTACGCGTCGCCGGGCTCGCCTATCAAAAGGGCTTCGGTGGGCACTTCCACAACGACAACTCGCTGGCGGTGCTGCGTGACATCCCGGGCGTCGTGCTGGCCGTGCCGAGCCATCCTGGCAACGCCGCCGGTCTCTTCCGCGAATGCCTCGACCTGGCCGCCGAAGGTCGCGTCTGTGTCTACCTCGAGCCCATCGCGCTCTATCACCGCCGCGATCTACACGATGGCGACGGCGCGTGGCTTGCTCCGTATGTGCCACCCGAGGAGTGGGCTCAGGACACGACCTCGGCACCGGGTCAGGTGATGACGATCGGCGATGGCACCGACGTCCTCCTGGTGACATTCGGCAATGGCGTACCGATGAGCCTTCGCGCGTCGACCTCGCTCGCGGACGAGGGAATCAGCAGCACGGTGCTCGATCTGCAATGGCTGTCACCGCTCCCGCGAGAAGAGCTGCTGCGTGTCGCCTCGGGGTTCGAACGCGTCATGATCGTCGACGAGACCCGCGAGAGCGGTGGCGTGTCCGAATCGGTGATCACGGCACTGGTCGACGGGGGATACAACGGCACTGCTCGCCGCGTCACCAGCGTCGACAGCTTCATCCCTCTGGGGCCCGCCGCCGATCACGTGCTTCTGTCAGAGAGCGACATCGTCGGCGCCGTACGAGCGCTGATCTTCGAGACGCTCTAGCTGCGCGAGAGGTGCGGTGAGGTCCTCTTAAGCGACGACGAGACGTCATCGGCGAGGGTGATCTTGCCGGTGGGAACCAGGCGTACGACGATCGACTCGCGACTCCAGCGCTCGATCGCATTGTCGGCATCCACAAGGTTGAGTCGTCCGGACTTCAAGGTCTCGGTGACGGAGTCCCAGTGCTCGGATTCGGGAGTGATGACCTCGACCCTTGCCTCGGCCTGAGCGACCAGTGCGCGCGATGCCTTGCTCCGCAGCGACAGCGTGACGGTCTGGTGCTTCTCGATGTTGGGAAGCGGTTGTTCGCCGCCACCGGTGACAGCGCACACGGCGTCACCGACCCATTCGTGCCAGATGGCACGCGTGTGGTTGGCGTACGCGACCCAGACCAGACCGGACTTCTTGGCGAGGTCGGCGATCAGGTCAGTTGGCTGCACAGGTCAACTGTAGAGGCGCGTCAGCGGACGGCAGCGGTCTTGGCGCCGCGAGATGCGCGGGTCTCAACACGTACGGCAGGAGTCATGGCGGCTTCCTGCTCGGCGAGACGCTGTACGAACGCGCCGATCTCGTTGATCGCGGTACGTGCTTCGGGGAGCCACGAAGCCGCAGCCTGGAACACGTGAATCTGGCGGTCCCACACCTGCAGGTCGCATGGCACGCCTGCGGACACGAGGCGGTTGGCCATCAGCTCGGCGTCAGCCATGAGCACTTCGCGTGAGCCGATGTGGATCAGCGCAGGAGGCATGTCGCCGAGGGGCATGTCGACAGGGCACGTACGGGTGCCCTCGATCCCGCGGCGGGTGTCCATGCGCAGCGCCACGTCACTCAGCTTGGCGACGGCGTGCAACGGGAACAGCTGACAGGTGTTGGCGTTGCGGTGACCCTGCTTGCCGGTCGGGTCGAAGTCGAG
>JBBSJW010000109.1:0-6878 GCA_038256885.1 Propionibacteriales bacterium
GCTCATCACGGCGGTAATCTTCGCGGCCGGCGCTATTGCGGTCTCGGCGATTCCCCTACTCATCGGTGCCACGGTCTACGCCGTCGGCGCAGGCATCGTGTCCGCTCGACTCATCGCCAACGATCTCGGCCAGATGCGCCGCGACTGGGCGAAGGACCGGGCCGAGATCGCCAACCACAACCGGCTGCAGGCGGCTGCCCGCTCGCGGGAGAACACTGCATTCGCCGAGCAGATGGCATCGCGCATCCGGCTCAAGGACGCCCAGATCGAGAACCTTCGGGACTCCCTGGTCACCGCCGAGATCGACCTGGCCAAGACCCGCGAACGCGTGTCAGCCGAGCGCGCCCGCGTCGATGCCCTGACCGCCGACCTCACTTCCGCCCAGTCCGACGTCGAGTCAGCTGGTCGTGACCTGATGAAGGCCAATGACGCACTCGCGGCGAGCGAAGCCGCCGAGATCCAGGCCCGCGCCGAAGTCGTTGCGTGGGAGCAGTCGGCGACCGAGGAACAGCGCCGGCAACACCAGCGCCCCGCTTGATCAGGATGGGCTGAGTCAGCGACCTGTGAAGGTCGGCTTCTCCTTGGCGAGGAATGCCTTGACCGCCGCGAGGTGATCCTCGGATGCACCGGTCAGCGCCATCTTCTGCGCCTCCTGGTCGAGAGACGCCTGCAGATCATTCGTCGCCGAGAACGCCAGCGATCGCTTGATCGACGCGTACGCCAGCGTCGGCCCGTCGGCGAGCGAGCGAGCCAGGGCAGCGACCTCAGCGTCGAACGCGTCATCGTCTACGACCGTCGTCGCCATGCCGAGCTCCAGCGCTTCATCGGCGGGAATCGTGCGAGGCTGCAGCAGGAGCTGCGTGGCGCGACCGAAGCCCACGAGACGGGGGAGCGTCCACGACGCACCCGTGTCACACGACAGCGCGATGCCGGCGAAGGCAAGGTTGAAGCCGGCCGAACGACGCAGGAGGCGGAAGTCGGCGGCGAAGGCCAAAGATGCGCCGGCACCTGCGGCGATGCCGTTGACCGCAGCGATCACGGGCTTCGGCATGGTCGCGATCGCGGTGACCGCGGGGTTGTAGTGCTCCTGGACCGTGTCGGACAGCTGGCCCGGGTCGTCGGACGTCAGGCCTGCGACATGTTCCTTGAGGTCCTGGCCGACGCAGAACGCCCGCCCGGTGCCGGTCAGCACGACGCAACGGGCCGCGCTGTCAGCCGCTGCCTGGTGCAGAGCGTCCCTCAGCGCGACCTTCGTATCGGTGGTCAGGCTGTTCATGGTGTCGGGCCGATTGAACGTCACGGTGGCGACGCCGTCGGCCACCTCGTAGGTCACCGGGGGGCTGTTCAGGTCACTCATGATGCTCTCCTGTGGGACTGCGGTCGAAGGTGTTCGCGCCATAGGCGATAATAGGAGGCACGCGTCCAGCAGGATCAGCCGGACGCATCGCGACGAGAGGGGAACTGATGGCCGCCATGAAGCCACGGACCGGAGACGGCCCGATGGAGGTCACCAAGGAGGGACGCTGCATTGTCATGCGCGTTCCGCTCGAAGGCGGCGGTCGCCTCGTCGTCGAGCTCAACAATGAAGAGGCTGAAACCCTCGGCGACGCACTCAAAGCTGTCTGATGTTCGGCTTGACCGTTCGTTGGTCACTGAAGGACGCCCCCAAGGGCACGCTCAAGGCGCTCCGCTCGTACGTTGAGGACGAGTCGTACGCCAAGTTCGCCGGTCTCGAAGGCCTCCGGGTCAAGACGTGGCGCGCGCGCAAAGGCGAGTGGTTCGAGGGTTCGTACGTGTTCGTCTCGGACGAAGCCCGCGCGAAGTTCCAGGCGGACTTCGAGAAGCGAGCCGCTGAGTCTCCTGGCTCCAAGATCGTCGGTGCTGCGCCGATCTCGATCGAGGCCTGCGAGATCGTGGCAGTCGTGCGCGGTCCAGCCGGCTTCCGCTCGTCATCGCATTTTGAGCACGGCAGGGACGACGACTAGTCAGGTCGGCGGCACGAACACCCATGGGTCTCGCGGCAGCAATGCGGGGTCGTACTCCTCGAGCAGCTCGGGCATGGTCGAGCCAGCGAGCCCGAGTGACTCCGCGATCAGCGTCATCGCGTCGGCGCCAAGCTCCCGTAGCTGCTGATAGGTGACAGCTCCGTCGCGCTTGGCCAGTCGCTGCCCGTCGGTGTTGACGGCCACCGGCACGTGGACGTACGTCGGCGGCTCTGCACCTAGCAACGTGGCGAGATAGGCCTGGCGCGGCGCTGAAGGCAGCAGGTCATCCCCGCGCACCACCTGATCCACTCCTTGATTCATGTCATCGACCACGACCGCGAGGTTGTAGGCCACCACCCCGTCCCCGCGACGCAGTACGAAGTCGTCGACAACACCTTCGTACTGACCATGCAGCTCGTCGCGGACCGTGAAATCCGAGACCCCGCTCCGAAGTCGCAGCGCGGCTGGTCGCACGGCGGCCTGAGCGGATCGTTCGGAGTCGCTCAGGTTGCGGCAGGTGCCGCGATAGATGCCCTGAGGTTCGTGCGGGGCTGAAGGTGCGTCGAGGGTCTCGCGACGAGTGCAGAAGCACTCGTAGATGAGCCCGCGCCCTGCCAGTGACGCGAGGGCGGCGTCGTACAGGCGGGCGCGTTCGGACTGGCGCACCACGGGGCCGTCCCAGTCCAGACCGAGCGCGCCGAGGTCAGCGAGCTGTCGCCTCTCAGCACCGGGCCGCACGCGGTCGAGATCCTCGATTCGGACCAGGAACGCGCGATCGGTCTGGCGAGCGTGCAGCCACGCAAGCACCGCGGTACGGAGGTTGCCAACATGCAGGTCACCCGAGGGGGACGGGGCGAATCGTCCGGCGGTCACGGCGCGCTTCTCGGCAGAGTCAGATGAGCTGAGCTGCCAGGAGTCCGTCGCCGAGGGGCACGAGGACGCTTCGCAGGTTCTCGTCGTTGGCGACGCGCTGGAGCAGGTCGCGGATTGCGGTCGTCTCGGGATCGCGCTGCGCCGGATCGGCAACGCGGTCGTGCCAGAGGGCGTTGTCGAACACGATCACGCCACCCGGACGTACGAGGCGGATTGCCTGGTCGAGGTACTCGCCGTACTCGACCTTGTCACCGTCGAGGAACACCAGGTCGTAGCCCGCATCGGTCAGCCGAGGCATGACCTCCAGCCCGGCGCCGGCGATCAACCGGAATCGCTGCGGTGCAAAGCCCGCCTCGGAGAACGTCTCGCGCGCCAGCCGCTGGTTCTCGGCCTCGAGGTCGACCGACGTCAGAACGCCGTCGGCCTGCATCCCGCGCATCAGGCACAGGCCCGAAACACCCGTACCGGTGCCGATCTCGACGATCGACTTGGCGCCGATGGCCGAGGCGAGGAATGTCAGCATCGCTCCGCCACCTGACCCGATCGGCGAGACTCCGACCTCGTCCGCACGCGCTCGGGCTGCCGCGAGGTGTTCGTCCTCGGGGTTGTAGTCCTCGGCGTAGGCCTGGCTTGCTGCGGTGGTGATGGTCGGCTCCTCGGATGGTGGTTGGGACCAGCGTAGTCGCGCGAAGCCCGTGGGACGGGGAGGCTGCCCATGAGACTTGCGGGGAACAGTCAGGTGGTTCTGTGCGTTCTCTCAGGTGAAGGGTCAACGATCAATGCATGACTCTGCTTCGTAGGGAAGAAGAAGACGTGACAACGGCAACGCTGGAGTGGACCCCGTCTGACTGGGCGGGCATCGTGGAGGAGCACTCCGCGCGCGTCTACCGGCTTGCCTACCGCCTGACCGGCAATCGTCAGGACGCCGAAGACCTCACGCAGGATGTGTTCATCCGCGTCTTCCGTTCGCTCGACACGTACGAGCCCGGCAACTTCCCAGGGTGGTTGCATCGCATCACGACCAACCTGTTCCTCGACCGCGTACGCCGCAAGTCTCGTCTGCGCATGGACGGCTTCGGCGAAGGTGCCGAGGATCGACTCCTCAGCGCCGAGATTCTGCCCGAGTCCGCGGTTCACGATGCCAATTTCGACCCCGACATCGAGGCCGCGCTGGCGTCGCTGTCCGACGAGTTCCGCGTCGCCGTCGTGCTGTGCGATGTCGAAGGTCTGTCCTACGAGGAGATCTCCGACGTGCTCGGCATCAAGCTCGGCACCGTACGTTCGCGCATCCACCGTGGTCGTACGCAGCTTCGCGCTGCCCTCGCCCACCGCGCTCCGCGCAAGGGCCGCACCCGTTTCGTAGGACCCCTCGGCGTCTGATGGCACACCTCGGAGCCGACGTCGCAGCGTATGTGGACGCACAGCTGTCCCCAGACGCCATGCGAGCGGCTTCACGCCACCTCGAGGACTGCAAGGCCTGTGACAAGGCCGTACGCCAGCAACGTCTCCTGAAGTCACGCATGAGCACAGTCGCGGCTCCTGAACCGCCCGCCGAGCTGCTCGCCTCGCTCGCTGGACTTGCCGCGCAGCCACCGCATCACCAGACCTGGTGGGAGCGCCTGCGTCACTCCGTTCCGTTCCGCGCCAGCATCGTCGTCGCCGGCGCATCAATCGCGGTTATGGTCGCGGCGTACGCGGTGGGTGGGGCTGACGACAACACTGTGGGTGACAAGGTCGCTCCGCCATTCGACCGCTATGCCGCCGACTTCCACGGCGCAGCAGCAGTCCAGGTCGGTGCCACGATCAGCGATACCAAGCTCGAGGATCTCGACCATGACGGATGGCCGTGCAAGAAAACGCTCGCAGGTGACCTCGACCGTACGTCCGGCACCTGGGCCGATGATGCTGTGGCACTGAGCTACTCCAACGGCACCTCCAAGCTCAATCTGTTCGAGCAGACCGGCGTGCTCGACCATGCGAGTCTCGACGGATTCGAGGCGTCAACGCTGGGCAAGTCAGATGTCTGGATCCGCGACGGATCGCCCATGCTCGTGACGTGGGACTACGACGGCGTCGTCTACACGATCGTCACGGACGCCGACCACGGTCGCGTTGCGCGAGCGGTGAACGAGCTGCCTCGCGGGTCCGGTACCGACGGCCCGGTGGACCGGGTCGGTGACGGGCTCAACCGCATGACCGCCTGGATGGCCGCCGCCTAGAGATGGTCTAGAGATCAGGTCGACTCGGGGTCGTACGGGGGAGCCTCGCCGGGACGGAGGATGCGTGTCTCCTTGACGGCAGCCGGCGTGGTGTCGCCCAGGCCACCGTCCTCGAGGAAGTTCCTGCGCACGACTTCGCGGGGATCGAGGTCCTTGAGGCTCAACCCGGAAAAGTCCTCGCCCATCTCGCGTCCGAGATCGTTCTTGGCGTTGTCGGCCATCTGGCGCACCGTACGTACGAATCCGCCGAACTGCCTGGCGATCTCGGGCAGCTTGTCAGGTCCGAACACCAGCATCGCGACCATGGCGATGACGAGCATCTCCGGTACGCCGATGCCGAACATCTGCAGCCCTAGAGCCGACCGGCGGGCGCCAAGCCGAGCTGCATGCCAGCGAGACCGCGCGAGCGGCCGCTGAGCTGGTCGGCGATGCCCTGCAGGATCTTGGCGGCCTCGGAGTCAGGGTTGGTCGCGATGATCGGCTCGCCGGAGTCGCCGCCTTCACGCAGCTTCTCCTCGAGAGGCACTTGGCCAAGCACGGGCACGTCGTACCCGAAGCGCGCGGTCAACGTCTCGGCGACGGCGGCAGCCCCACCGGAGCCGAAGATCTCCATGCGCTCGCCGCTGGGGAGCTGGAAGTAGGACATGTTCTCGACGATGCCGACGACACGCTGGTGCATCATCGACGCCATCGTCCCGGCGCGCTCGGCTACGGAGGCGGCAGCAGGCTGCGGCGTGGTGACGACGAGCACCTCAGCGTTGGGCAGGTGCTGACCAAGGCTGATCGCCACGTCACCCGTACCGGGCGGCAGGTCGAGCAGGAGCACGTCGAGGTCGCCCCAGTAGACATCGCTGAGCATCTGCAGGAGTGCACGGTCAAGCATCGGGCCGCGCCAGGCGACCACCTGGTTCTTGTTGGGCTTGAGCATGCCGATGCTGATGACCTTCATGCCCTTGACCGGGACGGGCATGATCATGTCTTCGACCTGGGTCGGGCGGAGGTCGCCGACGCCGAGCATGTCGGGGATCGAGTGTCCATAGATGTCGGCGTCGATGATGCCGACCTTGAGGCCGCGGTTGGCCATGGCGAGGCCGAGGTTGACCGTGACGGTCGACTTGCCGACGCCACCCTTGCCGGAGGCGATGGCGAAGACCTTGGTGAGCGAGCCGACCTGGGCGAACGGAACTTCACGCTCGGTGTGGCCGCCACGCAGCATCTGCTGCATGCTCTTGCGCTGCTCGTCGTTCATGACGCCCATGTCGACGACAACGTTCACACCAGGGGCGACCGTGAGAACGGCTGCCGTGATGTCGCGGTTGAGCGTGTCCTTGAGCGGGCATCCGGAGACTGTCAGGAGAAGCCGTACGGTGATCTCTTTGTCACCGATCGTGATGCCGTCGACCATGCCGAGGTCAGTGATCGGACGCTTGATCTCAGGGTCGTTGACGGTGCTCAGGGCCTCGCGGACCTGTTCTTCAGTGACGGCTGCCATGCCCCCATCGTACGTGGGAGGTCGTGGGGAGGAGGGTGAGCATGGCCTAACTGACCTTCCTGAAAGACTCAGCGAGTGGGACACCTTGACCTCAACGCGGTCGGCTTAGGAGGCCGTCCGCTGGGGGTACCTCCCACGAGCGCAGCGAGTAGGGGCCCGACGTATCGAAACCTCGTACGCCGATTGGCTCGCGCCAGTATTCGGTCGAGCAGGCGTGCAAGGAGGGTAGCCGGCTGGCCTGGTCTTCGAGCTCGCCATCTCGGTGGTTGAGTAGCGAGGAACGAGCGTATCGAAACTCCATGAGATTGA
>JBBSJW010000110.1:0-6871 GCA_038256885.1 Propionibacteriales bacterium
CTGCGGGAGGGGCTCGCCGACGACGGCGTGACCGAGTGGACCGTCAGCGCAACCACGTCCGACGACACCCTTCGCATCCGCATCGAGGAGCTGCTGCACGACTCCGACCACGAGCTCGGCATCGATCCCGGCCTGCAGAAGGACGGTGTCGAGAAGCACTTGCAGGAGCTCCTCGCCGAGCACACCATCGCGCTCGGTGATGGCATGAGCCTCATTCGTCGCGAGTTCATGACCGCGATCGGCCCGGTCGACCTGCTCTGCAAGGACGGCGGCGGCGCATCCGTTGCTGTCGAGATCAAGCGCCGCGGCGACATCGACGGGGTCGAGCAGCTCACCCGCTACCTCGAGCTGATGAACCGCGATCCGGCCCTGCGACCTGTACGCGGGATCTTCGCCGCTCAAGAGATCAAGCCGCAGGCTCGTACGTTGGCGCAGGACCGCGGAATCGAGTGCGTCGTCGTCGACTACGACGCCCTGCGCGGCATCGACGACCCTTCGCTCAGGCTCTTCTAGTTACTGGAGCGGGACGTCGAAGACTGTCGTACCGAGCTTTTCCCAGCGGGCGATCTCGCAGCCGTTTGAACGAGAGAATGTCGCGTCCACGTCCTTCTTTTCGAACAGGCCAACAACGGTCGCAGTCTGCGGGCCGCCGAAGATCATCGTGCACGCCTGATCCTTGGGCACCGGGTCGAAGACTGTTGCACCGGCCTTCTTCAGCACTGCACACGCTTCGGCCGGCTGCGGGTGATCGCCGCCCGTCGGGTCACACCTCAGGGAGAAGGTCTTCGGGGTCGCGCCCTCGTCCGCAACGACCGTGATCGTCAGATCCGTCACGGTGTCTGGCGGGTTTGCCATCGACCCTCCGGGCTCGTCAGAGCCGTTGTTGCAACCGCCGACCGCCAGCAGCAGAGCGGCAGCCAGGAATGTCTTACGCACCGGCGATCGCCGGGGCGGTGGGGTCATTCCCTTGGCTCTTGTCTTCGCGCGCAACCCAGTCCTCGATGCGCTCGTAGTCGTCCTTGGAGCGCGTGACCACAGCGAGAAGGTCGCTCATCTTGGAGACTTCCTCGACCTGCTCCTTGATGAACCACTGCATGAACTGGTCAGAGGCGTAGTCGTTGTTCTCGCGGGCGATGCGGGTCAGCTCATTGATCTGCTCGGTGACGCGCTTCTCCTGCTCGAGAGCGGCAGCCACAGGCTCGATCACGTTCTTGAAGTTCGCCCGCGGGGCATCGAGGGCCGGGATGGTGACTTGCTCATCGGCATCCAGAAGGTAGCGCACCATCATCATGGCGTGGTCGCGCTCCTCGATGGCCTGCTGGTAGAACAGCGCGGCCGTCTGCGGCATCGTCTGCGCGTCGAAGTACGTCGCGATCGCGACGTACTGCTGATGGGCTCCGAACTCGTTGCCGAGCTGCTTGTTGAGCTGTTTGACGAAAGCTGGTGCTGCCATGACCAAGATCTCCTAGTTGAGTAAGGCGAGCCTCACCTACACGTTGTACGATAGTAGTGTGCCTCCGAAGCCCAAGAGCAAGTGCTGCAGCGACAAGCCTGCCTGCAAGCGCTGCCCCATCCAGATGATGAAGAAGGGGACTCTCCCCGAGGGCTACACCGTCAAGAAGCGCAAGCTCGTCAAGGTCAAGAAGAAGGACCGGGTCAAGATCGCTGCCTAGCGGCGGCTTGAGCCTAGGGCAACGACTGACTGGCTCGCTATGAAGGACTGGCTAGCCTTCCTGCATGCCCAACGTCGCCGCTCAGGCCCACGCCCTCCTCGCGCTCCACTCCGATCCCCAGCTGCTCAAGGTCGTCAACGTCTGGGACGCGATCAGCGCCAAGATAGTTGCCGACGTCGAGGGCACCCGGGCGCTCGCCACAGCCAGCCACTCGATCGCCGTGGCGCATGGGTACGAGGATGGCGAAAACATCCCAGTCGACCTGATGATCGCCGCGGTCGGCCGCGTCGTGGCTGCCACGGAGCTTCCCGTCACGGCCGACCTGGAGGCGGGCTACGGCAATGCGGGTGAGACCACGCGCAAGGCGATCGGTGCCGGTGCTGTCGGCGCCAACATTGAGGACCAGATGAAGCCCATCGCCGAGGCCGTTGGTGTCGTCGAGGCTGTGAAGGCTGCCGGTCATGCCGAGGGCGTCGAGTTCGTGCTCAACGCACGTACGGATGCCTTCCTCCGCGCCGGCGATCGCCCGCACGGTGACGTGCTCGCCGATGCGATCGAGCGCGGCTCGGCCTACCTCGCCGCCGGAGCACCGGTCGTGTTCGTTCCCGGCGCCGTGTCCGAGGACGACATCAAGGCGATCGTCGACGTATGGGGCCCGCAGAAGCTCACGCTGATCGGATCGCCCGGCTCGGTGCCGCTCGGCCGTATGCAGGAGCTGGGCGTCGCTCGGGTCTCGTACGGCCCGTTCAGCCAGTCAGTCGCGCTGATGGCTCTGCAGGACCTCGCGAAGGACGTCAACGCCGGCGGCGGCCTGCCGAAGGACTATCGCCACGTCAACTGATCATCTCGGTGGTTGAGTAGGCTTGGGAGTCCCCCCAGCGAGCCCAGCGAGCGAGGGGGCGGAACGAGCCCGTATCGAAACATCGACATCAGGCACGACGAGATGCTCGCTCGACCCTGCATCTCGCGAGGTTTCGATACGTCGGCCGCGGGCGGCCTCCTACTCAACCAGCGAGTGGTGGAACTAGGCGGTGAGGTGGTTGGCCTTGCGGATCTCGTCGACGATGCGATCCATGATGGTCGTCATGCCGAAGTCCTTCGGCGTGAACACCGCAGCAACCCCGGCTGCCTCCATCTTGCGGGCGTCTGACTCGGGGATGATGCCGCCGACGATCAGCGGTACGTCTCCGATGCCACCCTCGGCCATGGCCTTCTGCACCTCTGGCACGAGCTCCATGTGTGAGCCGGACAGGATGGACAAGCCGACACAGTGGACGTCCTCTGCCACGGCCGCAGCGACGATCTGAGCGGGTGTGAGGCGGATGCCCTGGTAGATGACCTCGAAGCCCGCATCACGCGCGCGCACGGCGATCTGCTCAGCTCCGTTGGAGTGACCATCGAGACCTGGCTTGCCGACGAGGAAGCGCAGGCGCGTGCCGAGCTCCTCCCCCGTCTTCTTGACCTTCTCGCGTACGGCGGTGAGCTCCTTGCCGGAATCGGCAACGCCCACGACACCGCTGACACCGGTGGGTGCGCGGTACTCACCGAACACCTCACGCAGCGCGCCGGCCCACTCGCCGACAGTCGCCCCGGCGCGTACGGCTGAGAGCGTTGCTTCCATCAGGTTGGTCTCGGTCTTGGCCTCGGCACGAAGGCGATCCAGCGCCTCGTCGACGGCTCCCTGATCTCGCTGTGCGCGCCACGCGGTGACATCGGCGATGGCATTGGCCTCGGCCTCGGGATCTGACGTCATGATCGCGGCGTCGAGGTCCTCGGTCAGTGGCGACGGCTCAGTCTCGGTGTAGGCGTTGACGCCGACAACCTTCATCTCACCCGACTCGATACGGGCGCGACGCTCGGCGTGTGAACCGACCAGCGCCTGCTTCATGTAGCCCGACTCGACGGCAGCGACGGCGCCGCCCATCGCCTGGACGCGATCGATCTCTTCCTTGGCTCCAGCGACGAGCTCCGCAACCTTGGCCTCGATCACGACCGAGCCTTCGAAGATGTCGTCGTACTCAAGGAGATCGGACTCGAAGGCGAGCACCTGCTGGAGGCGCAGCGACCACTGCTGGTCCCACGGGCGCGGCAGACCGAGGGCTTCGTTCCACGCGGGAAGCTGTACGGCGCGGGCGCGAGCGTCCTTGCTCAGCGTCACGCCGAGCATTTCCAGCACGATGCGCTGGACGTTGTTCTCGGGCTGAGCCTCGGTGAGGCCGAGCGAGTTGACCTGAACGCCGTAGCGGAGGCGGCGCATCTTGGGATCGGTCACGCCGTAACGCTCGCGGGTGATCTCCTCCCACAGCCGGCCGAACGCGCGCATCTTGCACATCTCTTCGATGAAGCGCACGCCTGCGTTGACGAAGAACGAGATACGTCCGACGACGGCCTCGAACTCCTCGGGCGGGACCTGGCCCGAGTCGCGTACGGCGTCGAGCACCGCGATCGCGGTGGTCAGCGCGTACGCCAGCTCCTGCGTCGGCGTCGCGCCGGCTTCCTGCAGGTGATAGCTGCAGATGTTGAGCGGGTTCCACTTCGGGATGGTGCTGACCGTGTAGGCGATCATGTCGGTCGTCAGGCGCAGCGACGGCGCGGGACCGAAGACGTATGTGCCGCGCGAAAGGTATTCCTTGATGATGTCGTTCTGCGTCGTGCCTGAGAGCTGGGCGGGATCGACTCCCTGCTCCTCGGCGGCGACCTCGTACATCGCGAGCAGCCACATCGCGGTGGCATTGATCGTCATCGACGTGTTCATCGTGTCGAGCGGGATGTCCTTGAACAGCTGGCGCATCGCACCGAGGTGTGGGATCGGCACACCGACTTTGCCGACCTCTCCACGGCTGAGCTCGTGGTCAGGGTCGTAACCAGTCTGTGTGGGCAGGTCGAAGGCGACCGAGAGACCGGTCTGACCCTTCGCGAGGTTGCGTCGGTAGAGCGCATTGGACTCTGTCGCCGAGCTGTGTCCGGCGTAGGTGCGCATCACCCAGGGCTTGTCAGGCATAACGTTCAGGTTACCGCGCGGTATCTACGCTGGTCACGGCTTCCTCAGGGCGTTCTGCCTCACACTCCGCCACAGGCTACGACGGATGATCTTGAAACTCGCCCCTGCACCTAAACTCACGTACATGGTGAATTTGACCCGCATCTACACGCGTACAGGCGACGACGGCACGACCAACCTCGGCGACATGAGCAAGACCTCCAAGCTCGACCTGAGGCTCGCCGCGTACGCCGACGTCGACGAGGCCAACAGCCAGATCGGTCTGGCGATCGCCCTCGGTGGCCTCGAGGACGACGTCGTGACGGTCCTGACCCACGTGCAGAACGACATGTTCGACGTTGGCGCCGATCTGTCGTGCCCCGTCGTGGAGAACCCGGAATATCCGCCGCTGCGGGTCGAGCCCGACTACATCGACCGCCTCGAAGGCTGGTGCGACCACTACAACGAGAAGTTGCCGAAGCTGCGTTCGTTCATCCTGCGCGGCGGCACCCCGTCAGCGGCAGCCGTCCACGTCGCGTGCACCGTCGTACGGCGAGCTGAGCGCTCGGCTTGGGCTGCGCTCGAAGAGCACGGCGACACCATGAACGTGCTCACGGCGAAGTACCTCAACCGGCTCAGCGACCTGCTGTTCATCCTCGGCCGCTACGCGAATCGAGAAGACGGAGACGTCCTCTGGGTTCCGGGTGGTGAGAGGGGCTGATCAGTCCCAGTCGATGGCGAACGCGATCGGGCCACTCGGAGCGGTGGGCCTCGAGGCATCCCGGTCGCTGACCGTGACGATCTTGTGGGACTGGGTGGGCTTGGCTGCGGATGCGGCTGGCGCGACACCCAGCACTAGCAGGACCGACGCGCATGCGGCCGCAAGAGAACGCTTCAACAACGTGAACACCAACTTCGACAGGGGACGTGAGCTCTCCTCGATTCTGGTACGGCTACCAAGCACCGGTCAACAGGCCAAGGCGACTGATTGAGTCAGACCACATTGTTGACGCGCTGACCGGGTGGAGCCGACTCCAGCCACGACAGCAGCCCGGTCAAAGCATTGGCGCTCATCGCGAACTGTCGTACGCCGGCAGCGTTCTCGGTGCCCACGATCAGATGGCCGTCGTGCAACGCGTGCACCTCATCACTGTCCGGTTCGCGACGACCCTCGATCTGCACGTCCCCGCGCTCAAATCGATAGCGCGGACGCAGCGACAAAGAGAACGTCCGAAACCACTCGAGGTGGTTCTCGCGGTAGACGGCGAGTCCCAGGGTCCAACCCTTGGAGATACCGGCGACGTTGCGGTTGATGCTCATGTCGAACGTGCCACCCGAACGGGCGAGCACCCTGCGCCGAACCAACAACCCGATGAGCGGCACCAGGAGCAGCAGGACGATGAGCACGAGGGAGTCGACGAGCCACAACCAAAATGGCATCGCGAACTCCCTCCTGACGTCAGGACGTCTTGTCGACCAGGCTCAACTTCGCCTCGGCTCGCAGGATAGCGGTCGCGTCATCGTCTGCTTCCGCCGCTTCGAGCTCTGCACGTGCAGCCGCGACGTCGATCTCATCGGCGAGGAACGCATCCTCACTGAGAATCGACACCCGGTTGTTGGCGACGGAGATGAATCCTTCCGCCACGGCTGCCTTGATCGGGTCCTCACCTTCGAGGGGCGTGATCACGACAACGCCGGGCACGAGCAACGACAGAAGCGGAGCATGGTCAGCCAGCACACCGAGGTCACCCTCGACGGTGCGGGCCAACACCTCACTGGCCTGGCCGGACCACACAACGCGGTCGGCCGAGACCAGCTCGATCTGCAAAGGATCTGCCATCAGAGGCTCTTCTGGATTTCTTCCCACTTCTTGTCGACGTCTTCGAGACCGCCGCACATGAAGAAGGCCTGCTCAGCAACGTGGTCGTAGTCGCCGTCGCAGATCTTGGTGAAGCCATCGATCGTCTCGTCGATGGAGACGGTCGAGCCTTCAATACCGGTGAACTGCTTGGCCACGTACGTGTTCTGCGACAGGAAGCGCTGGATACGACGGGCGCGACCCACGAGGGTCTTGTCCTCTTCGCTGAGCTCGTCAACACCGAGGATCGCGATGATGTCCTGGAGCTCCTTGTTGCGCTGCAGAATGCTCTTGACGCGGTTGGCGGTGTTGTAGTGATCAGCGCTGATGTAGCGCGGGTCGAGGATTCGTGAGGTCGAC
>JBBSJW010000111.1:0-6803 GCA_038256885.1 Propionibacteriales bacterium
GAGACGGCCGGGGAACCGGGCCTGACGCGTTGCACGCGCCCGACCCAGCCCTTCGATGCCGGCAGGCTGTTAGGCCCGTACCTTTTCCCGCATTTCGTATGTCTCGATGACATCGCCGATCTTGACGTCGTTGTAGCCCTTGAGCACGATGCCGCACTCGAAGCCTTCGCGAACCTCCGACACATCGTCCTTCTCGCGACGCAGGCTTCCGAGGTCGAGGTTTTCGGCCACGACGGCACTGTCTCGCAGGAGGCGCGCCTTGGCGTTGCGCTTGATGACACCACTGGTGACCATGCAACCGGCAATGTTGCCGATCTTGCTGGAGCGGAAGATGTCGCGGATCTCGGCGGTACCGAGCTGCGCCTCTTCGAACTCCGGCTTGAGCAGGCCCTTGAGCGATGCCTCGATCTCCTCGATCGCGTTGTAGATGATCGAGTAGTAGCGGATCTCGACACCCTCGCGGTCAGCCAGCTCCGTCGCCTTGCCCTGCGGGCGGACGTTGAAGCCGATGATGACGGCGTTGGACGCGGCGGCCAGCATGACGTTGGTCTCCGTGATCGCACCGACGCCGCGGTCGATGACGCGCAGTGCGACACCTTCGCCGACGTCGATCTGTGCGAGCGCATCCTCGAGAGCCTCAACCGAACCTGAACCATCACCCTTGAGGATGAGGAGCAGCTCGTCGGTCTCGCCCTTCTCGAGCGAGGACATGAAGTCCTCGAGCGTACGGCGACCACTGCGCTGCGCCAGGAGAGCGTTGCGCTCACGCGCCTCGCGCTTCTCGGCGATCTGGCGAGCCAGACGGTCGTCAGCAACCACCATGAAGTTGTCACCTGCACCGGGCACTGCGGTCAGGCCGAGCACCAGTGCAGGACGCGACGGTGTGGCTTCTTCGATGTTCTCGCCGTGCTCGTCGAGCAAGGCGCGTACGCGACCGAACGCCGGACCGGCGACGATCGAGTCGCCCACCTTGAGCGTTCCGCGGTGCACGAGAACCGTTGCGACGGGACCGCGACCACGGTCGAGGTGCGCCTCGATGACAAGGCCCTCGGCGTTCTGGTCGGGGTTGGCGCGCAGGTCGAGCGAGGCGTCAGCCGTGAGGATGACCGCTTCGAGGAGCGCATCCAATCCGGTGCCGGCCTTGGCCGAGACGTCGACGAACATCGTGTCTCCGCCGTACTCCTCCGGAACCAGGCCGTACTCGGCCAGCTGACCGCGAGCCTTGGTCGGGTCGGCGTCGGGCTTGTCGACCTTGTTGACCGCAACGACGATCGGGACACCGGCAGCCTTGGCGTGGTTGAGCGCCTCAACCGTCTGCGGCATGACACCGTCATCGGCTGCGACCACAAGGATCGCGATGTCGGTCGCCTGGGCACCACGGGCACGCATGGCGGTGAACGCCTCGTGGCCCGGGGTGTCGATCAGGGTGATGCGACGTTCGCTGCCGTCGACCTCGGTCGCAACCTGGTAGGCACCGATGGTCTGCGTGATGCCACCGGCTTCCTTGTCGACGACGTTGGCGTTTCGCAGGGCGTCGAGCAGCTTGGTCTTACCGTGATCGACGTGACCCATGACTGTGACGACCGGCGGACGCGGTGCGAGGTCCTTGTCGTCGCCCTCGTGCTCACCGAACTCGAGGTCGAACGACTCGAGCAGCTCGCGGTCCTCGTCCTCGGGCGAGATGATCTCGACGTTGTAGTTGAGCTCTTCACCGAGAAGCAGCAGCGTCTCGTCGTTGGCCGACTGGGTGGCCGTGACGATCTCACCGAGGTGGAACAGCACCTCGACGAGCGACGCGGAGTCCGCGCCGATCTTCTCGGCGAAGTCGCTCAGCGACGAGCCACGGGTCAGGCGTACGTTCTCGCCGTCGCCCTTGCGTACGCGGACTCCGCCGATGGCAGGAGCCTGCATCTGGTCGTATTCCTGGCGCTTCGCGCGCTTGCTCTTGCGTCCACGACGTACGGGACCGCCGGCGCGACCGAACGCGCCCTGCGTGCCACCACGAGTGTTGCGACCCGCAGGTCCGCCACCGCTGCGCGGAGGACCGAATCCTCCACCGCCACCAGGTGCTCCGCCGGGTCCGCCGCGTCCGGGAGCGCCTCCGCCACCGGGTGCTCCGCCGGGACGGCCTTGGTAGCCACCGGGTGCACCGCGACCGGGTGCTCCGCCGGGTCCACCTCGAGCTCCGCCGGGTCCACCGCGAGCCTGGTCGCGGCTCGTCGGAGGTCCGCCGAGGCCGGACTGCCGCGGCATCATCGCGGGGTTGGGGCGAGGCATGCCGGGAACTGCCGGTGCTGCCGGTGCACCACCTTCGCGTGCTGCAGGGGGACGTGGGGCGCGCTGCATGCCCTGCGTCGATGAGAACGGGTTGTTGCCGGGGCGTGCTCCACCTGCGCCAGGCGCACGGGGACCGGGGCTTGGTGCGCCACCGGGGCGCGGGGCCGCGGGGGTCTCGGTTGCGGCGGCAGGAGCCTCGACGGGCGCTTCAGCCACCGGCTCGGGCTCAGGCTCGGGCGCAGCGACGACGCGCGGGCCGGGCGTGGGCCCAGCAGGCCTGGCGGCAACCGGCTCGGGCGCTTCTGCGACCGGAGCCTCTGCAGGCGCTTCGGCCTTGGCAGAAGGGGCCGTGGGGGCACCTCCCGCTTGCGGGGGATTCTTTGCGGCGGGCTTGCCGCCGGACTTCTTGGCACCTTGGGCGCGCAACGCTTCACCGTGTTCTTCGGTGAGGCGGCGTACGACGGGCGCTTCGACGGTCGAGGAAGCCGACTTCACGTATTCACCCATGTCTTTCAGGGTGGACAGGACGACTTTGCTCTCGACACCGAACTCGCGGGCGAGCTCGTGGACTCTTACAGCCACTTTTCTCCTTCAGGGGGTCCGACCCAAAGGAGGATCAGACCTAGTTGACGTGCAGGCTCATCGGTCAGTACTCATCGGTGAGTACTCATCGGTTCGTCATGAGCGGGGTGCTCCGATTCGTGGTCTGGGAACGCGATGTGCGTTCCTCGTGGTCATTCAGCAGGTGTTACTTCTTAGATGATTCCGTGTCGATCATGGCACTCAGCGCATTCAGGTCGAGCGGTCCTTCGATTCGAAGGGCCCGACCAAACGCCTTGCGTCGTGTCGCGAGCTCCAGGCACCGCGCCGTTGGGTGCAGATGCGCCCCGCGGCCCGGCAACGATCGGCTCAGATCAGGTGTCACGACCGTGGTCGTGGACTCCTTAGCTGCGACGACTCGCACCAGAGTGGTCTTGTCCGCACGCTCTCGGCAGCCGATGCACGTACGAAGGACCTCGGTCAGTCTACCCGTTTCGCGAGGCGGCTGCGCCATCGGTTCCCGTGCCGTCTCCCGTGGCGGGGACTTCGGTGTCGGAGCGGATGTCGATACGCCATCCGGTCAGCTTGGCGGCGAGCCGCGCATTCTGACCTTCCTTGCCAATCGCGAGCGACAGCTGGAAATCGGGTACGACGACCCGCGCCGAGCGCGTCGGCGGGTCGACCAGCGTGACGCCCTTGACCTGCGAAGGTGACAGCGCGTGAGCGATGAATTCCGCGGGATCGTCGCTGTAATCGACGATGTCGATCTTCTCGCCGTGCAGCTCGTGCATGACGTTGCGCACTCGCGAGCCCATGGGACCGATGCAGGAACCCTTGGCGTTAATGCCGGGCACATTGGCTCGTACGGCGATCTTGGTGCGGTGACCTGCCTCGCGGGCAATCGCGACGATCTCGACCGATCCGTCGGCGATCTCGGGCGCCTCGAGCGCAAACAGCAGCTTCACGAGGTTGGGGTGAGTGCGCGAGACCTTGACGCGCGGACCGCGCAGGCCCTTTTCGACCTCGTACACGTACGCCTTGAGGCGCTCGCCGTGCGCATACTTCTCCTCCGGCACCCGCTCGGACGCCACCAGGATCGCCTCGATGCGGCCCAGGTCGAGGGCAACGTCACCGGGGCGGCTCTGCTGGATGACACCGGAGACGATGTCGCCGACGCGGCCGGAGAACTCGCCGTACTTCGCCTCGTCCTCGGCATCGCGGATGCGCTGCATGATCAGCTGGCGCGCAATCGTCGCAGCGAAGCGGCCGAAGTCGTCCGGCGTGTGCTCGAACTCCTCGGTGAATCGTGGTTCGGGCCGTGCGGCCGGCTCATCGCTGTCGGCCGGCTCGGTCGGCGCCTCATCCTCGAGGCGCTCCTTGGCCCACACGATGACGTGCCCCGTCTTGCGGTTGAGCTCGACCCGCGCACTCGGGAAGGACCCCGGTGACTTGTGATAGGCCGAGAGAAGTGCGGTCTCGATCGCCTCGACGACCACCTCGAACGAGATGTCCTTCTCGTGCTCGAGCGCTCTCAGGGCTGCCATGTCGATGTCCATCAGGCGTCCTTCCTGTTCAGCTCGGTCTGTACGAGCGCCGTCACGATCTGGTCGTACGCGATCCGCGTCGTGTCTTTCTTGGTGGTCAGCTGGACTCCGGTGTCATCGCAGTCTCCGATGCGGCCATCCAGGGTGATGTCGTCCTCGAGCGTCACGCGTACGAGCCGGCCAGCGTTGCGTCGCCAGTGGCGTGGCAGCGTGAGCGGGCGTTCGACACCGCGGGAAGTCACTTCGAGCGTGTAGGGCTCCGCGCCCATCACGTCCGAGCTGTCAAGGACCTCCGACAGCGCGCGCGTGGCGTCAGTGATGTGGTCGATGCCGATGCCGCCATCGACGTCCAAAGCGATGCGGAGGACCTTGCGTCGACCTCCGGAGGTGAGCTCTACGGCTTCCATATCCATACCGAGTGCGGACACACAGTCGTTCACGAGGGTCTCAAGCCTGTCAGTCATTGGCTCGTCCTCCTCTGTTCTGTTGTCGGCAGGTTCTGCCGTCCCGCGATGCAGTGTGGTCCCACCCTATCGAACCTGGAGGAACGTAAGAACCGTATCGACTCAGGCCCGGCCCGGCACCGTCGGATAGCCTGCCGAGGTGATCAGCCGACGCGTCCTCCTAGGCACTGGAGCGGCCACCGCCGTCGCCGCTGCCGCACTGGGCGGCGCAGCCCTCACTCACCGTCTCGACGACATCGCCCGAAGCGTCGGCATCAAGCCTCGTCCCGAGCCAGATCTCTTGGACTCCAAGCTGCTGGCGCGGGTCGCGGCCGACCAGAACAGCCTTCTCGCCATGGTCGAGGCAACAGCCGGGGCGCACCCCACGCTGCGCCTTGACCGCTATGTCGCCATCAGCACCTCCCACGCAACCGCGGTCGGCGTGGCCGGCAGCGTTCCGGATGTCGCCACTCCGTCGACCGATCCAGGCACAGCGGTCAGTGCACTGTCCTCCGCGTATGCGAAGGCGGCTCGCGCTCGGGCCGCCGATGCGGTCGACGCCGTCTCCCCCGCCCTGGTTCGGGTTCTGGCCTCGATGTCGGCCGGGCTCTTTCAGTGCGCCGACACGATCAAGGGCGTGCGATGACGGCAACCGAGGCTTTGCAGGGCTGGCTCGAGCTTGAGCACGAGTCGGTGTGGCTCTATCCCGTCATCGGCGCGCAGTTCGAGCAGCTCGCCGAACGGGCGCGCAGGTCCCACGATGCCCACCTCCGCACTCGCGACCACCTGTTGAACCGATTGCAGGTGCTCGACATCGAACCGGTGCCTGCGAAGTTGTCGTATGCCATCGGATCGCTGCGCACACCCGAGCAGGCGATCCGCCTGGCACGACGACTCGAGCAGTCCGTGGCGGCCGCGTGCCTGACATTCGCCGGCGAGACGTCAGACCAGGACGATCAGCTGTACGCCGTCAAACGTTTGCGACGTGCCGCCGAGGCCGAGCTGACCTGGGGCGGTCGCCCGCGCGCGTTCCCCGGATTGCCGTCTCAGCCTTGAGTCACGCGGACGAGGCGCAGTCGGGCACCGTCGTCAATACGCTCGAAATCCGACCGACCTGCGAAGAACTCGTCAACGGCCTTCGCGCAGCCTGACCACGAGCGGTAGTCGTCGATGATCAGGACGCCGCCGACGCTGAGGTGCGGAACCACACGCTGCAGCGACACCATGGTCGACTCGTACCAGTCGCCGTCGAGGTGAGCGAGTGCGATCGGGCCATCCGGATGCAACGTGTCCTCGAAAAGGCCTTGAACCAGGTGCACCCGGTTGTCGTCCACCGGGTAGCCAGCGGACGTAAACGCTGCCGACACCATGCCCAGGAGATCTTCTTCGTAGCCGTAGTACTCGCTGCCGCCCGGCCCGACTGCTTCGCCACTGACAATCGTGGCGTAGCGCTTGTGGACGTCCTTGCCGTCCTCCTCAGAAGGCGGCGGGATCTGGCCGAACACGTCGTAGACCGACAGCTCGCGATCGGGCTCCTTGAGCGCCGTCAGCAGAATCGCCGAACCGCCCTTGGCCGTTCCTGTTTCCAGAAACGATCCCTCTATGCCGCGTGCCTGGAGGTCAGTCACGACCGAACACATCTCGACCAGCTCCGGAACCCGGATCATGGTCAACCTGTTGGACACGACGTACAGCAGGACGCGGCTCACCTCTGGCGAGAGCTCGGTGTTCCCAGCCAGGATGCTGAGCACGCCGTTGTAGTCGGCCTGCAGTCGTTCGTAGCGCGCGCGCAGGACACGAACCAGCTTCGGTTCCTTCTTGGGCTCGCCATCCGAAGCGGCAGACTTCGCCTTCGCTGCTTTCGGAACTGTCCCGCCGAGACGACGTATTGCGGCTGACCTGATCCGACCCACGGCTACCCCCTGCTTGATACGGCGTGGACGAGATCGGCGAGAGGAACATCGGTGCGCTCTCCCGTCGCTCGATCCTTGACCTCGAC
>JBBSJW010000112.1:0-6748 GCA_038256885.1 Propionibacteriales bacterium
GAATGCCCCGGGGATGCCCGACATGCTGCATCCCAACGCTGCCGGGTACGCCGCCTACGCGGCAGCCGTGGCCGCCGCGATACATCCGAAGATGGAGGTAGCCGAGCACGAGAAGCCGGAGATGGTCAAGCACCGCTCATAGGAGGTCTCCAGCCCGAACCGACGGGGCACGCCCGTGAAGCGGCGTGCCCCGTTTTTCGTGCCGCGGGCGTCAGCCGAAAGAGCTGCCATAACAAACGTGCAACATTGTCGGAGGTGGCCCGATGCCTGCCCTGGCAGGCAACGAGCGGGCCCCGAGCAAGAGACACGCCCGGGATCGCGGTAGTGGGGCCGTGCATGTTCGACGCGTTGTTGTTAGTCTCGCCGAGGCCCAATGTTGGCCCGCAGAGCCCAGTCCGCGCTCACGTCACGCCTCGCAGCGTGACGTAGACGTATGGTCTGGCGTCGTCGGTGTTGCCCCATGGCAGCGCCACCGTGAACTCCGATCGCACGGACGGGTAACCGTCGGTTGTGCTTGAGGTAGGAGTCCACGCACGCGCCATCGACCCGGCCGTAAGCACAGACAGCGCGTGCGTGATCCGTCATGGGTCACCGCTTTCGCGTGTGGAGAATACGTGTCAGAAACAGCAGTCAAGGTTCAGGGCCTCTACAAGGTCTTCGGACGTAAACCGAAAGATGGCGTCAAACGACTCGAGGGCGGGGCATCCCGTTCGTCGCTCGGAAGCGGCACCACCGCCGCCGTGATCGATTCGTCGTTCGATGTGGCGCGGGGCGAGATCTTCGTCGTCATGGGCCTGTCCGGTTCGGGCAAGTCCACGCTCATCCGCATGCTCAACGGTCTCGTCGAGCCGACCGCGGGTTCGGTGGCCATCAACGGCATCGATATCGCAGGAGCGAGCGCGGCCCAGGTGCGGGATGTGCGGCGCAAGAGCATCTCCATGGTGTTCCAGCACTTCGCACTCCTGCCGCACCGCACGGTGCTCGACAATGCCGCTTACGCCCTCGAAGTGCAGGGCGTTCCGCTGGCCGAGCGCCGGGAACGCGCCCTCGCGGTCGTGAAGCGCGTCGGACTCGACGGCTGGGAGGACAAGCTTCCCGGGGACCTGTCCGGCGGGATGCAGCAGCGTGTCGGGCTCGCCCGCGCGCTCGCCGCAGATACCGAGATCCTGCTCATGGACGAGGCGTTCTCCGCCCTCGACCCGCTGATTCGGCGCGAGATGCAGGAGCAGCTCGTCGAACTGCAGGCCGAGTTCGGAAAGACCATCATCTTCATCACTCACGACCTCAACGAGGCGATGTTCCTCGGCGACAGGATCGCGGTCATGCGCGACGGCCGCATCGTTCAGGTCGGTTCGCCCGAGGACATCCTCACCGACCCGGCCAACGATTACGTGGCTCAGTTCGTGAAGGATGTCGACCGGGCGCGAGTGCTCACCGCCGCAAATGTGATGGAACCCGTGCGTGCGCTCATCGCGTCCACCGCCGGGCCCCGCGCAGCACTCCGCGTGATGCGAGACCTACAGACCTCTCACGTCTTCGTGGTCGGCGAGGGACGCCGGTTCCTCGGCGTCGTGAGCGACCGGGACGTCATGCGGCTGGTGAAGAGGTCGGATTCGAACCTCCTCCCCATCGTGAGCCAGGTGGAATCCGTCACGGGCGAGACGCCGCTGATGGAGATCATCGAGGCGTCTGTGGAGAGTTCGCTCCCCGTCGCGATCGTCGACGACAACAACCGCCTGCTCGGCGTGATCCCGCGCGTGACGCTACTCAGCGCCCTGGGGAACGTCTCCACCACGACCGGTGAGATCGAGGTGGTCGAACCACCGTCCACGATCCCCGTCGATGTCATCACCGAGGCCCTCCTCGCAAGCTCCGAAGGAGCCTTCAAATGAACGACTTCCGCATCCCGGTCGGCGAATGGGTCAACACCCTCGTCGACTTCATCACCACCTACTTCGGCGGATTCTTCGACGTCATCCGTGCCATCTTCGGCGGCCTCTACGAGGCACTCGACACCGTTCTCTCGGTGCCGCCGTTCTGGGTGATTCTCGTCGTGCTCGTCGCAATCTCGGTCTATGCGAAGGGCTGGCTCTTCGGCGCCGGCGCTGCGGCCGGGCTCCTGCTCATCGTCGGGCTCAACCAGTGGGAGAACGCGATGCACACGCTTGCGCTCACCCTCGTGGCTGCGCTCATCGCCGTGCTGATCAGTGTTCCGATCGGAATTTGGGCGGCACGCTCCGACAGGGTGTCGACCATCGTCAAGCCGGTGCTCGACTTTCTGCAGACCATGCCGGCGTTCGTGTACCTGATTCCGGCAATCATCCTGTTCGGTATCGGCGTCGTGCCTGGGATCGTGGCGACGATCGCATTCGCCATGGCCCCCGGTGTGCGATTCACCGAGCTGGGCATCCGCGGGGTGGACTCCGAGGTGATCGAAGCCGGTCACGCCTTCGGGTCGTCGCCGGGGCGCATCCTGCGCCAGATCCAGCTCCCGCTGGCCAGGCCCACCATCATGGCCGGCATCAACCAGGTCATCATGCTGTCGCTCTCGATGGTCGTCATCGCGAGCATGGTCGGTGCTCCCGGCCTCGGCAGCGACATCGTGCAGGCGCTCAGCCGTATCGATGTGGGACTCGGCGCGGAAGCGGGACTCTCCGTGGTGATCCTCGCTATCGTGCTCGACCGACTCACCGCCTCGTTCGGCGGTTCACGAGCGGGTCGCAAACGCCTGTTCCCCAAGACGTCGACCGCTACCAGCGCCGTCGACGTAGCCCCAGTCTCGGCGGAGGCCGCACCGGCCGTGCCGAGCCGGGCATAACCCAATCTCCTGATCCACATTCCCGGGAAGAAAAGGAATCATCTTATGAAGCAACGCATTTTCACGGCTCTGGCCGTAGCAGCAGTCTCCGCCGTCGGCATCACCGGATGCGCCTCGACCGCATCCAGCGACAGCGCATCCACCGTCGCGAACGGTGACAAGACCGATCTCACCATCGGCGTGTTCAACGGCTGGCCCGAGGGTGAGGCCGCCTCCTATCTCTGGAAGTCGATCCTCGAGGAGAAGGGCTACTCGGTCGAGCTCGAGTACGCCGACGCGGGACCCGTCTTCGCCGGTGTCAGCACGGGCGACTACGACCTCGCTCTCGATGGCTGGCTGCCCACCACCCACGCGGTGTACATGGACAAGTACGGCGACGAGATCACCGACCTCGGCGCGTGGAACGAAGACGCCAAGCTCACGGTCGCCGTGAACGAGGACGCGCCCATCGATTCGCTCGACGAGCTCGCCGACAACGCGGACGCGTTCGACAACCGCATCGTCGGCATCGAGCCGGGTGCGGGGCTCACCGCGGCGGTGGCCGACGAGGTCATCCCGGGCTACGGCCTCGAGGACATGAACTTCGTCACCTCCTCCACCCCGGCCATGCTCGCCGAGCTCAAGTCGGCCACCGACAGCGGCGACAACATCGCGGTCACGCTCTGGCGTCCGCAGTGGGCCTACGACGCGTACCCGATCCGCGACCTCGAGGACCCCAAGGGCACGCTCGGCGCGGCGGAGTCGATCCATTCTCTCGGCAGCCCCACGTTCGAGGCGGACTACCCCACCCTCGCGGGCTGGATCAAGGGCTTCGCGCTGCCCTCCGACCTGCTGTTCTCGCTTGAGAACGACATGTACAACGTCGATGGCACCGTCGACGACTACACGCCGATCGTCGACGCGTGGATCGCCGACAACCAGGAGTATGTGGACGGCCTGACCACGTAATTTCGGTCACCGCAATACAGGACGGACGGGGCACGCGAGAGATCGCGTGCCCCGTCCTTCATGCTGGCGCTGCTGAACTGACGGCGCGGTTAGGCGAGGCACCCGCCGAGGGCGATCGTTCCGTCGATGACGGCGATCCGGTCGAGCACGGTCTTGTACTGGGCCTGCAGCCCAGCTACGACCGTCTTCTGCGCGGCGACGGCGTCGCGGTTGACCTTCTTCGCGCTTTCCAACGTCCGCAGCGTCGCCGACTCGGTGACGATCTTCGCGTCGACACCGTTCAGGTCGGCCTTGGCGGTGGTGAGCGCGGCCTCCTTGTCGCTGATCTGCGTGTTGAGGGTGTTCAGCGAGTTCTGCAGCGGGGTGAGCTGGTTCTGCAGGCTCAAGATGGTGTTCTCCGCGGCGGTGATCGAGGTGTTCAGGGTGCCGAGCGTCGCGACCAGCTTGGCCACCTCACCGTCGAGGCGGGTGACCTCGGCGGTCTCGTTCGTGACGTCGGTGTTCGCGGCGGTCAGCGTGGCCTGCAGGCCGGGCAGCGCGTCCTCGAGCGCCTGGAGCTCGCCCTGCTTCTTCGTGACTTCCGCCTTCGCGGCGTCGAGGTCCTCCGTCAGCCCGGGCATCGCGGCCTGGAGGTCAGCAATCTCGCCCTGCGTCGCCTCGACTGCAGCAAGGGCGTCTGCAAGAGCCGTGGTTGCAGCCGCCTGCGCCGTCTTGGCGTCAGCGAGCGCATCGGTGGCGCTGGCGACCTGCGTAGTTGCGCCGGCCAGGCTGGTCTGAAGCCCGGGCAGCTGCTGCTGCAGGTTGCTGCTCTCCTGCTGCTTGGCCGACAGCTCGGAGTTCAGCGTCGCGAGCTCGCCCTGCAGCTTCGTCAGGTCACCGTTGAGTGCGGTGATCAGCGCGGTCTTGGTCGCGGCCTGCTGCTCCGCTGCGGCGATCTCCGCCTTCTTCGCGGTGATCTGGGCCCGAAGCTCCTGCTTCTTCTGGTCGGCGTTGCCCTTGATCGCATCGAGCTCGGCCTCAAGCGCAGCGAGCTGGGTCTTCAGCGCGGCGGCGTCGGCGACCGGCGTCGCGGTCGCGGCGGCGATCTCCTTCTCCTTCGCGGCGATCTCGGCCGTCTTGGTGGCGATGTCGCCCTCCAGCCCAGCGATCTCGGTCTTCAGCCCGAGGAGCGGGGCCTCGATCGCGCCGATCTGCTGGCTGAAGGTCGTCACGCTCTGCTCGGCCAGGCGCAGGTTCTCCTCCGCCTCGGCGACGGCAGCGGTCGCTGCGGCAGCGTTGGTGTCAGCGGTCTTGGCCGTGGCTTCCAGCCCGGGCAACGCCTCGCGAGCGTCCGCCAGCGTCTTCTCGGCGGCGTCGACGAGCCCCTGCGCCACATCCTGCTCGGCGACCAGCCCGTTCAACTCCCGAGTCGCCTGGTCGATGGCGGCCACCTGGGCGTTGACCTTGCTCTGCGCCGTCGCCGCGGCCGCCGTCGCGCTCTCCAGGCGGGTCCTGGCCGCGGCAAGGTCCGCTTCCTGCAAGGCCAGGCTGCTGACGACACTGGCCTTCTGGATCCTGAGCGCAGAGAGGTCCTCCGCAGCGGCCGTCAGCTGCGTCTGCAGCGGCGTGATCTGGTCGACCAGCGTCGTCCGCTGGCCCTGCAGCGTCGTCAGCTCGGTGTTCGCAGAAGCGATCGCGGCCGTCATCGTCTCCTTGTCCGCCTCGAGCTTGGTCAGCGACATCGTGACGGCGTCGATCTGACCAATCATCGTTGCGTACGTCTTGTCCAGAGCCGCAATTTCCGCCTCCGCCGCCGTGATCTGCGCCGTCAGGCTGTTCTGGGTAGTGACCAGCGCAACCCGCTCGGCGGTCAACTTGGCGATCTGCTCCGCGTTCTGCTTCGCCGCGGCCTTGAGCAGGTTCGGCTGCGCGTTCCCGCGGTGCGCCAGCTGGTTCGTGACGCCGTTGCAGATGCCGGCGGTCGTGGTCGTGGAAGCAAGAGCGGGCGTTCCGCTGAACAGGGCGAGGGCAAGAGTGGCGGTGCCGACGAGGGAGGCGGTGGTACGGCGCATCAGGGGTCTCCAGGCTGAAGAGGGATGCCGCGTCGGGTTCGCCACTCGCTCCCCGGGGGCCAAGGCGACCAAGTACTGGCCCCGGATCGATGCGTCACGGTCTGTCGGATGTGAAGCTAGGTATGCATCCGCCTGGGGCACATCGCCCGATCGGTCCCCTTCGCGATGAGAACTCTCAACGCCGGTGACTACGGGCGCAGCAGTCCCGTTCCGACCTGAAGATCACCTGGTGGGGCTGGTGTCAGGGAGAAGAACGGCTTGCTGTGCTTGCTGCTCCTTGTGGACGCAGCCGAAGTTACGGAGAGTGACGAAGCGGCGACAGGTCCGATCGGCCGCGTCTCGCGTTGAGACTCCTCAACGCTCTCGCCTAGTCAGTCGACGTCGCCGCGGGCCAGGCGCACGGCCGCTTCGCGGTCCGGGACCCGGAGCTTCTTGAGGATGTTCGCGACATGCGTACGCACAGTGACCTTGCCGACGAACAGGCGAGCCGCGATGTCCTCGGTCGACAGCCCCACGGCCAGCAGGTCGAGGACCTCGGCCTCGCGGCTGGTCAGGCGAGCCGCCGGCGCCTGGCCAACCAGGCCGAGCCGGCGCTTCGGGCGGGTGCGGAACTCCGCCATCACCTTCACGACGAGCGTGCGCGGCAGCGCCGCTTCGCCCGCCATGACACCCCGCAGCGCCGCGCCCAGTCGATCCGGGTCCATGTCCTTGAGCAGGTAGCCCGACGCGCCAGCACGCAGCGCCTCGAACAGGTCGTCGTCGTCGCGCGACGCCGTCAGCATGACCACGGCGATGTCCGGGTGCCGGCGGCTGATCTCGCGTGCCGCCGCGATGCCGTGACCGGGCATGTGGATGTCCAGCAGGCAGACGTCGGGGAGGTGCTCGTCGACGGCGTCGATCGCCTTGCGCGCGTCCGCGACGGCAGCGACGA
>JBBSJW010000113.1:0-6701 GCA_038256885.1 Propionibacteriales bacterium
CACCGTCGGAACACAGTCGACACATCGCACCGTCTTCGTCGTGCGCTCGTAGATCGCGTCCGCCTTCGCCGGCAGCTCGGCACCACACACACGGCACATTCCGGCATACCGCAACCGCATCCGCTTCTCGCCCGCTGTCGATCCCCCCGTCACACCCACGACGCTATCCGCGAATCCCGACCTCCACTCGGCCTTTCCCGACTTCAGCGCCCCTCCCCCACGACGAACAGCCACACACCTCTTTCACCGAGGTTCCCCCTTGGCCACTCGCGCTCGATCGCCGGCCCTTTGGGGTGTGATGACGCTGCACAAACTTTCGGCCGGGTCGGGGTATGAGTACCTGACCCGTCAAGTCGCGGCGCTCGACTCGACCGAGAAGGGGCGCACCTCGCTCGCCGACTATTACTCGGCCAAGGGCGAGTCGCCCGGGCGCTGGGTCGGCTCCGGGCTCATCGGGCTCGATGGTCTGGCAGACGGCGACGTCGTCACCGCCGAACACATGAAGCACCTGTTCGGCACAGGCTCGCACCCGCTCGCCGGGGAGGCACTCGGAAAGGCGTACCAAGTCTTCGACAACAGCGCTGTCGACGAGTTCAACGCCGAGGTGCGGCGCCGGGCACGCGCCGCTGACGGCGTCGGGAATGCGTCGTACGACGTCCTCGCCCAGGCCCGCAGCGAGCTCGCCCGTGAGTGGTTCGAGCGCGACCACGGGAGAAGTCCGGCGAGCGCCCGGGAACTCTCAGACGCACTGCGGCGCTACTCGCGGCCACGGCAGACCGCGGTCGCCGGCTTTGATCTGACGTTCAGCCCGGTGAAGTCCGTCTCGGCGCTGTGGGCGGTGGCGCCCGTGGAGGTCGCCCGTGCCATCGAGAGCGCGCACGATGCCGCCGTCCGCGACGCCCTGGACTTCATCGAGCGCGAGGTGCTCTTCACCCGCGAAGGCCGGGGAGGTGCCCGTCAGGTCGAGACCCGCGGCCTGATCGGCACGGCGTTCACCCACCGTGACTCCCGCGCCGGAGACCCCGACCTGCACACCCACGTCGCGGTCGCCAACAAGGTGCAGACGCGGCAGGGCAAATGGTTGACGATCTACGGCAAGGTCCTCCACGAGCACATCGTCGCTGCGTCGGAGACCTACAACACGGCGCTCGAACTGCGGCTGAGCGAAGCGCTCGGGGTGCAGTTCATCGAACGGCCGGGCACGCCGCGAGACAGGCGACCTGTGCGAGAGATCGAGGGCGTCGACCTAGCATTGTGCGAGTGGTGGTCGCAGCGCCGCTCCGACATAGTGGCCCGACAGCTTGAGTTGTCACGGGAGTTCACCATGGCGCACGGACGGCCGCCGACGCCGGTCGAGGCCGTCGCGCTTGCGCAGCAGGCCAACCTGGAAACACGGGAGGCGAAGCACGAGCCGCGGTCGTACGCCAACCAGCGGACGACATGGCGATCCGACGCGACTGATGTGCTCGGCTCCGAGCAGGCCGCGGCCGAGATGGTCTCGGCGGCGTTGCGCCCGGCTCCTCGCACTCGCCAGCACGTCTCGTCCGCTTGGGTGCAGGCGACGGCGGGGCAGGTGGTCGCCGAACTTGAAGCCCGTCGCGCGTCCTGGCAGATCTGGCATGTCCGCGCGGAGACACAGCGGCTGGTTCGCGGGGCTGACCTCCCCGCGGATCGACTGGCGGAGGTTGCCGATTGGGTGGTCGACGATGTCCTCGGGCGACTCTGCGTGAACCTCTCCCCCGACCTCGACCCGCTTGGCGAGCCCAGCTTGTTGCGGCGTACGAACGGTGAAAGCGTCTATCGCCACACGGGGCGCGACCGCTATGCCAGCCAGCGCATCCTCGATGCCGAGCAGCGCATCGTGGCGCTGGCCGGCCTGCGCGACGGGGTGGCGTGGGCCGACGAGGACGTCGAGTTCGCCGTGCTCACCGCGCGGCTCGATGGCGCGTCCCTCAACAAGGGTCAGGAGGCACTCATCCGCGCCACAGCAACCGGAGGTGCCCGCCTCGAGCTCGCCCTGGCGCCCGCCGGGTCGGGCAAGACAACCGCTGTGCGGGTGCTCGCGCAGGTCTGGGCTGGGCACGGCCGTAAGGTCGTCGGCCTCGCGCCGTCGGCCGCTGCCGCGGCGGCGCTCGCGGAAGCCACCGGCCTGTCGTGCGAGACGGTGGCCAAGCTGGACCACGACCTATCCCACTCCCCAGCCTCCACCCTCGTTGGCTCCATCGGTCCGGGGACCTTGGTGGTGATCGACGAGGCAGGGATGGCCGACACCCTCACTCTCGACCGGGTCATCTCCTACGCTGTCGAGCGCGACGCATCGGTTCGCCTCATCGGTGACGACCAGCAGCTCGCGGCGATTGGAGCCGGCGGGGTGCTGCGTGACATCGCGACCACGCACGGCGCGCTTCGTCTGGACGAGCTCGTCCGCTTCGCCGATCAGGCAGAGGCTGCGGCATCACTCGACCTCCGCGAGGGCGACCCGGCGGCGCTCGGGTACTACCTCGACCACGACCGGGTCCATGTCGGCGACGACGCTACGAGCGCCGACGCCGTCTTCGACGCCTGGTCGCAAGAACTGTCGATGGGTCGTGACTGCCTGATGCTGGCACCCACCCGTGACCTGGTCCGGGAGCTCAACATGCGAGCACAAACGGCTCGCGGACTCAGCGGTCAGTCGGTCCCGATCTCGGACGGCTGCTCGGCCCATGTCGGGGACATCCTCCTCAGCCGGCGCAACGACCGACGTCTCGGAATCAGTGGCACCGACTGGGTCAAGAACGGCGACCGCTGGATCGTCACCGACATCAAGGACGGCGCAATGTCGGTGCGACACCGCGACTCCGGTCTCCACGCACAGCTGCCCTCGGCCTACGTCGCAGCACACGTCGAACTCGGCTATGCCTCCACGGTCCACACCGCGCAAGGCCTCACTGCGGACGTCATGCACGGCATCGCCACCGGAGAGGAGACCCGGCAGACGCTCTACACGATGCTCACCCGCGGCCGCGAGGAGAACCACGTTCACGTCGTGCACGTCGAACCGGCACACGATCACGCGCTACCCAGCCCAGCTCTCGATCGGCAGGCCACCGCGAGCGAACTACTCGAAAGCATCCTCGCCCGCGACGCAGCCGCCGTTTCGGCGACGACGACTCGCACCTTGGCCACATCACCCGAGACGCAACTGCACGACGCCACGATCCGCTACGCCGACGCGTTGGCTCTGGCGACCTCGCGACTGCGAGTCGACCTCGAGGAAGCACCCGCCGGACCACTTCCCTGGCTCGCCGGTGTGCCGGACGAAGTGGCGTCCCACTCGGCTTGGGGCCCCTATCTCGCCGCCCGAGCGCGACGGGTCTCCACCCTGACGACCGAGGTCCGAAAGCGTGCTGTCCTCCCGCGGTGGATGAGCCGGTACGACGACATGCTGACGCCCGGACTTCGCGACGACCTCGCGGTATGGCGAGCGGCAAACGGCATCGGGGGCGGCGATCGAACTTGGGCCGGTCCCCCACCACACGATGATCGCGAGGCGGCGTACCACCGCAGCCTCGTGGGCGCGGTCGACGCGTCGCACGGCGATGTCCTCAAGGGGTGGGAGGCCAGGATCGTGCGGCACGTCGGGGGTCGAGACGAGCACACCATGCGCCTGGCCAAGCAGCTCGACCAACTCCAACGCCGCGGCATCGATGCCGCGCGAGCGCTTGACGAGGCAGCCGCCGGACGGCGCCTGCCCACCGACCACCCGACGGCGGCACTGGCCTATCGCGTGCGCGAAATCGCCTTCGAGCAGCAGCGCACCATCGATCCGCGGACGCGCGCTGCCGCACAACGACGCGGGCCGAGCCTTGGGCTGTGAGCCACAGAACGCGGACAAATCCTTGGAACGTATCCCTCTGAGAGATACACTCCAAGTGTGAAGTCTACGGAAGCTCTGCGTATCCTTGCGGAGCTGACGTCGTACCAGTGGGGCATGGTGACGTCGGCTCAGGCCAGTATTCGCGGAGTCACGCGCCTGGACCTGTCCCGACTCGCCGAGGCCGGGCACCTGACCCGCCTCGCTCACGGCGTCTACATGGACGCCGGCTCTCCGGGTGACCAGTTCGACGACCTGCGAGCAGCTTGGCTGAGCACAGCGCCCAAGCTCCTCGCCTACGAGCGCAGCAAGAACCTTGCTGGCGGCGTCGTGTTCGCGGGTGCGTCTGCTGCGCGCCTACACGGCGTCGGCGACCTGTGGGATCGGCAGTATGACTTCATCGCACCCATGCGCCGCCAGAGCCAACGTGCCGAGATTCGCTATCGCCAGCGCAGGCTCGACCCGAGGAATGTCGCCATCGCTGCGGGGCTCCCCGCGCTGACGCTAGAGGCGACGATCGCCGATCTCTTCAACGCCGAGGCCGATCTGCGCCACATCGCCGGCGCTCTTCGTGATGCTGCAAGGAAGCGCCGTCTCGACCTCGCCCAGCTTGAACAGCAGCTGGCCCCGTACTCCGCCCGCAACGGTTTCCGCAAGAGCGACGGCGCCGGACTGCTCCAGCGTCTCATGGAGCTCGCCGGCCTTGATGTCGATTCTCTGGTTCGGGTCCTGGCCCGGTCGCCGACATACGGCTCGCTGGCGGAGGTGGCCACACTCGTCGGGAATGTTGATGCCTTCGTCGGCGCCACGACCAAAGCCAACGTGTCGGGTCGTCGATACGATGAAGGCATGACCGAGATCGCAGCACCTGCCCGAAGGTCGCTCAGCGGTCCCACGGGGCAACGTGTGGCCGCCCGTCGTGGCGAGCTGCTCCAGGTGCTGCGCCGCCACGGCGTCACGAACCCAGAGATCTTCGGCAGCGCCGCCAGGGGCGACGACCGCGAAGACAGCGACGTCGACCTGCTTGTCGACTTCGCACCCGGGACCGACATCATCGACATCATCGGCATCAAGCGTGAACTGGAAGACGTGCTCGGCGTGCCCGTCGACCTGGTGCCGCGAGATGGACTCAAGGAGCGGGTGCGTTCACGCGCCGCGAAGGACTTGCTGCCGCTGTGAGCCGCTCCGACACCGATCTCCTCGATGACATCGCCTCGGCCATCACGTCGATCCGCTCCCACCTCCAGCATGGCCCGATCTCTGTCGAGATCGTCATGGACGCCGTCGCCATGCGTCTCCTGGAGATCGGCGAAGCGGTCAAAGGACTCAGTGCCGAGCTGACAGGCACCGAGCCTGACATCCAGTGGAGCGACATCGCGGGGATGCGCGACTTCCTCGCTCACCACTACTTCGCGACGAACCCCGAGATCATCCAGCTCACCATCGATAAGCGCCTGGCGCCTCTCGCCGAAGCCGTCGAGCGCTTGAAGGCCTCCCTGCCACCGGAGGATTGACGGCTCACAGCGCCAGGTGCCCGTGCTCGGCCTCTTCCCGAATTGCCTGGATAGCACCGGCTGCGTGACGACGGATCGAGCGGGAAGACATCGCGTGACTTTCCTCGACCATCTGTGTGACCGAAGGTGTCATCAACCCGCCGCGGCCACGCCGCCCCGGAGCGTCGATCTGCTCGGCCGCGTGCGCCAGGTCGAGCAGAAGGTCACGATCGCTCTTGACCAGCTTGCCGGAGTCGATCCCGCGCTGGAGGAGGTCGGCGAGGGCCCCCCTACGTGCCACCTCGTCGTCCGCGGCCCCGGCCGGCATGGACTCGTCGAAGGCGTCGACCAGCACAGTCATCGCCCACGCCTCATCACGACGCTTGGCGAGCTCGCCGACACCGAGCTCAGCCATCGACTCTCTGTAGACGCGGTCAAGGATCTTCTTGGCGACGTACCTGTCGTCTGCAGGGACGTGTTCGCAGATCTGGACCCAGAGCTGGCCGGCCACGACCTCGTCAATCTCGTCAGCCAGCCTACGGATCCTCCCGGCGATCCTCGATGCGCCCGGCATCAGCAGCCAAGCGAGCGCGACGTACGCCCGTCGGTCACCTTCTGCTCTCCTTCGGAGAGCGGTGAGCACTTCATCGCGCTGGGTCGGCTCGGCATCCTGCATCCAGCGCGGCAGGTCCTTCAGGTCAGCGACGTCCGGCAGATCGTTCGACATGTGCCGCCACCGCGGCCACTCGGTGCGCAGTTCTCGCATATTCGGAGCGTCGAGGTCATCGACGCCCAGGCACTTGGCAACGCTCATCGCGCTGCTCCTTCCAGTCAGCCCCGGGTTGGGCGACAGGTAGGTGTGCGAGCGTCCCCAGATCGCGAGTATTAGATCTGTTTGGATATGTACGATGCAGGTGTGACGAACTGGAGGCCACAACCGAGGACGGTCATCGAGGAGGCACGTCTCGCGACCGGACTCGGCCAGGCCGATCTCGCGGCCCTCGCTGGCACCTCACAGCCGACGCTGTCGGCCTACGAGCGGGGCAAGAAGAGCCCGGGCCTCGCCGTCGCCGAGCGAATCGTGAACGCCGCCGGCTGGAACATCGCCCTCCAACCGCGGGTCAGCTTCACCGAGCACCCAGCGCCGCCGGAATTCCGATTCCCCTTCACCGTCCCCGACCGGCTGTGGCGCCTGGAGGCCCCGGCATGCTTCCGCACGATCAAGTTCTTCGACCTCATCGACGACGACAACGACAAGTTCTGGTGGGACCTCTCCATCCGGGCCGATAGGAAACTCGTCTACGAGCGGCTCCTCACCTACGGGTCCGAGGCGACGCTGTTCCTCTACCTCG
>JBBSJW010000114.1:0-6540 GCA_038256885.1 Propionibacteriales bacterium
TATCGAAACTTGGTGACCCGAGGTGCTCGCGCGAGCCTGCAACCTCACTGGGTTTCGATACGTCGGCCGCGGGCGGCCTTCCTACTCAACCACCGAGACTCTTGCCTCCATTTCGGTGGTGGAGTAGCCCGAGGAACGAGGGCGTATCGAAACCTGGTGACCCGAGGTGCTCGCGCGAGCCTGCAACCTCACTGGGTTTCGATACGTCGGCCGCGGGCGGCCTTCCTACTCAACCACCGAAGTAGGGTCGCGGACCGGCCGAGCCACCAGTGGTCGAGCAGGTCGCGAAATCGCTGCAAACGCGGTAGTCCTCGCGTAGGTTCTCCGAATGACTGACGTCACGATCACGCACATCGGCGGCCCGACCGCGCTCATTGAGGTCGGTGGATGGCGCATCCTCACCGACCCGACGTTCGACCCTCCCGGCAAGCGCTACTTCTTCGGCTGGGGCACGATGTCGCGCAAGCTCGTTGGTCCATCCATCCTCGCCGAACAGCTCGGAAAGATTGACGCCGTACTCGTCAGCCACCACCACCACGGCGACAACCTCGACCCGAGCGCCGAGGCGCTGCTCCCGACCTGGGGCACGACGTACACGACCAAGAAGGCCGCCAAGAAGCTCGGCGGCAATCCCCCACGGACTTCGTCCGCGGGAGGTGCCCCCACCGTCATAGGCCTCGTCGCCTGGGAAACAGCAACCCTCGAGGCGCCCGGCAAGCTGAGCATCACGATCACCGCGACCCCGTGCCGTCACGGCCCGGTCGGCAGCGACCCGATCACCGGCCCAGTCGTCGGCTTCTCGCTCAAGTGGGACGGACAGGTCAATGGAGAGCTATGGGTCACCGGCGACACGGTCCTGTACGACGGACTGCGCGAGGTGGCGAAGCGCCTCAAGGTCGGCACGATGCTGCTGCACCTCGGCGCCGTACGGTTCCGCTACCTGTCCGGCTGGTTCCGCTACACGATGGACGCCGAAGAAGGCGTCGAGCTGATTGACCTCATCAAGCCGACCACCGTGATTCCGGTGCACTACGAGGGCTGGTCACACTTCCAGCAGGGTCGAGGCGACGCACAAGACGTGCTCGCCACTTCGCAAACCGCGATCACCTGGCTCGATCCCGGCGAGACCACCACCGTCAACGCGTAGATCACCCCTCCGCCACTGGCTCCTCGACGGGCGGCTCGGTCGGTTCGGTGGTTGCCGGTGCCGTCGGTTCAGGAGCTGGGTCGTCCTTCTTGTCGCCCTTGCCCTTTTCCTCGCCCTTGCCTTCGTTGCCGTTGCTGCCAGACCCGCTCGAGACGGTGAGGACGACGTTGGAGCCGGTCTGCGCGCGCGTGGATGGATCGACGGCGGTGACGGTGCCGACGGGTTCATCGGATGGCTGGTCGTTGCGCTGCGGCTTGAGTCCGAGCTTGTCCAGGATCTTCGCGGCATCCTCGTACGACTTGCCGACCAAGTTCTTGGGGATCTTGACGAGTCCCGTGGCGATACCGAGGTCCACCACGCTGTTCTTGTCCACGTCGGACCCAGGATCAGGCGACTGAGTGACGACCAAGCCGGCCTTGTAGCCCGCAACGTCAACATCATGCGTCGTCACCTTCAGGCCCTTGCCCGCGAGCGTTGACGCGGCTTCCACGCTCGACATCTTGCGTACGTCCGGTACCTCGACCGTGTTCTCTCCAAAGGGATACACCAGCGCGAGAACGACTGCGGCGATCGCCAGCAAGGCCAAGCTGATCAGGACGGTTCGCCTCGAGCGACGGCGCTCTGGGAGCACCTCTTCGGTTGCATCGGTCGTGGCGGCCACTCCGGCTGCTGCCGCCGCGCCCGCCCCGGCCACCGGCAGCAGGTTCGTCTGGGTCGACGCGTCGACGGCGGCCGTGCCCGCTGTGGCAGCACCCACACCCGCCGTCGCAGCGCCCACGCCGGGCTGCGTCGCATCAGGATCGGTGGCTCTCTGCACTTGGGTCGGCACCGTCGTCGCCAATTCGCTGGCGATCGCCGCGACCTCATTGGCCGAAGGTCGCTGCGCCGGCTCCTTGGCGAGCATGCTCTCGATCAGCGGGCCGATGCCCGATGCCAAAATCTCCTCCGGCAGCTCAGGAATCGGAGCCTGGATGTGCGCGAGTGCTGTGGCGACGTCGGTCTCGCGATGGAACGGGGGAGCGCCGGTGAGACAGGTGTACGCAACGATCCCGAGCGCGTAAAGATCCGATTCGTACGTGGCCTGTCGTCCGGACGCTTGTTCTGGGCTGAGGTAGTCGGCAGTACCGATGAGCGCGCCGGTTGCGGTCAGCGACTCGCCACCCGTCGATCGGGCGATGCCGAAGTCGAGGATCATGACCCGGCCTGACGACGTGAGCAGGACGTTGCCCGGTTTGAGGTCGCGGTGGACGATTCCGGCTTCATGGGCGGCGGCGAGCGCATTCGCCATCTCGCCGATGATCGACATCGTCTCGCCGACCGGCAGCGCCACCCGAGACTTGAGCATTTCGGAAAGCGAGACGCCATCGACCAGCGGCATCACCAGGTAGGGCGTCGTTCGGCCGTGCTCGTCGGGATGCTCGCCATAGTCGTAGACGTCGACGATGTTCTGGTGGTGCAGCGAGCCGGCGAGGTGAGCTTCGGTGCGGAGGCGTTCGCGGATCGACTCGTCGTCGGCGAGATGCTCTCGAATGACTTTGACGGCGACCTCGCGATTGAGCAGCTGGTCGTGAGCTCGCCACACTTCGCCCATGCCGCCGTTTCCGATGACGGCGTCAAGGCGGTAGCGATCACCGAGGATTATTGGCACCCACCAAAGATAGGGCCGATTGGCCCGAATCTCCTGTTGAGCGAGGGCTCTAAACCTCCGACTGAGCCGCCTCCGCGGCTTCGGCTTCGGCGACCTGGCGACGTACGTCATCCATGTCGAGTCCCTTGACGGCCTGGATGACCTGCTCGAGGCCTGCGGCCGGGAGTGCGCCGGGCTGCGAGAACACGAGAATGCCGTCGCGGAATGCCATCAGTGTCGGGATCGAGGAGATGCCTGCCGCACCGGACAGCTCGCCTTCGGCCTCGGTGTCGATCTTCGCGAACACGACATCAGGGTGCTGCTCGCTAGCCGCTTCATACACGGGGCCGAACTGCATGCACGGGCCACACCAGGAAGCCCACCAGTCGACCAACGTGATCCCGTCGGCGGAGACGGCCTCGTCGATGCTGTCCTTGGTCAGGTTGATGGTGCTCATGACTGCCTTTCGTTGAGTACGACCAGTTCAACAAACCCGACCAAACACAGATTCCCGACGCTGGTGGTTGAGTAGCTGGGGGTCCCCCCAGGGAGCGCAGCGAGCGAGGGGGCGGAACGAGCGTATCGAAACCCGGTGAGCCCGAATTGCCTGCTCGAGCCCGCATTCTCACGGGGTTTCGATACGTCGGCCGCGGGCGGCCTCCTACTCAACCACCGAGACGCTCTAGCCTGCCATCTCACGGGGTTTCGATACGTCGGCCGCGGGCGGCCTCCTACTCAACCAGCGAGACGGCTAATCGTTGCGCTTCTTGTCCCTGTCCTGGTCTTTGTCGTTCTCATTGCCCTTGAAGTCGAAGTCGAAGAACGAGTAGGAGACCGTCAGCGTGATCGTGTCGCCAGCCTTCGCCAGTGCCGAGGGCTCGACCGACAGCACGGTGTCAGATTCCTCTTGCGAAAGCTTCTGCGCCCTATTGACCTTGAGACCGAGATCCTCGAGGGCTGCTGCGGCTTCGTCGTACGGTTTGCCCACGAGGTCCTTCGGCACGGCAAACAGGCCGGTAGCGACTGTGAGCTCGACGAGGGCGTCTTCGCCAACTTCGGTGCCGGGCTTGACCGATTGCTTGATTACCTCGCCTGCCTTGTGACCAGGGACGTTGGTCTCCTGCGTCTCGACCGTCAGGTCGGCACGGCCGAGCGCAGAAGCGGCCTCGACGCTGGACATGCCGACGACATTGGGCACGTCGATCTTGACTGGGCGGTTGGCGTACGCGAACCCACCAACGACGATCGCCACGAGGGCGAGGGCGGCCGAGCTCAGCACCAGCGCCTTGCGGGACCGCCGACGTCCTGCCGGAACGACGTTCATAGTCGCGGTGCCGTCACGATGGGCACCGCTGACTGGCCCTAGGTCGGTCCGAGTGTGCTCCGCCTCGGTCGCCCGTCTCCCGGAGGTGGGCACGTGGGTGGCCATAGGCGCTGCCGCTGCGGCGACGTCGCCGGCCGAGGGGCGATTGCTGGGCTCCTTCGAGAGCATCGAACGAACAAGAGGGTCGACGCTCGACAGCTCGGGGGGCAGCGACGGGACAGGGGAGTGCAGGTGCGCGAGCGCCGTACCGACGTCGGTCCCGCGGCGGAACGGGGGAGCACCAGTGAGGCACGTGTAGGCGACGATTCCGAGCGAATAGAGGTCGGATGCGTAGCTCGCCGGTTGGCCCGCGGCCTGCTCAGGACTGAGGTAGTCGGCGGTGCCGACCATCGCGCCCGTCTGGGTCAGTGACGCACCTGCGTTCGATCGGGCGATGCCGAAGTCGAGGATCATCACCCGACCCGCTGACGTCAGCATCACGTTGGCCGGCTTCAGGTCGCGGTGCACGATGCCGGCCCCGTGGGCGGTCTTGAGCGCGTTCGCCATCTCGGCGACGATCGCCATGGTCTCGCCGAGCGGCAGGGCCACTCGTGACGAGAGCACCTCCGCCAGGGTGATGCCCTCGACGAACGGCATCACGATGAAGGGTGTCGTACGTCCGTCAGCACCGAGGTGCTCGCCGTAGTCGAAGACATCGACGATCCCGGGGTGGTGCAGGGAGCCGGCAAGCTGCGCCTCGTTTCGCAGCCGCTCGCGGACCGTGACGTCGTCGGCGAGGTGCGACCGGATCACCTTGACGGCGACCACGCGGTCGAGCACTGGGTCGTGCGCCTTCCACACCTCTCCCATGCCGCCGTCGCCGATGAGGACGTCCAGGCGGTAGCGATCCGAGAGCGTTGCAGGCACCGATTCATCCTAGTTCGTGGTGACTACTTGTTCAGACCGGGCATGATCGACCCCATGATCGAGCGGCGCACGTTCCTCACCGGCATTGCAGCGGTTGGTGCCGCGTCCTTGATCGGCTGCAGCAGCGACGACGAGCCGAAGACGCCATCTGAGACCACACCAACGCCGTCAGCCACCTCGCCGGAAGGATCCGTGAACCCCAAGGTGGAGTCCACGATCGCGACCGGGCTCAACGTCCCGTGGGGCATCGCCTTCCTCGCGAACGGTGCGGCGTACGTGTCACAGCGCGACGCCGGATCCATCGTGCGGATCGATCCTGACGGCGAGGTCATCGACCTCGGACCCGTCCAGGGCGCCGATTCCGCCACCAGCGAGGGCGGCCTGATGGGCATTGCGCTCGATCCCGACGACGAGTCGGTGCTGTACGCGTACATGAGCACCAGTTCCGACGACCGCCTCGTGCGGCTGAGCGTGAATGGCGACCGGATCAGCCGCCCCGAACCGCTTCTCACCGGTGTGCGCTCGGCGGCCAATCACCACGGCGGGCGGCTGGTGTTCGACAGCAGCGGCCATCTCTTCCTGGCCATCGGCGACGGCGCAGTTCCCGAGGACGCGCAGGACCGCAACGGCCCGAACGGTTCGATCCTGCGTCTCGACAAGGAAGGTCGCGCTGCGAACGGCAACCCCTTCGACAACGAGGTCTGGTCTTACGGGCACCGCAACATCGAGGGCCTGGCGTTCGACGCCGACGGACGTCTGTGGGCGTCGGAGTTCGGCCAGGACACGCGCGACGAGCTCAATCTGATCGAGAAGGGCAAGAACTACGGGTGGCCGCGGTTCGAGGGAGAGTCAGACGACCCGGACTTCGTGTCGCCGAAGGTCACTTGGTCCACCGACGAGGCCTCTCCGGCCGGACTCGCGATCACCAAGTCGACCGCCTTCATGGCAGCCCTGCGGGGTGAGCGGCTCTGGATGATCCCGCTCGACGGCGAGTCGACCGGCAAGCCCAAGGCGCTGTTCGCGGGGAAGTACGGGCGCATCCGCGATGTCGTCGTCGCGCCCGACGAGTCGCTGTGGGTCACGACCAGCAACACCGACAGCCGAGGCCGACCTGCCTCGGATGACGATCGCATCCTGCGTGTGACGCTCTGAGCGATCTTGCGGGGTTTCGATACGTCGGGCCCCCTACTCGCTGCGCTCGTGGGAGGTACCCCCAGCGGGCGGCCTCCTACTCAACCACCGAGATATCTGGACCAACGTGGCGTATCGAAACCTACTCAACCACCGAGGTGACGAAACTACCGATCAGTAGGGGTTTTGCCGCCTCGAACATGAGGATAACCTCGGCTTTATGGATGATTCTTCGTTTGACATCGACCCCGCACAGGTACGCGAGGCAGCCAAGCGCTTCCCCGCCCACCGCTTGACGACGCTTGGCGGTCACCCCAACAGCGACGTGAACTACATCGCCTCGGCAGCAGAGTTCGGTCGGCACGCCTGGGACGAGGGCGGGCACATCTGAGCCAGCTTCCCCAA
>JBBSJW010000115.1:0-6539 GCA_038256885.1 Propionibacteriales bacterium
CTTCCTCCACCCACGATCGATACGGCGCTGGCGGTGTGGTGTGGGTCGAGGAATGGCGGGCGCTTGAGCAGCGGTGCGTCGCTGGGCAGCACTCCGGCAACCGAATGAACCGCACTGACAGCGAGGGATTGCTCGTGCGTGAGATCAGGCAGCAGGCCCGGCAGCCTCTGAGCAAGCATCGTCTTGCCGATGCCCGGCGGACCCGTCATGAGCATGTGATGGCCGCCGGCCGCTGCGATCACCAGCGCCATGCGAGCGTCCTCCTGACCGGCGATGTCGGCGAGGTCGAGATGCGCCAGCCGTTCGGCTGACGTCCAGGACATGCCCGGAATCTCGTCGAGCGGCGGCACCGGTGGGTCATCTGGCTCCTCGGCGCCCGTCAGCAGGGCCACCGCTTGGCGCAGCGAGCGAACGCCCACGACGGAGATCCCTCGGACGAGCTCGGCCTCCGGCACATTCACCTCGGGCACGAATACGCGCTCGAAGCCCGCTTCTGCCGCCGCCAAGGTTGCCGGCAGTACTCCCCGTATCGCCCGCAGCCGACCGTCGAGAGCCAGTTCTCCGAGGAATGCAGCGCCAGCCAGTCGCTCGGCGGGCACCAGGGACTTCGCGGCAAACACCGCGAGGGCAATGGCCAGGTCGTAGTGCGATCCAGTCTTGGGCAGCGTCGACGGCGCGAGGTTGATCGTCACGAGCTGGTCTGGCCAGGTCGTACCGGAGTTGGCCACAGCCGATCGGCAGCGGTCACGAGCCTCGCTGACCATCGTGTCGGCCAGTCCCACGAGAACTGTCCTCGGCAAGCCGCCTCCAATGTGGACCTCGATCTCAATCGGCCGCCCAGAGAGTCCATCGAGCGTGACTGAGTGCGTTGGTGCGCTCATCAGGCCACACCGGCAATGCGTTCGACGACGGGTCCACCACGAGGTCGGAGGGCCACCGACACCACGTCGATGCGTACGCTCGGCGGCTCGATGTCGTGCACCTCGAGCCAGTGCATCGCGAGCCGACGCAGACGCGCGGCCTTGTGACCGGTCACCGCTTCGAACGGTCCGCCATAGTCGGAGCTGCCGCGCGTCTTGACCTCGCAGATCACCAACGTCGAGCCGTCACGCGCGACGATGTCGATCTCACCGAACTTGCAGGTCCAGTTGCGGGCCAGGATGACCATGCCGAGCCGCTTGAGGTGCTCGGCGGCGACATTCTCTCCGAAGGTCCCGATGGCCTTGTTGCGCGCGTACGTCATCCCCCGAGCCTTGTCGGAGCGCGTCAGGAAAGGGCTCGAACCAACCTGCTCTGTGGACGACCGGTCAGAGAGGTAGAGCTGTGGAAATCAGTCGGCGGAAGGGAGCTGGGTCTCGGACTCCTGCAGCTCCTCGACGTTGACGTCCTTGAACGTCAGCACCTTGACCGTCTTGGCGAAGCGCGCGGGACGGTAGATGTCCCAGACCCAGGCGTCGCTCATCGTGACCTCGAAGTAGGCGTCGCCGGTCTCGGACCGGACCTTCACGTCGACGGCATTGCACAGGTAGAAGCGGCGATCGGTCTCCACGACGTACTTGAAGATCGAGACGACGTCGCGGTACTCGCGATAGAGCGCGAGCTCCATCTCGGACTCGTACCGTTCGAGATCCTCAGAACTCACGGGTCGCTCCCTCCATCGCTGCTCGTACGTTGACGTATCGCCTACGGTGCTCCGGGCACGGGCCGTGCTCGTCGAGCTTCTCCTGGTGGAGCGACGTGCAGTAACCCTTGTGTGTGGCGAAATCGTATGACGGATACTCCTCGTGCAGCTGCACCATGATCCGGTCGCGTGTCACTTTGGCGACGATCGACGCGGCTGCGATCGAAGCCGCCACCCGGTCGCCCTTCCACACCGCGAGTCCGGGAACGCCCAGACCGTCGACCGGGAAGCCATCGGTGAGCACGTAGCCGGGCCGAACGACCAGCCGGGCCAGAGCGCGGCGCAAGGCCGAGATGTTGGCGACGTGCATGCCCATCTGGTCGCAGTCGGGCGCCGAGACGATCACGACGGACACGTCTGCGGCGCGCTTCATGATCAGGTCGAAGCACTTCTCGCGACGTGCCTCAGTCAGCAGCTTGGAGTCGGCAATGCCCGGGATCGGGCGATGCAGCACGACGGCAGCGGCGACCAGAGGCCCGGCACACGCGCCGCGACCGGCTTCATCGACGCCAGCCACGGGAGTCAGTCCCTGACGGGCAAGAGCGCGCTCAAAGCCGTACAAGCCGGCATCGCGCCGGATCGTCGCACCTTTGGCGAGTTGCGTCATCTGCCGTTGACGGCTTCGAACGACGAGGGCTTGTGAATGATGCCTGCGCGCTTCCACGGCCAGACGCGCAGCCAGGCCTTGCCGACAACCGCCTTCTCGGCGATGAATCCACCACCCGGATCTCCGAGGTGGGACCGGGAGTCGGCCGAGTTGCTGCGATTGTCGCCCATGACCCACAAGTGGCTGTCGGGAACCTTGACGTCGAACTTCTCGGTGCTGGAGGGACCGGACTGGTCGAGAAGGTACGGCTCCTCGAGCGTCGTGCCGTTGACCGTGAGCTTGCCAGCCTCGGTGCAGCAGACGACCTCGTCGCCGCCTACGCCGATCACGCGCTTGATGAGGTGGCCCCCAGTCGGAAACAGGCCGACCGTCTCGAGTGCGCGCTGAAGCGGGTTGGACGCGCGGCGAGACTCTTCTTCGCCAAGCCATCCGCCCGGATCGTCGAACACGACGATGTCGCCCCGAGTCGGCTCGCCGGCCCAGTAGGAGACCTTCTGAACCAAGAGCTTGTCGTCGACAAGCATCGTGGGCTCCATCGATTCCGATGGAATGTAGAAGGCCTGCAGGAAGAACGTCTTGACGATCACCGCCATCACCATCGCGGTGATGACCAGAAGGATCGACTCCTGCCAAACGGGGAGCTGTCGTCGCTTCTCAGTCACGCGGTGAGCCTAGCCGTAGCGCGCAACGCACGAACGAGCGCGCTCAGACCTCGCGCTTCTCCTTGATCTTGGCAGCCTTGCCACGCAGGTTGCGGAGGTAGTAGAGCTTGGCACGACGTACGTCACCGCGGCTGGCGATCTCGATCTTCTCGATCACCGGGGTGTGCAGTGGGAACGTACGCTCGACGCCGACTCCGAAGCTGATCTTGCGGACCGTGAAGGTACGGCCGATGCCGGAACCCTGGACCTTGAGGCAGACGCCCTTGAACACCTGGATGCGCGAGCGGCTTCCCTCGATGACCTTGACGTGGACCTCAAGGGTGTCGCCGGCGCGAAAGTTGGGGAGGTCGGTGCGGAGTGACTCGCCCGAGACCTGGTCGATGATGTTCGTCATTGCTGTCTCCTCGCTAGTGCCACAGGTCACCCACGGATTGCATTGTTGATGAAGGTAGAACGGCGGTCGGCGATGGTGCCCCTGCGGCAGAACCATCCTGCGCCAAGGGTCAATCTTGCCACAGACGATGTGTGCCAACCAAAACGTGCCCGCCAAGGTTCTGGCGGGCACGTTCTTTGGACAGATCAGTCTGATGGAACCGATCAGTTGATGGCGTAACCCTCTTCGCCGTGAAGCACCGAGTCGATGCCCGCGGCTTCTTCGTCAGCCTTGATACGGAAGCCGATCGTCTTGTCGATCACCTTGCCGAGGATGAAGGCAACGGTGAACGAGTACGCGCCGACCGCCAGGGCGGGGATCGCCTGGACGATGAGCTGCTCCAGGTTGCCACCACCGGTGAACAGGCCCGTACCGATGGCGAAGAATCCGAGGTACAGGGTTCCGATGACGCCGGCAACCAGGTGGATGCCGACGACGTCGAGCGAGTCATCGAAGCCGAGCTTGAACTTCAGCTCGACCGCGAGGGCGCAGATTGCGCCTGCAACCAGACCGAGGACGATCGCCCAGTGCGGCGACAGGTTGGCGCACGACGGGGTGATCGCGACGAGGCCAGCAACGACGCCCGAAGCGGCACCGACTGCCGTGGCCTTGCCGTTCTTGAAGTGCTCAACCACGATCCAGCCGAGCAGCGCGGCCGCCGGGGCGACCAGCGTGTTGACGTAGATCAGGCCAGCGGAGCCGTTGGTACCGGGCGTACCGGTCGCCAGGGCAGCTCCACCGTTGAAGCCGAACCAACCGAACCAGAGGATTGCGGCACCGATCAGCACGAGCGGAACGTTGTGCGGCTTCTGCAGGTCACGGCTGAAGTTGGCACGCTTGCCGAGGACGAGCGCGAGAGCCAGAGCTGCAGCACCGGCGTTGATGTGAACCGCGGTACCACCGGCGAAGTCGATCGTGCCGGTGTCGAAGCCGAGGTGGCTGCCGAGCTGGCCAACCCAACCGGTGAACGTCGGAACGCCCTTTTCATCTGCCGTGAAGGCGAAGACCCATGCGGCGACCGGGAAGTAGACGAGCGTCGCGAACAGACCCGCGAAGACCATCCACGGGAAGAAGCGAGCGCGGTCAGCGATTGCGCCCGAGATCAGCGCGACGGTGATGATCGCGAACGTGGCGCCGAAGATGGCACCAGCGAGCGTGAGCTCACCCTCGCCAGCGAAGGCAGCCTGCGCAGCGTCAGCCAGACCGAAGTCCGAGAACGCGTTGCCGACGATCTCGGGGATCCAGTCACCGCTGCTGCCGTCGACGAAGGACATGTTGAAGCCGTAGAGGATCCAGAGCACGGCCACGAGGCCCATAGCTCCGAAGCTCAGCATCATCATGGAGACGACGCTCTTGGCCTTGACCAGGCCTCCGTAGAAGAACGCCAGTCCTGGCGTCATGAAGAGAACCAGGGCTGCGCTCAGCAGCAACCAGGCAGATGACAGATCCATGCGAAATACCTCTCGTGAAGGGTCCATCCGAATGGTGCAGCTTCATTGCTGCCCGGAAGGAATGACGAGAGTCTCTCGGCGGGAGGTTTTGAGTCGGCTACCCGCAGGTTTCGGGAGTGTTACATCTCACCTTGCAGATCGGGGCGACGATTTTGAGTGCGCTCGACAGCCTTCTCACGACGCCACGCGGCGATCGCTGCGTGGTTCCCGGACAGGAGGACGTCAGGAACATCAAGCTCTCGCCACGACGCGGGCTTGGTGTAGACGGGGTATTCCAGCAGGCCGTCATCACCGTGGGACTCCTCAACGAGGGACTCGGGATTGCTCATGAAGCCAGGAATGAGACGTACGACGGCCTCGATCATGGCGAGCGCGGCGACCTCTCCCCCGTTGAGGACGAAGTCACCGAGCGAGATCTCCTCGACTCGCCACCTGGTCGCTGCGTGCTCCATGACCCGCTGGTCAATGCCTTCATAGCGCCCGCAGGCGAAGACGAGGTGATTCTCGGCACTGAGGCGCTCGGCGGTTCGCTGGGTGAAGACATCGCCCGACGGCGTGGGCACGATGATGATCGCCTCGTCCGTGGTCACCGCATCGAGCGCTTCACCCCACGGCTCAGGCTTCATCACCATGCCGGCGCCACCGCCATACGGGGTGTCGTCGACGCTGCGGTGCTTGTCGCGAGTGAATCCGCGCAGGTCATGTGCCACGATCTCGAGCAGGCCAGCAGCCTGGGCCTTGCCGGCCAGCGACAGCTGCAGGGCGTCGAGATAGGCCGGAAAGATCGAGACGACGTCGATGCGCATCAGTCAGCCCTCTCAGCCTTGTCAGGGTCGAGCAGCCCTTCGATCTCGTTGATCGTGACGAATCCGCCACTCACGCTGACCTCAGGAATCAGCGCGGCCACGAACGGCACGAAGACCTCGCGGCCGTCGATCTCAATCGTCAACGTGTCTTGGTGCGGGCCATGCACGATGCCCGTCACAGTGCCGACGACTGCGTCACCGCTGCGCGCCTCGAGCCCGACCAGCTGATGGTCGTAGAACTCGTCGGGGTCGTCCGGCGTCTCGACGGGATCGATCTCAGCCTCAAGGATCTTGCCGTGCAGCCCTTCGGCGGCAGTACGATCGGCGATCTCCTTGAACGAGACGACCAAGCGGCCACTGTGGTGGCGCGCGGTCGCGACGGTCAGTGTGCGGTCGCCGCAAATGACTGACGAGCCCGCGGCGAAACGCCGTTCGGGCTCGTCAGTTCGAATATCTACGTTGAGCTCACCGCGGATGCCGTGGGCTCGACCAATGCGGCCGATGACGACCTGCATGAGTCAGTTCCGGCGGTCGACGTCCACAAAATCGATGCGCGCGCCGCCCCTGCCGGCGATCGCGCCAGCGACCTTGCGGATGGCGGTTGCGGTACGACCCTGACGTCCGATGACCTTGCCGAGGTCACTGGGATTGACCCGGACCTCGAACAGCTCACCGTTGCGTGTCTGCTTGGCTCGCACGTTGACGTCGTCAGGATTGTCGACGATGCCGGCAACCAGATGCTCGATGACCTCAACGATGGGTGCAGCCACGATCAGGCCTTCGCCTCGTCGGCCTTGGCTTCATCAGCCTTGGGCTCATCGGCCTTGGCTTCATCAGCCTTGGGCTCATCGACAGACGGCGACTCGACCGGGGCGTCAGCCTCGACCTTGTCGGCCTTC
>JBBSJW010000116.1:0-6375 GCA_038256885.1 Propionibacteriales bacterium
CTCGCTACTCAACCAACGAGTGGCCGATCACGGCCAGAGGGTGGTGAGCTCGCTGACGGTGTGCGCCTGACCCGTATAGAACGGGATCTCCTCGCGCACGTGGCGTCGCGCCTCCGTGGCACGCAGCTCGCGCATTAGGTCGACGATGCGGTGCAGCTCATCGGCCTCGAAGGCGAGGATCCACTCGTAGTCGCCGAGAGCGAACGAGGCGACGGTGTTGGCGCGTACGTCGGGGTAGTCCCGCGCGGCCATGCCGTGCTCCTTGAGGATGTCGCGACGCTCCTGGTCGGGCAGGAGATACCAGTCGTACGAGCGCACGAACGGGTAGACGCAGACGAACGGGTGCGTCTCTTCCTCAGCCATGAACGCCGGGATGTGCGAGCGGTTGAACTCCGCGGGACGGTGCAATGCGAGCTGCGACCAGACCGGAGCCATACGCGAGCCGAGTGCCGTGCGGCGGAACGCGTTGTAGGCCGCCTGCAGCGCCTCGCTGGTCGGCGAATGCCACCAGATCATCAGGTCGGCATCGGCGCGAAGCCCGCTGACGTCGTACGTCCCGCGGACCACGACATCATCGGCAGCGAGCTTGGCGATCAGCGCCTCGACCTCAGCGGCTTCGGACTGTCGGTCGGCGTCTCCGAGCACGCGCTCGAGCTTGAACACCGACCACATCGTGTAGCGGATCGTGTCGTTGATCTCTTTGGCCAGCTTGCCCTTGCTTTTAGATGATCCTGTCGCGACGCTCATGAAGCCATTGTCCCACCGAGCAGCCGGCGCGCGGCAGCCTGTCCGGAGGCGATCACGGCAGGGATGCCGACGCCCCGATAGGCGGCACCACAGACCTCGAGTCCCGGCACTGTCGCGATGTCACGCTCGATCGTGTCGACGCGGTCGAGGTGGCCGACGGCGTACTGCGGTAGGCCCCCGCCCCAGCGCTGGACCTGCGAGTCGAGCGGGTCGGGCAGGCCGCCCAATGCTGTACGCAGGTCGGCCAACGCCCGCGCGGTGAGGTCCGCGTCATCGCTCTGCAGCAGAGTCGCCTCGCCTGCCCTGCCGACGGAGGCACGGATGACCGTATGGCCGGTGTCGGCGACCCATCCCCACTTGTTGGACGAGATGGTCGCGGCCTTGATGAACGTGCCGTCGACGGGAGGCACCAGGAAGCCGGAGCCTTCGAAGCTCGGCCCGTCGTCGAAGACGTACGTGACGATCGCGACGCTGGCGTAGTCGATCGCAGCCAGCGCGAACGCGGCATCGGGGGCGACCTCGGCCAGCAGGCGCGCGGCAGCCGGTGCTGGAGCCGCGACGACGACCGCGTCGACGTCGATCGCCTCGACATCCGTTGTTGGTCCGACCGAGAGTCGCCAGCCGTCATTCGTACGGGCGATCTCGCGGACGGTCGCGTCGAGCCGAACCTCGATACCCGCGGCAACCGCGTCGGGCAGCTGCCCGACTCCCCCAACGAGCCCGGCGAACACGGGACCTGAGGCAGCGGCTTCTGCCCTGACCTTCGTTGCTCCGGCGAGGAGATCGCTACCGAGAGCGGCGATCTGCGGCGCTGTCGCCTGGAGCGAGAGCTGATCAGCATGGCCGGCATATACGCCGCCGAGCAGCGGTTCGACGAGCCGGTCGACCACATCGGCGCCCAGTCGCGCGCTCACGAAGTCTGCAACCGACACATCCCCGTCGGGGACGTCGACGACATGCGGGGTGACTTCAGCGATGCCGTTGAGCTCAGCAGAAGCCGGGATGCCCATCACGGTCGACGGCATCGCGCGCAGGGAGCCATGGGTCCAGATCGCGGCATCGCTCGTACGCGGGTTGACGACGCGGTCGTCGAGGCCGACAGCGTGCATGAGGTCGAGCCCTTCGGGGCGTCGAGCCAGGATCGACTCGGCACCGAGGTCGAGCGTCAGACCGCCGACCTCGCCGAGCAGGAGCTTGCCGCCCAAGCGGTTGGAGCCCTCGAACAGAAGGACCTCAGCGCCGTCGTCAGCAAGTTGGCGGGCAGCAGCAAGCCCAGCCATGCCACCGCCGACGACAGCGACGCGCATCGTCAGCTGGATTCGTAGCCGTGGACGAAGTCGACGAGCCGAGCCAACGAGTCGGGGTCGGTTGCCGGGAGAACGCCGTGGCCGAGGTTGAACACGTGGCCCTCGGCAGTCCGGCCAGCGTCGATGATCTCGGCAGCCTTGGCGTGCACCAGCTCGGTCGGCCCGAACAACAGCGTCGGGTCGAGGTTGCCCTGGACGGCCTTGCCCGGGCCAACGCGGCGTACGGCTTCGTCGAGCGGAACACGCCAGTCGACGCCAACGACATCGGCACCTGCCTGACCCATCGAGTGCAGCAGCTCGCCGGTGCCCACGCCGAAGTGGATGCGGGGAACGCCGAGATCAGCCACAGACGCCAGCACAGCCTCGGAGTGCGGGCGTACGTACTTCTCGTAGTCCGCGAGCGACAGGTTGCCAGCCCAGGAGTCGAACAGCTGGATCGCCGAGGCGCCTGCCTCAACCTGAAGGCGCAGGAACTGACCGGCGATCACTGCGACCCGGCCGAGCAGCGCGTGCCAGAGGTCGGGATCGGAGTACATCAGCTGCTTGGTCTTGCGGTGGTCCTTCGACGGACCGCCCTCAACGAGATACGACGCGAGCGTGAACGGCGCACCGGCGAAGCCGATCAGGGGCGTCGAGCCGAGCTCGCCTACCAGCGCCTTCACGGCATCGGTGATAGTGGTGACGTCGTCGGCTTCGAGATCGCGGAACTGGTCGAGCTGGGCATGCGACTGGATCGGGTCAGCGATGACTGGCCCCGTGCCCGGCACGATGTCGAGGTCGACGCCGATCGCCTTGAGCGGCACGACGATGTCGGAGAAGAAGATCGCCGCGTCGACGCCATAGCGGCGTACGGGCTGCATCGTGATCTCGACGACCATGTCGGTCTGGAAGCACGAGTCAAGCATCGCTACGCCTTCACGCAGCTTGAGGTACTCCGGCAACGACCGGCCGGCCTGCCTCATGAACCACACGGGCGGATGGGAGGGGTGCTCGCCACGGCACGCTTGGAGGAAGGCGCTGTCAGTCAAAGTTGCGGTCACCCGCCCATTGTCTCAGGGGGCGGTCTGCGCTGAGCGGAGTGTCGGGATCCCGCGCTGACCCGATCGCGCCTACGATCACAGTGTGGGAGCCCGAAGTGAAATAGACCGCACCCCCGCACAGTTCACGGCTGCGGTCGAACAGGTACGGCACGCGTCACTGCGACCTGAGGTCGTGGTCGACGAGATGCCCGCGCCCCAACGCATCGCACCACACTCGTTCGCCATCAGCGGTGATGTGCTCGTCGGCGAAGACGAGCTGGCCACCGGACGCTTCATCCTGTTGCACGATCCGGCGGGCAATGACGCGTGGGGCGGTACGTTCCGCTGCGTCACCTTCGCCCGCGCCGAGGTCGAGGCAGACATGGCTGCTGACCCGATGCTCGCCAGCGTCGGCTGGAGCTGGCTGACCGAGTCACTCGAGGCGCAGGGCAGCCACCACACGGCCGCGAGCGGCAGCGTCACCGTCGTACGGTCCGAGGGCTTCGGCGAGATGGATGCCGACGGCTCCAGCGCGCAGATCGAGGTACGCGCATCGTGGACGCCGATCATGGATGCCAAGTCCACGATGGCCACCCATGCGAGCGCCTGGACAGATCTGCTGTGCGCCATCGCCGGTCTGCCTCCGCTCGCCCCAGGTGTGATCCGACTCCAGCGCAAGCGTGGCGTTCGTTGACGGTTGCAGAAGAACCCGATGATCAGCCAGAGCTGACGGAGCCTGTCGAGCCCGAAGCCCCACGCCTCCAGCTCCGCGAACCACTGACCGCAGTCGTCGACACACCAGCGGCGTTGGCCGAGACCTGCGCGCGCATCGCGGCCGGCACCGGACCGATCGCGCTCGATGCCGAACGTGCATCCGGCTATCGCTACTCGCAGCGGGCCTATCTCGTCCAGGTCAGGCGCGAAGGCTCGGGCACGCATCTGGTCGATCCGATCGCGTTCGACAACCTCATCACCCTTGACACTGCCTTTGACGGCAACGAATGGATCCTGCACGCCGCAACGCAGGACCTCATGTGCCTCGCCGAGGTCGGCCTCTACCCCGAGTCGCTGTTCGACACCGAGCTCGCCGGCCGCCTGCTCAACCTTCCGCGAGTAGGTTTGGCAGCGCTCGTCGAGCACTACCTCGGCCTCAGCCTCGCCAAGGAGTTCTCCGCTGCCGACTGGTCGACCCGTCCGCTGCCGGACCCGTGGCTGGTCTACGCCGCGCTCGATGTCGAAGTGCTGGTCGAGCTGCGCAACCTGATCGACGCCGACCTCGTCGCGGCGGGCAAACGCGAGTGGGCTGCTGAGGAGTTCGAGGCACTTCTGAGGTTCCAGGGACCGCCGGAGCGCAAGGAGCCCTGGCGTCGTACGTCGAGCATCCACAAGGCACGAGGTCGTCGCGCGTTAGCCGTCGTGCGCGAGCTCTGGGAGACGCGTGACGCGATCGCGACAGACCGCGACATCACTCCCGGGCGCATACTCTCCGACTCATCGATCATCGAGATCGCCGTCACCTCACCTCAGGACCTCAACTCGCTGAAGTCGATGAAGGTCATGAGGAACCGCGGACCACGCAGGTTCGTCAGCGAGTGGTTCGACGCCGTCGAGCGTGGACTCGCGCTGGACGAGAAGCTGCTGCCGACGACCGGCCAGAAGGTTGACGGTCCCCCGCCGCCGCGCGCCTGGGGCGACAAGAACCCCGTCGCAGCCGTGCGCCTTGGCCGCACCCGGGAGGTCGTCACCTCGCTTGCGGAGAAGCACAACCTGCCGCCCGAGAACCTGATCAGCCCCCAGCTCGTGCGCAATCTCGCGTGGGAACCGCCGACGGAGCTCACAGTTGCCACCGTGTCAGATTCGCTTGCCGCGCAGGGCGCTCGCCCGTGGCAGATCGGGCTCATCGCAGAGTTGTTGACCGAGTCGCTTGATGCACCAGAAGAGGCACCCGCAGAGTCTCAGTCCGACGAGTGAGGCATGCCACCCCTCCCGTTTGCTCGTGAGGCGCCCGCGGCCGAACGGAGCCGAAGCCCGAACCGGCAGGTGTCATTGCCTCCTGATTCAGGATGCGCCGGTTACGGTGGTCGCATGAAACGAGGGGGACTGAGCAAGCGCCAGCTGGGGGTCCCCTCACGAGTTCTGGCGGGCGGGACGCCCGCCAAGGAGCGAGTAGTGGGCGCGAACAATGACACTGCATGGATGCCGCCGGCTCCGATTCTTTGCTCTTTCTCGGAGGCTGCGGCATGACTGAGCGGTTCAAGAAGCCTGCTCTGCCTGGTGCCGAGCTCTTCGAGTCGCAGACAGATGACACCTCCGATCCGGCCGAGATGGCCGCCGCTGGCCACCGCATCGCCAACCTCCTCGTTCGAGGTCCGCGCAACGACGAAGACCAAGGACTCGTCGATCGCGTCCTGCACCTCGCCGACGCAGAGGGACTTGGCGTTATCGCCGACCTCTGGTCGCATGCCGCGGCCGACACCGTCGCCGGGTCGCTGTGGCGCCTCTACCTGCTGCGTACGTGGGTCTACGGCTCGCCTGAGCAGGCCGCGCGTGAGTATGCAGCAGGCAAGGCGTATGCGCCCGTGCACGAAGTACTCGCCGGCGTTGTCGATCCCCCGGGCCCGGACGAAGTCATGGCCTTGGTCGACACGGTGATCCGCGGTGTCGTTGGCGAAGACTTCGATGTGACGCTCGATCGTGCCGCGGCGTTCGCGCATATTGTCGGCGTCGGCCGGGGGCAGCTCGAGTCCGGCGATCCGCACAGCGCGGCCAAGCTGGTCGACACGGCGATGCACCTGAGGCACTGCGCCGAACTCGAACGCGCGGCACGCCTGCACTGATTGCAGTTGAGGTCGAGGGCCTGTCAGTTAGGCTTGTCTACGCGTCGGGCTGTGGTAGCCCCGGGACCTAAAATCAGCCGCTTCGAGCGGCCACGCGCCGTGAGGCGCTTCCCAGCCCGGCGCATCATCTTCAGGCATATGTCGTGTACGACTGCTCCGGTTTGCCGATGACTGCGAGCTCCTCAAGGTCGCTGGCTGAGGGCGTCCACTCCCCTGCGGCCGCGTTGGCTGCGATCTGCTCAGGCTTGGTCGCGCCGGCGATGACGTTGGCAACTGCTGGGTGCGCCGCGAGTCCGCCGATGGCCAGCTCGAGGATCGAGATGCTGCGGGCGTTCGCGAATGCTTCGAGCGCCTCGATCGTGTCCCAGTTGGCCGCTTCGAGGCGATGCGTCTGCACGGCGAGCCTCGTACCGTCAGGGGCCTGCTCACCTCTCCGGTACTTCCCGGTGAGCAACCCATACGCCA
>JBBSJW010000117.1:0-6284 GCA_038256885.1 Propionibacteriales bacterium
GGCCTGGAGTACATGCACATCCAGGATCCGGCCGAGCGCCAGTGGTTCCAGGAGCGCATCGAGGGCCCGCACACCAAGCCGCCGCGTGCGGAGCAGCTGCGCATCCTGCAGAAGCTCAATCAGGCCGAGGCATTCGAGACGTTCCTGCAGACCAAGTTCGTCGGCCAGAAGCGGTTCAGCCTCGAGGGCGGCGAGACCACCGTCCCCGTCCTCGACGAGATCTGCGAGGCCGCTGCACAGGACGGTCTCGACGAAGTCTGCATCGGCATGGCCCACCGCGGTCGCCTCAACGTCCTCGTCAACATCGCCGGCAAGCACGCCAGCCAGGTGTTCCGCGAGTTCGAGGGCAACATCGACCCACGTACGGTCCAGGGCTCTGGCGACGTGAAGTACCACCTCGGTGTCGAGGGTGAGTTCACCGCCGGCTCCGGCGACAAGATCAAGGTCTCGGTCGCGGCCAACCCGTCGCACCTCGAGGTCGTCGACCCGGTGCTCGAGGGCATCACCCGCGCCAAGCAGGACCGCCTCAACCGCGGCACCGACTACCCCGTCCTTCCGGTGCTCGTCCACGGCGATGCCGCATTCGCAGGCCAGGGTGTTGTTGCAGAGACGCTCAACCTGTCGCTGCTCCGTGGCTACCGCACCGGCGGCACGATCCATCTGATCGTCAACAACCAGGTCGGCTTCACCACGTCACCGTCGTCCTCGCGTTCGTCGCAGTACTGCACCGACGTTGCACGCATGATCCAGGCGCCGATCTTCCACGTCAACGGCGATGATCCTGAAGCCTGCATACGCGTGGCTCACCTCGCGTACGAGTACCGCAAGACGTTCAACAAGGACATCGTCATCGACCTCGTCTGCTACCGACGCCGCGGGCACAACGAGGGCGACGACCCCAGCTTCACGCAGCCGCTGATGTACGACACGATCGAGCACAAGAAGTCGGTGCGCAAGCTCTACACCGAGGCTCTGGTCGGTCGTGGCGACATCACGCTCGAAGAAGCCGAAGCAGCCCTGACCGACTACCAGGCACAGCTCGAGCGCAACTTTGCCGAGGTCAAGGAAGCCGCGTCCGATCCCGGCTACTCGCGTACACCCGACTACCCCGACAAGCCCGAGCGCAAGGGCGAGCTGGTCACTTCAGTCACTCCCGAGATGCTCAAGGCGATCGCCGATTCCTATACCGCCGTCCCGGAAGGCTTCACGGTTCACCCCAAGGTGCTCCCGCAGCTCCAGCGTCGTGCCGCGTCGATCACCGCCGGCCCGATCGACTGGGGAACCGGCGAGATCATCGCGATGGGCTCGTTGCTCGCCGACGGCCGTCCCGTACGCATCTCCGGCCAGGACACCCGCCGCGGCACCTTCGCATCGCGCTTCGCCACGATCATCGACCGTGTCAACGGCGGCGAGTGGACTCCTCTGACGGGTGTCACCGAGGACCAGGCCACGTTCTACGTCTACGACTCGCTGCTGAGCGAGTACGCCGCTCTCGGCTTCGAGTACGGCTACTCCGTCGCGCGCCCCGAGGCGCTCACGATGTGGGAGGCGCAGTTTGGTGACTTCATCAATGGTGCGCAATCGGTCGTCGACGAGTACATCTCCTCCGGTGAAACCAAGTGGGGCCAGAGGTCCGGCGTCGTGCTGCTGCTGCCGCACGGCTATGAGGGCCAGGGGCCTGACCACTCGTCGGCACGTATCGAACGCTTCCTCGAGCTGTGCGCCAACGATTCCATGACAGTCGCACAGCCCTCGACACCCGCTTCCTACTTCCACCTGCTGCGTCGCCAGAACCTCGAGAGCGAGCACCGCCCACTGATCGTCTTCACGCCGAAGTCGATGCTCCGCAACAAGGCTGCGACCTCGCAGCCCGAGGACTTCACCAGCGGCACGTTCCGTCCGGTGATCGGTGACGACTCGGTCAACACCGCATCCGTCGAACGAGTCCTGGTCTGCTCCGGCAAGATCGCCTGGGACCTGTTCGCCGAGCGCGCCAAGCGCGAGCCCGAGGCATCGCGAACGGCGATCGTGCGACTCGAGCAGATCTACCCGCGCCCGACGGCCGAGCTCAACGCCGAGATCGCCAAGTTCCCCGACGCGCGCGAGATCCGCTGGGTCCAGGACGAGCCCGCCAACCAAGGTCCATGGCCGCACATCGCCCTCAACTTCATGGGTGAGTTCGACGGCCTTCCGCTGTCGCGGGTGTCGCGTCCGGCATCGTCAGCTCCGTCTGTCGGCTCGCACGCACGCCACGTCGAGGAGTTCGAGGCGCTGATGGCGCAGGCTTTCGCCTGATCGACTGATGTACTTCACCGACCGCGGGATCGAAGAGCTTCAGAACCGTCGAGGTGACGAGCAAGTCACCTTCGCCTGGCTCGCGGAGCGCCTCGCTGAGTTCGTCGATCTCAACCCGGACTTCGAGATCCCCGTCGAACGCCTGGCCACCTGGCTGGCGCGCCTCGACGATGAGGACGACTGAGCGCGACGCGATGGCGTCTCACGCACATCCGGTGGTTGAGTAGGAGGCCGCCCGCGGCCGACGTATCGAAACCTCGCGAGAGGTCTCAACAGCTCGCGCAGCCGCCTCGATCTGGATCCTCACGAGGTTTCGACGTTCCTGGCGCCTTCGGCGCGACTCGCTCAACCTGACTTCGCGCTCGCTCGCAGAGCTCGCTCGACTCAGTCAAAGCGTCAGGACGATCTTGCCGAAGACGCTTCCGTCGATGACGGATGCGAGGCCGTCGGCGGCATCTGCCATCGGGATCTCGCGATCGATCAGCGGTCTGGTGCCGGTCACGTCCATGAACTGCGCGAGCGCATGAAGCTCATCGCGGGTGCCCATGGTCGAGCCATGCACGCGCATCTGCTGGAAGAAGATCCTGGTCAGCTCCGCATGGGACGGGGCATCGCCCGACGTCGCACCGGCAATCACGATGGTTCCTCCGGGTCGCATCGACTTGACCGAGTGCGACCACGTGGCCGCTCCGACCGTCTCGATGACAGCGTCGACCTTCGACGGCAGCCGGGCACCGGATTCGAAGGCTTCGTGCGCTCCGATCTCAACGGCACGATTGCGCTTGTCCTCGTCACGACTGGTCGCATAGACGCGGAATCCGGCGGCACGCGCCAAGGTGATGGCCGCAGTCGCGACACCTCCTCCGGCGCCCTGCACGAGCACCGTGTCGCCCTGCTTGAGGTCTGACTGGGTGAACAGCATTCGGTAGGCCGTCAGCCAGGCTGTCGGCAGGCACGCGGCCTCGGCGAACGAGAGACCCTCAGGCTTGGCGACGACATTGCGCTTCGGCACCGTGACTCGTTCGGCAAACGTGCCCTGGTGACGTTCTGAGAGGAGTGATCGCCTGGGATCGAGTGTCTCGTCGCCGCGCCACGACGGGTCGCTGATGACTGCATGCACGAGAACTTCGTTGCCGTCCTCGTCGAGACCGGCTGCGTCGCATCCAAGGATCATCGGGAGGCGATCGGCCGGCAGGCCGACGCCAAGCAGACTCCACACGTCGTGGTGATTGATCGATGCGGCCTTGACCGTGACGGTAGTCCACCCTTCGGGTACCTCAGGTTCGGGACGATCCCCTACGACGAGGCCATCCAGGGGCGCGTCGGGGTTGATCTGGTCTGCATAGACGGCGAACATCCAGCTCCTCGGGGCGATGCGTGCGTTGGGGAGTCAGTATGGCCGACGCGCAAGACCCTCGCGCCGGGCAGTGTCGGTGACGGCGCGCGCCACTGTCGCTGCGACCCGCGGGTCGAACGGCGACGGGATGATGAACGACTCGGTGAGGTCGTCGCCCACGAGCTCGGCAATGGCCTGAGCTGCGGCGAGCTTCATACCTTCCGAGATCTGCGTCGCGCGCACGTCGAGCGCGCCACGGAAGATCCCGGGGAAGACAAGCACGTTGTTGATCTGGTTGGGAAAGTCCGAACGCCCAGTCGCGACCACGCGTGCGTACTTGTTGGCGATGTCGGGGTGAACCTCGGGATGCGGGTTGGCCAGTGCGAACACGATCGCGTCAGGGGCCATCGATGCGACGGCTTCCTCCGGCACAGTGCCGCCAGAGACGCCAATGAAGACATCAGCGCCGGCCAGTGCGTCCGACACGGAGCCGGGACGCGCCCAGTCCGCCGTCTCGTCAGCGAGCCACTGCTTGACCTCGTCGAGCTGGTCGCGGCTCGAGTGCACGACGCCGCTGCGATCGACGATCGCGATCTTGTGGACGCCTGCTGACTTCAGGATCTTGGTGATCGCAACCCCGGCCGCGCCTGCACCCGAGATGACGACCTTGATGTCCTCGAGATCGCGATCGGTGACCCGCACAGCGTTGAACAGCGCCGCCAGGACCACAACCGCCGTACCGTGCTGGTCGTCGTGGAATACGGGGATGTCGAGGCGCTCGATCAGGCGACGCTCGATCTCGAAGCAGCGTGGGCTGGAGATGTCCTCGAGGTTGATGCCGCCGAACGACGGGGCGAGTCGCACGATCGTTTCGACGATCTCGTCAGGATCAGTCGTCGCCAGGGCGATCGGGATCGCATCGACGCCGCCGAACTGCTTGAACAGCACGGCCTTGCCCTCCATGACCGGCATGGACGCGGCGGGGCCGATGTCACCGAGGCCGAGCACGGCGGTGCCGTCAGTGACGACCGCGACGGTGTTGGACACCCAGGTGTACTCGTGAGCGACCTCGGGGTCAGCTGCAATGGCCTCGCACACCTGGGCGACGCCCGGTGTGTAGGACTTGGAGAGATCGTCGGCATTGTTCAGCGGTACGGTCGCCGCGATCGCCATCTTGCCGCCGCGGTGCAGCGCAAAAATGGGGTCCTCGGGGTCCGGCGCCGGTGTATGCACGTCGATGTCTGTCGCAACCATTGAATGCCTCGGGAAGTTTGAAAGCTGGTGACGGGACCGATCAGATCGCCGATGCGGCAGTTGGCCGCTCATGGGCACCCGCTACGAAGGGGTGGTTGTGCAGGTCGTGCCCGGCTCTCAGTCTCTCACAACCGGCCTCCGTCACGACTGGGTGGCACGGCCCAACGCCCGGGTGACCGGAGGGGCGAGCAGGCAACCCAGGACCACCACCGCACACACACCCATCACGATTGGCAGCCATGTGGTGTCTCCGTCGCGCAGGTTCCAGGCGAGCAGCAGCTGGATCAGGTGCGTGACGACGAGCGGGCTGCGCGCCCAGGATTCACCCTGCGAAACCCGCCAGGCGGCGAACAACTGACCGCCGCCATAGATGGCGAGCAGGAGCCCAACTCCGACGCCCAGTCCGAGCCGCTCACGCGACACATCTGCCACGTCGAGCACGGCCAGGACGACGTACGCGAGCGCCTCCACCGTGACCACGGCGGCAGCGATGCCGAGCAGCATTCGAGCCGACTTCTTGAGCGGTTCTGGAGGCATCACTGCGCCAGCCTACGAAAGTGTGACCCAACTCAACAATTCCCGAGGGTCCTTGCCCTTGTAATGCAGTTGAAACCTTGAAAACATGGAGCCTCAGCCTTGGAACGGGTCAGACCGGCCTGCCCACGGCGCAACCGAACGGGAAGGAGTGTCCACATGGATTGGCGTCATCGTTCCGCATGCCTAGATGAGGACCCTGAGCTCTTCTTCCCCATCGGCAACACGGGTCCCGCCATCTTGCAGATCGAAGAGGCGAAAGTCGTATGCCGCCGCTGTGATGTCCGCGAACTGTGCCTGCAATGGGCACTTGAGAGCGGTCAGGACCACGGTGTGTGGGGAGGCTTGAGCGAAGACGAACGTCGTACGCTGAAGCGCCGCAATGCTCGGGCACGTATTCGTACTGCCTGACGTACACGTATCGGTGAACCCCGTGCTCTTTGGAGCGCGGGGTTCTTTGCGTCTAGACCAGCAACGAGATCGCGACGGTCGTACCGCCGCTGTTGCGACGCTCGAAGGTCAGCGTGCCGCCGAGCTCGCCCTCAACGAGTGTCGTGACGATCGAGAGACCGAGACTTTCAGCGGGATCGAAGTCCTTCGGCAAACCCACGCCGTCATCACTCACTCGCAGACGGACGCGGTCACGAATGCGGTTGACCGCGAGCGTGAGGGTGCCGCCGCCGGGCCCGTACGCGTGCTCCACAGCATTCTGGATGAGCTCGGTCAGAACCATGGCCAGCGGAGTCGCTATGACGCCGGGCAGCGAGCCGAACGAACCGACTCGATCCGCGTGGACCACACCAACGTCGGCCCCGCGAGAGACGTCGAGGACCTTGCGGATCAGGCGGTCGGCGATGTCGTCGAA
>JBBSJW010000118.1:0-6138 GCA_038256885.1 Propionibacteriales bacterium
GTTTCCGGAGGTGGCGGTGCTCGCCCTCACGATGCTGGAAGGCGACGCCTCCGTCGCGGCAGCAGTCAGGGCGGGCGCACGTGGCTACCTGCTGAAGGGATCGGGGCGCACCGAGATCGCAGCTGCTTTGTCGGCGGTCGCTGCGGGGGCGGCGTACTTCGGTCGAGGAGTTGCCCTGGCTGGTCTGACCGCGCCCAGCACCAGGCCCACGGTCGCGCATCCCGCATTTCCGGGGCTCACCGAACGCGAGCTCGAAGTGCTCGCACTGGTCGCTCAGGGACTCTCCAACGCCGCGATCGCCGGGCGGCTGCACCTAAGCGACAAGACCGTTCGCAACTACGTGAGCACGGTCCTCTCGAAGCTCGACGTGCGTGATCGGGCGGCAGCCGTCGCCCTCGCACGCGACCACGGCATCGCCGGCTAGTCACCGAGCGCCGTCGGCGACCGTACCGGTGTAGATATTGCCGTCCTTCGACTTCAGGTTGACCGCTAGCACCGCTGCGCGGAGGGAGAACAGCGTGCCGGACTTGGGCCAGGAGACCTCGTGCTTGGCGACGTTCTGGACGACGTGACATCGCGGTCGAGGCGGAGAGCCAGTGGCGATAGCATTCGTCTGCCGATCGTCGATTACTAGGAGAGTTCATGACCAGCTCGGGCAACGATGCCGCACAAGGCACAGGCACGTGGAAGGCCTCCGCGGAGTCAGAGGCGAAGGCGAAGAAGAACCGCCTGCTCGCCTTCCTGTTGTGGGGACTCGGCATTGCGGTTGAGATCGGCGCGATCTTCGGTCTCCTGCTCAACAAGTCGATCCTCGAAGAGAAGGCGACCGTTGACGCCAAGGGCGTGCTGACCACCGACAACGCATTCCCGACCTGGGCCTTCGCGCTGCTGATCGGACTGCTCGTACTCGACGCGATCCTGGTCATCATCGGCTCGATGCTGTGGAAGAAGGCCAATCAGCTCGACCCGGCCTCCGAGAAGGACAAGGTCAAGTTCTTCATCCAGAACCAGCTCGGTGCGTTCATCCCGATCATCGCGTTCCTGCCGATCATCATCCTGATCTTCCTGAATAAGGACATGGGCAAGACACAGAAGGGCATCGCCGGCGCTGTCGGCATCGTGGTGGCTCTGGCCGCTGTCGCCCTGGGTATCGACTTCAACCCCGCCTCGGTCGAGAAGTACACCGCGGAGAAGCAGGCCGTGATCCAGCTCCTCGGCGAGGACAAGGTCTACTACGCCGGCGGCGGCGAGGTCTATCACGTGTGTGGCAACGTCCCGGACCTCTCCGACAGCGAGGTCAAGGACGGCACCACGGCGGACGCCGTCGCAGCAGGCAAGCCCCGTCTGACCTTGAAGCTCGGCTCCGAGCTCGCGGCATGCCAGCGACCTGTCCCCAACAACCTGGACGAGATCGTTGCCGCAATCCGTGCAGTGCAGCAGGGTGAGGCGACCGAGCAGGTTCTGCCGTCGCCTGACTGGACGGGCGTGGAGAACGCTCCGACCGGCGGCGCCTTGGACGAGCTCAAGGATGCACTCGAGGACGTCAACGCCTCGTAGCGAACAGACACAAGCGAGGGAGGGCAGCGCGGCGCGCTGCCCTTCTTTCGTCTCTGAATCCCCATTCAGGGGCACTAGCGGGCGTACTTTCAGGCCATGGACAACATTTCGGTTGTTGGCATCATCGCTGCGGCACTGGCCTTCTTCTTCCTGGGCGGTGCTTGGTACACATTCCTCTTCGGCAAGCAGTGGCGAGCCGAGATGGGTATCTCCGAAGAAGAAGCCGCCGGCATGAGCCCCAACCCGCTCATGTTCGTCTGGTCGATCCTCGTGTCTCTCGTCATCGCCGCCACGCTGGCGAAGCTGATCAGCGAGTCGAGCGTCGAGTACGGCACCAAGGTCGGCCTCGGAGTCGGTGCTGGTGTCGGTGCGGCGATCCTCGCGCAGAACTATGTCTACGAGCAGAAGTCGATCCGGTTCTGGCTGATCAACGCCGGCTACGTGATCATCGGCCTCGGCATCATGGGCGCCATCATCGGAGCCTTCCAAGCGGCCTGATTCCGACTTGCTGTGACTCAGCCTCTGGCGTTGAGCCAGGAGGTGGCGCGTTTGACTACCGACGCGTGGCTCGCGTCGACCGACTCCAGGCGCTGAGCAACAACCGCTTCATCGACGAGGCGAGCGTCCAGTAGAGCGGCGACGAAGTTTTGATCCTTCTCTCGAAAGGCACACAGCTTCGCGACGCACAGATCCTCCTTATCGAGGCACCATCCGGTGAACTGGGGTGTCCCAGCCGGCGCCGCGGTGTTCGCGTTCTGAACCTTGACCAGCCGGTCACGCCAGCCTTCGGGAAGGATGGCGGTCTCAAGGTCGACTCCGTCGATGCTGAAGCCGTGTTGCTCCTCAAACGAAGACATCTCGCCTGCGACGCCCTCGATTTGATCGGCAAGCTGAGCAGTCTCCTCGTTGGTGTCGGCGATAGGGAGAATGTCGATCTCGGCGGACATCGTGGCTTCTTCTGGGAGCTCATCTTCGCCAAAGGAGCCCAAGATCGCTTGGGAGCCGACAACGATCACCTCGGGATGGCCAATGATCTGACACGCCGTTCGGATTGCATGCTCAAGCTGGTCCCGCCTCATCAGCTCGCCATCTCCAGGACTTTGGAGCGCTCCTGTTGCGGCAGGAGGCCACCCATTGGCGAGACCTCACGCATCTCCACTGAGTCGGTGTCGAGCCCAGTCATCACGCGCCGGAGGAGACTGAGATCGCCTTCCACGATCATGTGCTCCCAGCGGTCAAGGTTTCGCATATGCGGCTGGCCATTCGTGGTACCCCTCAACCGTTCAAGGTTGCGCAACATCTTGGGACGCCATTCGACCAATGTCTCCGACGTCAGGTGCTTTGAGAGCTGGCGATGAAGTTGCCATGAGCGCTTAGGGGACCGGCGGAGTTCTGGTTGTACAGGGCTTCTGACCACCTCAAGTCGGTAGCCCATGCATGACAGCAGTCGGTCGAGCATGTCGTCGCTCATCTCAACCCGGCCCGAGACGTATTGGCTGATGCTGGGTTGGCGCACACCACTGATCCGGGACAACTCGGATTGAGTCATCCCGGTCTTCTGCATGACCTCACGGAGAGTCTCGCGACGACTGGACATACTCAAACTATAGCAAGAATTACTATAATCTACGAGGAGGAGGGTGGATCCGTTCATTGAGAGCGGGCTGGCGTGGATGTCTGAAAGCCGCCAGTAAGTGTCTGATGTGGCGGTCATGATGGACGTATGCACACCGACCACGAACGTTGCTACCGAGCGGTTCAGTCACGCGACGCACGCTTCGACGGCGTCTTCTACACGGGCGTCAAGACGACCGGCATCTACTGCCGACCGTCCTGCCCCGCGGTGACACCGAAGCCCCAGAACGTGCTGTTCTACGCGTCCGCTGCAGCAGCCCAGGACTCCGGATTCCGCGCCTGCCGTCGCTGCCGTCCCGACACCACGCCGGGTTCGCCGGAGTGGAACCTACGCGCCGACGCCGTTGGCCGCGCGATGCGACTGATCGGCGACGGTGTCGTCGAGCGCGAAGGAGTCGAAGGGCTGGCAAGTCGTCTCGGCTACAGCCAGCGCCATGTCACTCGCATGATCACGCAAGAGCTTGGCGCCGGCCCACTCGCCCTCGCGCGCAGCAACCGCTCACACGCAGCGCGCGTGCTCATTGAGACCACTGACATGCCGATGTCCGACATCGCGTTCGCGGCGGGGTTCGCGTCTATCCGACAGTTCAACGACTCGGTCCGCCAGGCATACGCGCTGTCACCGACCGAGATGCGGGGGAGGCGCCGCGGTACGCCGACAGGGCGAGTCACGCTGCGGCTCGCCGTACGGAAGCCGTTCCACGCCAAGGCGTTGATCGACTTCCTCGCCGCGCATGTACTGCCTGGAGTCGAGTCGGTGCGCGATCGCACGTTTGCGCGGGTGCTGCGACTGCCGCACGGGCTGGGCGTGATGGCGCTGACGCTTCACGACGACCGAGTCGATTGCGAGCTTGAGCTCGCCGATCTCCGCGACACCGCGGTCGCGATCGGCCGCGCCCGGCGCATGCTCGATCTCGACGCCGACCCGGTCGCGATCGATTCAGTGCTCGGCGCAGACCCGGCACTCCGTGGGCTCGTGGCAGTTGCTCCAGGGCTTCGCGTTCCGTCACACGTCGACGGATTCGAGGTGGCGGTGCGGACGATCGTCGGTCAGCAGGTCTCGGTCGCCGGTGCCAACACCGTCCTCGGCAGGCATGTCCCGACCAAGGGCACAGCCGTCGACTTTGCGATGGCTCACGCTTTCGGCCTGACCCACGCATTCCCCGAAGCCGAGGCGTTCGCCGAGGCCGACCCCGCGACCATGGGCATGCCGCAGTCGAGGGCACGCACAATCATCGACCTGTCCCAGGCGGTCGCTGACGGCAAGCTCGAGCTTGATCCCGGCGTCGACCGTGAGGTCGTACGTGAGCAGCTCGTCAGCATGCGCGGCATCGGTCCGTGGACCGCCGACTACATCGCGATGCGTGCCCTCGCGCACCCGGACATCCTGCTGACCACCGATCTGGTGCTGAAGCGTGAGCTGGACGCACGCGGCATCACCCCCGAACAGACCGAGACCTGGCGCCCGTGGCGCTCCTACGCCGGCATGCACCTGTGGCATGCCACCTCTGCCTACGAAAGGACCACTCCATGAACTCCACCCCAGAAAACCACTCGCTAGAGGGTTCCATCTCGGGCGATCACCAAGGCCGCTCGCGCTTTTCGGGGGGCCCCGGAAGCACACGTTGGATGGACTCACCGATCGGTGGCCTGCGCATCCACGCGTCGGCTGGACTGATCACCGCGATCGACTTCGGCGCGAGCAAGCCGCGCGAGGCGCGCACGCCCGAGCCACTGCTCGACGAGGCGGAAGCGCAGCTGGCCGCGTACTTCAACGGCGAGCTCAAGGACTTCAATCTTCCGCTCGCAAGCGAGGGCTCGGAGTTTCAGAAGAAGGTATGGGGCGAGCTGCAGCGCATCCCGTACGGCGAGACCGCCAGCTATGGCGACATCGCCCGGCGACTCGGCTACGAGCCGGTGATCTCCCGGGCCGTGGGCGCTGCCAATGGCGCCAACCCGATCCCGATCATCGTCCCGTGCCACCGCGTGATCGGCGCCGATGGATCGCTGACCGGATATGCCGGGGGACTGGACCGCAAGAAGATCCTGCTCGACCTCGAGACACCGGGCCTGTTCTGAGCCGGTCGACGGGAATGCGGTGGCAGCGTAGGGGATTTTCGTACAACTTCCAGTGACCCTGGGTGCACCTACTCTGCCGTATGCGCCGTTTTGTGGCCGTTGCCGTTCTTGTCCTGGCTCCTGTGCTGGGCGGCTGCGACGTGTTCGGAGAGCCCGATGGCAAGGAGCCTCCTTCGCTCTACGACCAGGAGCTGGATGTTCCTGAGCCTGAATCTGGCGACGCGCCCAATGACCTTGGCAGCAACCCGGATGAGTCGGACTCTGAGCCGTCTGACCCAGCGCGGACAGAAACCACCTGCATCGACGTGACGTCGTACGACCAAAACTGGGACAACGACATGCTGTGCACCCGTCCAGACGGGTCAGAGTTCTATACGGACTACGAGGGCGCAAGCAAATACGGCTAGTTGTTCGTTCCTCATCGCGAGGAGTCACCCGCCGTTCACGTTGGCGTGGCATGATCTCGGCCAGTCCTAGCAAAGGAGCCCCCGTGGCGAAGTCGAAGCCGGCAAAGAAGTCGGGCAAGTCCAAGAAGTCAGACAAGTCCAACGATCAGCTGAAGGCAGCCAAGGCAACGATCAAGCAGCTCAAGGCGACAGTCGCCAAGCTCGAGAAGTCAGCGAGCAAGGCTGCCAAGAAGGCCAAGGACAAAGCGCCGACGGTCAAGGTTCCGACGGTCAAGGGCACGAAGCTTGCACCTACGCCTGTGGTTCCTAAGCCTGTCGCGGCCAAGAAGGCTGCTCCGGCCAAGAAGGCAGCGCCGGCCAAGAGGGCGGCGGCTTCAGGAGACCCGCGTACGGTCGCGCAACTTCGCGCACTGGCCAAGGCCAAGGGTGTCTCTGGCTATTCGTCGATGCGCAAGGACCA
>JBBSJW010000119.1:0-6043 GCA_038256885.1 Propionibacteriales bacterium
CCAGCGCCGACTACCGCTTCCGCTCGCGGCCGTTCGACCTCGTGTCGACGCCCTCGATCGCCGAGCACGACGCGTGCGGATCGGCCATCCGTGTCGACCACCGCCGCGGCAAGGTCATGCGCCGCCTCGCGGGCGACGACCCCGAGGTCAACGAGGAGTGGATCACCGACAAGGACCGGTTCGCCTTCACCTCGGCAGGGCAGGGCGATCGCATCACGACCCCACTCGTACGCAACGACCAGGGCGAGCTCGAGCCGGCTTCGTGGCCGGCCGCGCTGGCCATCGCGGCGCGTGGACTCGACAAGGCAGCCGGCAAGGTCGGCGTGCTGCCCGGTGGCCGCCTGACGGCTGAGGATGCGTTCGCGTACAGCAAGTTCGCCCGTACGGTCCTCAAGACCAATGACATCGACTTCCGTGCTCGCGCGCACTCAGCAGAAGAGACGGAGTTCCTCGCGTCGCACGTCGTCGCGACCTCGCTGGATGTCACCTTTGCATCGCTGGAGAAGGCGTCGACGGTCGTGCTCGTGGGCTTCGAGCCGGAGGACGAAGCCGGGGCGGTGTTCCTGCGGCTGCGCAAGGCTTCACGCAAGGGCGTCAAGGTGTTCGCGATCGCGAGCCACACCACGCGCGGGCTGACCAAGATGTCTGGCGAGCTCATCCGTACGGCTCCCGGCCAAGAGGCCGCTGCGCTCAATGAGCTCGAGCTGGATCGCAACGCCGTGATCCTGGTCGGCGAACGCCTGGCCTCGGTGCCGGGCGGCTTCAGCGCCGCCGCGTCGCTGGCGACCAGGTCAAAGGCGCGCATTGCGTGGATCCCGCGTCGTGCTGGTGAACGTGGTGCGCTCGAGACCGGCTGCTTGCCGACGTTGCTGCCGGGCGGACGTCCGCTGGACAGTGCCGAAGCCCGCGCCGATCTCGCCGCTGCCTGGGGCGTCAAGACGATCGCCGCCAAGAAGGGTCGCGACACCTCCGCGATCTTCGAAGCCGTGACGGGTGGATCCCTGAACGCGCTGGTCATCGGCGGTGTCGAGCTCGACGACCTGGCCGATCCCGCGGTTGCGCGAGCAGCACTGAAGGCGGCGAGCTTCATCGTCAGCCTCGAGGTCCGCGAGAGTGACGTCACCAAGGTCGCCGATGTCGTGCTGCCGATCGCACCCGTGGTCGAGAAGCCCGGCATGTTCGTCAACTGGGAGGGTCGCGTTCGTACGTTCGACGCGGTCATCGAGGATCAGCACTCACTCTCCGATGTGCGCGTGCTCGCCGGTATCGCCGAGGAGATGGGTTCGCCGCTCGGCTTCCGTACGATCGCCGATGCACGCGCCGCCATGACTGAGCTCGGACCTTGGGATGGTGCTCGCACTGAAGCGCCGAAGCGCCCCGCAGGCTCGAACGGCGCGCCCAAGAGCAAGGTCGTGCTCGACACGTGGCGCCAGCTGATCGACGACGGCCGGGGCCAGGACGGCCAAGACCTCTACAAGGCCACAGCTCGGCCAGCAGTCCTGCGGGCGAGTGCCGCGACTCTGGGCACGTTCGGCGTCGACGCCGGCAAGAAGGCGACGATCTCGACCGACGCAGGCAAGGCGACGTTCACCGCCGAGGTCGCCGACCTGCCTGATGGCGTCGTCTGGGTCCCGACCAACAGTGGCGTCAACATCCGGGCTGCACTCGGTGCCGGCTTCGGAGACTCCGTCGAGCTGAGGGGCGGGAGCAAATGAGCGAGTTGTTCGGCAACGAGCCGTTTTGGGTTATTGCGCTCAAGGCGCTCATCATCTTTGTGTTCCTGATGCTCTACACGCTGTTCAACATCTGGTTCGAGCGCCGCGTGGTGGCCCGGATGCAGCACCGAATCGGACCCAACGTGCACGGACCGTTCGGTCTGCTCCAGAGCCTCGCCGATGGCGTGAAGCTCGCATTCAAGGAAGACCTGGTCGTCAAGGCGGCAGACAAGGTCGTCTACATTGCTGCGCCGATCATCGCCACGATCCCGGCGTTCATGGCATGGTCGGTCATCCCGTTCGGGCCCGAGGTCACGATCCCGTTCACCGACACGGTGACGCCGCTGCAGCTGACCGACCTCCCGGTCGCAGTGCTCTACATCCTCGCCGTCACCTCGATCGGCATCTACGGCATCGTGCTCGCAGGTTGGGCCTCTGGCTCGATCTATGCACTGCTCGGCGGTATGCGCTCGAGCGCGCAGATGATCTCGTACGAGGTTGCCATGGGTCTGGCATTCGTGCCGGTCTTCATCTTCGCCGGATCGATGTCGACCTCGGAGATCGTCGCCGCCCAGGCTGACACCTGGTACTTCCTGCCGCTGTTCCCGTCGTTCGTCATCTACGTGATCGCAATGGTCGGCGAGACCAACCGCGCCCCGTTCGACCTTCCCGAGGCCGAGGGCGAGCTCGTCGGCGGCTTCCACACCGAGTACTCCTCGCTGAAGTTCGCCCTGTTCTTCCTCGCCGAGTACGTCAACATGGTCACCGTCTCGGCCTTGGCCACGACGTTGTTCCTTGGCGGTTGGCGCGCCCCGTTCGGACTCGCCCAGATCGATGACGGCGTACTCAACACCGGCTACTGGCCCGTGCTGTGGTTCTTCCTCAAGACGCTGGGCTTCATCTTCTTCTTCGTGTGGCTGCGCGGCACCCTGCCGCGCATGCGCTACGACCAGTTCATGGACTTCGGCTGGAAGGTCCTCATCCCGGTCTCGCTCGCCTGGATCATCGCCGTCGGCGTGATCCACAAGCTCGACCGTGAGGGAATGCTCGACCGGGAGACATTGATCTGGATCTCCGTCGGACTGGGAGTGCTGCTCCTGCTGTCGTCGTTCTGGCCGACCAAGAAGGAGCCTGCGCCCGAACCCGAGCCCGAGTTCGACGCCTTCGCCGGCGGATACCCGGTTCCCCCTATGCCGGGCCAAACCGTGAGTGGAAAGAAAGCAGACGACAATGGCTGACGGCAGCATGTTCGAGGAGGCGCGCGAGGTCCTGTGGGACCCGATCGCCGGCTTCGGCGTCACGTTCCGCACGATGTTCCGCAAGCCCGTCACGGAGCAGTATCCGTTCGAGAAGATCCCGACCGCTCCGCGCTTCCATGGCCGCCACCAGCTCAACCGTTGGCCCGATGGCCTTGAGAAGTGCATCGGCTGCGAGCTCTGTGCGTGGGCTTGCCCGGCCGACGCGATCTACGTCGAGGGTGCGTCGAACGTGGAGGGCGACCGCTACAGCCCCGGCGAGCGCTATGGCCGCGTCTACCAGATCAACTACCTGCGCTGCATTCTGTGCGGACTTTGCATTGAGGCGTGCCCGACGCGTGCGCTGACGATGACCAATGAGTACGAGCTCGCCGACAACAACCGCGCCGACCTGATCTACGAGAAGAACGATCTGCTCGCGCCACTGCTGCCCGGCATGGTCGAGGCCCCGCACGAGATGTTGATCAGCGACGATCACCACGACTACTACCGCGGCAAGTCGCTGCCGATCTTCCCGGTCGAGTCAGGGGGTGCCGAGTGACCACGTTCTGGCTTCTCGCCCCGATCATGGTGATCGCGGCCCTCGGGCTGGTGTTCGCCAAGAAGGCGGTTCATGCGGCGCTATGCCTGGCAATCGTGATGATCAGTCTCGCCGTTCTGTACGCAGTGCAGGACGCGCCATTCCTGTTCGTCGTGCAGATCATCGTCTACACCGGCGCGATCATGATGCTGTTCTTGTTTGTCCTCATGCTCGTCGGCGTCGAGTCGTCCGATGCAGTCAAGGAGACGATCAAGGGCCAGCGATTCTTCGCCGCAGCGATCGGCCTGCTGTTCGGCATCACCGCAGTGCTTGCGATCGGCCAGACGATCACCGGCACCGTGGTTGGCCTCAAGGGCGCCAACGCGAACGGCAACCCCTACGGGCTCGCCGAGCTGCTGTTCGGCAAGTACGTCCTCGCGTTCGAGTTCACCAGCGCCCTGCTCATCACCGCGGCTCTCGGCGCCATGGTCCTCGCGCACAGCGAGCGTCTCACCCCGCGTCAGACCCAAGCCGACATTGCCGCTCGCCGTATGCGTGAGTACGCCGAGACCGGCCGCCACCCTGGACCGCTGCCCGTTCCTGGTGTGTTCGCCCGCCACAACGCGGTCGACACCCCGGCGCTGCTGCCCGACGGCACGCCACTCGAGTCCTCGATCTCGTCGAGCCTGGTCGCCCGCGGCCAAGTCGTCGAGGGCAACACGGACAACGTCGAAGAAACCCTCGATCAGCTCGAGGAGGGCGACAAGTGAACGAGTACATCACTCTCTCGCTGATCCTCTTCACGATCGGCTCGGTTGGCGTCCTCATCCGGCGCAACGCGATCGTCGTCTTCATGTGTATCGAGCTGATGCTCAACGCGACCAACCTCGCGTTCGTCAGCTTCTCCCGCCAGCACGGCAACCTCGACGGGCAGGTGGCCGCGTTCTTCGTGATGGTCGTCGCCGCAGCCGAGGTCGTCGTCGGTCTGGCCATCATCGTGTCCATCTATCGCACGCGTCGTTCGGCTTCGGTCGACGAGGCGAGCCTGCTGAAGTCCTAAGGGGAGCACGATGTTCGACCTTCAGTGGCTCCTGATTGCCATCCCGCTCGCGGGTGCGGCGATCCTCCTGACGTGGGGCAAGGAAGCCGACGGGTTTGGCCACATCATCGGCACGCTGGCGTCAGCCGCGTCCTTCGTCCTCGGCGTGATCCTGTTCGCGCAGCTTCTCGGCAAGCCTGAGGATGATCGTTCGCACACGACCACGCTGTTCACCTGGATCGATGCGGGACGCTTCCACGTCGACATGTCGTTCACGTTCGACCAGCTGTCCGGGCTGTTCGTGCTGCTGATCACGGGCGTCGGCACGCTGATCCACATCTACTCAATCGGCTACATGGAGCACGATGAGCGGCGCCGCCGGTTCTTCGGGTTCCTCAATCTCTTCATCGCCGCGATGCTCACGCTGGTGCTCGCGGCCGACTACCTCGTGATGTTCCTCGGCTGGGAAGGCGTCGGCCTGGCGTCGTACCTGCTGATCGGCTTCTGGCAGCACAAGGACTCGGCGGCCGCAGCCGCCAAGAAGGCATTCGTCGTCAACCGGGTCGGTGACCTCGGAATGGCGCTCGCGATCATGCTGATGTTCGCGCAGTTCGGCACCTCCGCGGTCGAGGCAGTCAACCAGTCCATCCCCGGCGCCGGGGAGAACGTCGCGACTGCGATGGGTCTGCTCCTCCTGCTTGGCGCGTGCGGCAAGTCGGCGCAGGTTCCGCTGCAGAGCTGGCTGCTGGACGCCATGGAGGGCCCAACCCCGGTCTCTGCACTCATCCACGCTGCGACCATGGTCACGGCCGGCGTCTACCTGGTCGTTCGATCGGCCGCTGTGTTCGATGCGTCCGAGGTCGCTCGAAACGCCGTGATCATCGTCGGACTCGTCACGCTGCTCGTCGGTGCCTGGATCGGTTGCACCAAGGACGACATCAAGAAGGCGCTGGCCGGCTCGACCATGAGCCAGATTGGCTACATGATGCTCGCGGCCGGCCTCGGCCCCGCTGGCTACGCATTCGCAATCTTCCACCTCATCACCCATGGCTTCTTCAAGGCCAACATGTTCCTCGGTGCCGGTTCGGTGATGCACGGCATGAACGACGACGTCGAGATGCGGCACTATGGCGCCCTGCGCAAGGCCATGCCGATCACGTTTGCCACGTTTGCTCTCGGCTATCTCGCGATCATCGGGTTCCCCGGCTTCTCCGGCTTCTTCTCCATGTACAAGATCATCGAGACCGCATTCGGTGAGAACTTCTGGGTCGGCATGGGTGCGCTGATCGGCGCCGGTGTCACGGCGTTCTACATGACTCGTCTCATGATGATGACGTTCTTCGGTGACCAGCGTTGGAAGGAAGACGTCCACCCGCACGAGTCGCCCAAGGTCATGACCTACCCGCTGATCGCGCTCGGCGCGCTGTCCCTGCTCGGCGGCCTGCTGCTGCTCGGTGACTGGATCGTCGAATGGCTCGAGCCGGTGGTCGGCCATGCCGAGCACCACGAGCTC
>JBBSJW010000120.1:0-6039 GCA_038256885.1 Propionibacteriales bacterium
ATCGCCGAGGTGTCGGACGTCCCGCTCGTTCCCACCACCTTCTGCACCACGTACGCGGAGGTTGAGGCCGCATGCGCCGGCCTCAACGCCGCCCGTGTCGTCATCAAGCCGTCGGTGTCGGCCGGATCAAAAGACACCGGTCTCTTCGAAACCGGCGACCCGGCTGCTCTGCGTCTGGCCGATCACATCCTCGACATCGGCAAAACGGTAATGGTCCAGCCGGCCATCGAGGGCGTCCAGGAGCACGGCGAGCATGCGCTTCTGTATGTCAACGGGCGATTCAGCCATGCAATCTCGAAGGGACCGCTCCTCGCCGTCGGCGGCGGGCTCCGCGGAGGCATCTACGTCGAAGAGATCGCGAGCGTCGATCCGTCTCCTGCCGAACGCGCCGTCGGCGACGCCCTCATCACCGCGGTGGGCATCGTGCTCGAGCGACGGGGACTGTCAGAGTCGGACCGCCTTCCGCTCTACGCACGCATCGACGTCGTCGCCGACCCGAAGAGCGGCCCCCTGGTACTCGAGGCCGAGCTCTTCGAGCCGTCGATGTTCGTCGACTCCCACCCGGATGCCGTGGGAAACATCGTCGCCGCCATCCAGGAACGGCTTGCAGAGCTGCCATCGCGAGCGTCCTGATCGAACCCGGATGCGCTGAACTGGTGCGTTTGCGAGTGCCCAGTCTTTCCCGATAGACTGACATGTCACTTTTGTGACGATCTATCCGTTCGCCGTACACGGAAAAACATCCCAACAATCCTTGATTGACTCGGATCGTGTCGGCCTGAAATCAGTCCATACTGGAGCAACCACTACATGACAACCGCAACGACCGCCAAGCAGGTCGCTATTAACGACATCGGATCGGCTGAAGACTTCCTGGCCGCGGTCGAGAAAACACTGAAGTTCTTCAACGACGGAGACCTCATCGAGGGCACCGTCGTCAAGATCGATCGCGACGAGGTCCTCCTCGATGTCGGCTACAAGACCGAGGGTGTCATTCCCTCCCGCGAACTTTCGATCAAGCACGACGTCGACCCGAGCGAGGTCGTCCAGGTCGGCGACATGGTCGAGGCCCTCGTCCTCCAGAAGGAAGACAAAGAAGGCCGTCTCATCCTGTCCAAGAAGCGCGCACAGTACGAGCGTGCGTGGGGCGATGTTGAGAAGATCAAGGACACCGATGGCGTCGTGACCGGTTCGGTCATCGAGGTCGTCAAGGGTGGCCTCATCGTCGACATCGGACTCCGTGGCTTCCTGCCCGCGTCGCTCATCGAGCTTCGCCGTGTGCGCGACCTCACGCCGTACCTCGGCCAGGAGATCGAAGCCAAGATCCTCGAACTCGACAAGAACCGCAACAACGTTGTTCTGTCGCGTCGTGCACTGCTCGAGCAGACCCAGTCTGAGAGCCGCACCACCTTCCTCAACAACCTCCAGAAGGGCCAGGTCCGCAAGGGCATCGTCTCGTCGATCGTCAACTTCGGTGCGTTCGTCGACCTCGGTGGCGTCGACGGTCTCGTCCACGTCTCCGAGCTCAGCTGGAAGCACATCGAGCACGCGTCCGAGGTTGTCGAGGTTGGCCAAGAGGTCACCGTCGAGATCCTTGAGGTCGACCTCGAGCGCGAGCGCGTGTCGCTGTCGCTCAAGGCCACCCAGGAGGACCCGTGGCAGGTCTTCGCCCGCACCCACGCCATCGGCCAGGTTGCTCCGGGTAAGGTCACCAAGCTCGTTCCGTTCGGTGCGTTTGTTCGCGTCGCAGACGGCATCGAGGGCCTCGTTCACATCTCCGAGCTCAGCGGCAAGCACGTCGAGCTCGCCGAGCAGGTCGTCTCCGTCGCCGACGAGGTCTTCGTCAAGGTCATCGACATCGACCTCGAGCGTCGTCGCATCTCGCTGAGCCTCAAGCAGGCCAACGACGGTGTCGACCCCGAGGGCACCGAGTTCGACCCGGCACTCTACGGAATGCTCACCGAGTACGACGACCAGGGTCAGTACAAGTACCCGGAAGGTTTCGACTCGGAGACCAACGAGTGGCGCGAGGGCTTCGACTCCCAGCGCGAGAAGTGGGAGCAGGACTACGCTGCAGCCCAGGCTCGCTGGGAAGCCCACAAGAAGCAGGTTGCTACCGCATCGGAGGAGCGTCCCGACGTTCTGCCGAGCGGATCCACCTTCTCCAGCGACTCCGAGTCGGGCGGCACCCTCGCCGACGACGAGGCACTCGCCGCGCTGCGCGAGAAGCTCAGCAGCAGCAACTAGTCACGTCTGACTAGCACCACGGCAGGCCGGACCCTTCGGGGCCCGGCCTGCTTTGTGTTTCCCCCTCACCCCGGTCACCGGGGATCTCGACAGGCTCGATCAGCGTGGGGTTGCTCGCTGAGCGTGGGGCTGCTCGATCAGCGCAAGGACAGCCGAGCGATCAGGCTCACCTCCTCGTTGGTCGAGCTTGTCGAGCTGTTGGGGCGCTTCGCGCCCGGGTGGTGGCGAAAGTGACTTGTGGCTGGGTTGGGCGGGTCACATAATGGTGGCGTCGCGGTCGTCGCCGAGCGGTCTTAGTGCTGCGAGCCTGTTGTCGAGCTTGGCGTGGAGGGTTCCACGGGACCCGTGGCTTGGTGCATTCGGTTGTCATGACCGAAGAGCCCGTTTAGGAGAATCCTGATTTCATCCGCCCTCTCCGCGACTGTGACGGTCCCGCCCGGGACCGCCAGGCAGCGAGGCTGGGAGGACGACATGGACGTGCTGCACGAACGAGCAGCGGGACTGGATATTTCAAAGAAGGACGCGAAGGTATGCGTGCGCGTACCGTCGAAGAGGGCCGGATATTACGCCAACACGATCACAACGTACGGGTCATTCACCAATGACATTCTGCGGTTACGGCGGGATCTGGAGCAGGCCGAAGTGAGCGTCGTGGTGATGGAAGCCACGGGTGATTACTGGAAGCCGTTCTTCTTCGTCCTCGCGGAAACGCTGAATGTGGAGTTGGTCAACGCGAAACAAGCCAAGAACATCCCCGGCCGTAAGACCGATGTCTCTGATGCCCGATGGTTAGCTGAACTCGCCGCCCACGGGTTGCTGCGGGCCTCGTTTGTGCCGCCGGAACCCATCCGGCAGCTGCGGGACCTCACGCGAACACGCACGAACCTGACCCGAGAACAAACCCGCGAGTATGCGCGGATGGAGAAAAACCTCGAAGACGCCAACATCAAACTCTCCCTGGTCGCATCAACCCTCACGACAAAATCCGCCCACGCGATCTTGACCGCGATGGTCAACGGCGAACGCGACCCTCAGGTTCTCGCTGGGCTCGCGCACGTTTCGATGATCAAGAAGGCTCCGGAGCTGGTCGAGGCACTCACCGGCCGGTTCTCGGACCACCACGCATTCATGGTCAAACTCCACCTGGACCGCATCAACGAAATCACCGCGTCAATCGAGAAGCTCAATGCCCGAATCGACACGGTGATGGAACCTTTTCTGCCGGCCCGGGACGCGCTGATGATGATTCCCGGGCTATCTAAAACGAGTTCGGAAAACATCCTCGCCGAGATCGGCACCGACATGAACGTCTTCCCGACCTCGGGCCACCTCGCGTCCTGGGCTGGAGTGTGTCCCGGACAAAACGAATCAGCCGGCCGAATCAAATCCACGAGAACCCGTCCCGGCAATAAATATCTCAAGGGCTACCTCGGTGCTGCTGCCCTCTCGATCAGTCGCTCGGGGAACACGTATCTCGGCGTGAAATGCCGCAGAATCCAAGCCCGCGCGGGGAAGCTCAAAGCGGTCGTCGCCATCGAACACACTCTGCTCGTCATTATCTGGAACATGCTCACTACCGGGGAGATTTATACCGACCTTGGCACCGACTACCGGCTAACTCGCGATCCCGACAAAATCCGAGACCGCGCCATCCGCAGGCTTCAAGCCCTCGGCTACGACGTGGAGGTCACACCCACAGCAGCTGCATAACTCACGACACTTTCTTAGGAGACCGCCATACGACCAGCGCGCGGCTGCTCAGCGGCTACAGGGCTGCGGTGGCGGCCGAACGAGACTCGGCGGCCTGCACGAGCGACTCGATGAGCGACGCGGCGCTGCGTTCCAGCGCGATGACGTCGACGCGCAGTCCCGCTGCGGCGGCGTCCTTCGCCGTTCGTGGACCGATGCACGCCACAAGCGTCTGGGCCGGCAGCGGACCAAACTGCTCGTAAACCTGCTGCGCCACACTGCCGGAGGTGACCAGCACCGCCTGCAGCAGCCCGGCGCGCACGTCGGACACCACCTGGTCGCTCACCGGCACCCCCACGGTGCGGTAGGCCACCACAGATTCGACGTCGTGGCCGATGCGGCGCAGTCCCTCGCTGAGCAGCGGCTTCGCGATCGCGCTGCGCAGGGCGAGCACCCGCAACGGGATCACCCCGTCGGTGGCGCGTTCCCATTCTTCGAGCAGGCCGCGCGCCGAGTTGTCCTCAGACGGCACGATATCCACGTGGTAACCGGCGGCAACCAGCGCGGCGGCGGTGGTCTCACCGACGGCGGCGATGTGCGTGCCCGGTGCCACCACGGCGCGGTGCGAGCTGAGCACGTCCACCGTCGTCGCACTGGTCACCGTGAGCCAGTCGAAACCGCCGGTGGCCAGCCGGGTGAGGGCTGCCTCCAGCGCCGCGGCGTCGTCGGTGGGCGCGAAATTGATCATCGGCGCCACGACCGGCGCGGCCCCGCGGCTGCGCAGGTTCGCGGCGACCTGGTCGCCCCACGGCCCGCCGCGGGGTACCAACACTCGCCAGCCGGCGAGGGGTTTGAGCTGCTGTCGACTGGTCACTTCTGTGCCTTCAGTGGTGCGAATTCGGCGGCGCCACCGGCCAGCAGGTCGGTGGCGACGCGGGAAGCGACGTCGTGCGCCGCCTCGACGAGGTGGATCCCGGAGTGTGAGTCGGGCGTCGCGGCGTGCGAGCTCGTCACGGTGCGGGTTCCGTCGGGACTGTATACGGTAGCGGTCAGAAACAGCAGACCGTCATCGACGACGGCGGTGGCGCCAATGGGAGCCGCGCAGCCGGCTTCGAGGTGGGCAAGCACGAGCCGTTCGGCGGTCGTGGTGCCTTCAGTGGTGCCGTGTGAGATCGCGGCAAGGGCGTTGCCGAGCAGCCGTTCCAGCTTTTCATCGCGCACCTCCAGGGCGAGGGAGCCCTGTCCGGGCGCGGTGGGCCAGTCGGAGAGTTCCAGCAACTCGGTCACGGCGTCGAGCCGGCCCAGCCGGCCCAGGCCCGCAGCCGCCAGCACCACGGCGTCGAGGTCGCCCTCGACAACGCGGCCCAGCCGGGTGTCGATGTTGCCGCGAATGTCGACGATCTCCAGGTCGGCGCGCAGCGACCGCAGCTGGGCCATCCGGCGCGGCGAACCGGTGCCGACCCGAGCGCCCTCGGGCAGCGTGGCCAGAGTGAAGCCGGAACGCGCGCAGAGCGCATCCCGGGCATCCGCTCGCTTGGGCGTGGCGCCGATGCGCAACCCGGGGAACGGGTCGGTGGGCAGGTCCTTGAGGGAGTGCACCACCACATCACATTCGCCGTTGGTCAGGGCATCACGCAGGGCGCTGGCGAAGACGCCGGTGCCGCCGAGGCTCGAGAGCGATTCCTGCGACACGTCGCCGTGCGTTTCGATCGGCACGATCTCGACCGGGGCGCCCACGGACGCCTCGATGCGGTTGGCCATGGTGCGCGTCTGGGCCATGGCCAGGGCGCTGCCCCGGGTGCCCACACGGATGCTGCTCACGGGGCCATCCCCGCCACGGCGGGCTTGAAACCTAGTCGTACGTTCTCACAGCACCCCGGGCGGCACACGTCGTACCAGGGGCCGAGCTCGGTCTCGGACGGACGCTCCGCAGAGGGCACATCGTTGAGGCGCTCCTCGACCAGGTCGATCAGCCCGCCCACGAAGTCGGGTGAGATACCCGGGGTCGGCACGCGCACGGCGTGCAGACCGAACTTCTCGGACGTTTCCATGGCCTCGTTGTCGAGGTCCCACATCACCTCCATGTGGTCGCTCACAAAGCCG
>JBBSJW010000121.1:0-5965 GCA_038256885.1 Propionibacteriales bacterium
TACCGTGCTTTTCATACGGAGGTGGCGACATGAGAGACTGGTATTTCGCCGCGCCGCCGACCCAGGGTCGCCCGCCGCGCCCCCAAGCGCCACATCCCACATACGCAGGAGTCAGCACGTGAAAAGCAGCACCGAGTCCCTGAGCCCGACACGGGTCAAGCTCACCATCGAGGTGCCGTTCGAGGAGTTCGAGCCCAGCCTCCAGTCGGCTTACAAGACGATCGCTTCGCAGATCACGATCCCCGGCTTCCGCAAGGGCAAGGTCCCCAACACGATCGTCGACCAGCGTGTGGGTCGCCCCGCCGTCCTCGACGAGGCCATCAACAGCGCGCTGCCCGGTTGGTACAGCCAGGCTCTCCAGGACACCAAGACCCAGCCGCTCAGCCAGCCTGACATCGACCTGACGAAGTTCGTCGACGGCGAGCCGATCGAGATCACCGCCGAGCTCGACGTCCGCCCCGAGCTCGTCCTCCCCGACATCTCCAAGATCGCCGTCACGGTTGCCGATGCTTCTGTGACCGCCGATGACGTTGACGAGCAGATCGAAGAGCTGCGCAAGCGTTTCGCGACATTCGCCGAGGTTGACCGTGCCGCCGCCGATGGCGACTTCGTCACCATCGACCTGTCGGCCGCCCAGAACGGCAAGCCGATCGAAGCTGCCCAGGCTGAGGGCATGCCTTACACGATCGGCTCGGCCACGATGCTCGACGGCCTCAACGAGGCGATCATCGGTCTCAAGGCTGGCGAGTCCAACACGTTCTCGACCCAGCTCGCCGGTGGCGACATGGTCGGCGAAGACGCTGACGTCACGGTCGTCCTCAAGGACGTCAAGGAGCAGCAGCTTCCTGACCTCGACGACGACTTCGCCCAGACCGCGTCGCAGTTCGACACGCTCGAAGAGCTTCGTACCGACCTGACCGATCGCGTGACCCGCGGCAAGCGCATGGAGCAGGCCAACGAAGCCCGCGACCTGATCCTCGACGAGATCGTCAGCAAGATCGACGCACCGCTGCCCGAGAACCTCGTCACAGAGGAGCTCGACTCGCGCCGCCAGCAGATCGAGCAGCAGCTCGAGATGGCCGGCATTCCGTTCGAGACATACCTCGCTGACGAAGAGCAGACCAAGGAAGAGTTCGAGGCTGAGCTCGAGAAGCGCGTACGCGAAGCGCTCGTCGCTCAGTTCGTCCTCGACCAGGTCGTCGCAACCGAGGAGTTCGGCATCGATGACGCCGAGCTCTCGGCGCACATCATGCGTCGCGCCCAGCAGTCGGGCGAGGAGCCCAGCGCTTACATCCAGCACATCATGGAGCACAACCACGTGCCCGAGATGGTCAGCGAAGTGCTGCGCGGCAAGGCCCTCGCATCGCTCGTCGAGTCGGCTCAGGTCAAGGACAAGTCCGGTACGAAGATCGAGCTCTCGCGTCTGCTGGCTGACGGTACGTACAGCGACGAAGAGCCCGCCGACGAGGCTGACGCGGCTGCCAAGCCCGCCAAGCCCGCCCAGAAGGCACCCGCCAAGAAGGCCGCAGCCGAAAAGTCCTAGCGGGCGTGGCCAGTTCCTAACGGGAGTGACCAAGAACGCGCTGCCGGAATTGCCACTTCCCGTGGCGATACCGGCAGTATGGACTCATGCCCGCCGACACCGCACGCACGACTGACGTCGCTGCACTCGCGCTCGACTACGGCGATCGACTGATCGTCGGGACGATTCGCGACCTGCATCAGGCCGTCACGTCCCGCGCGTTCCGGGCCACGCGCGTCATCGGCAGCCAGGTTCCCGAGTCGCTTCACGATGCGGCCGTGACCAGCGTCTACGGCGCGATCTCTGGACTGCTTCGTCTGTCGAGCGGCTCGATCCGGGCGCTGTCGACCAAGGGCGTCGGGCGACCCATCGAGAGCTCACGTCGTGGCCGCCTCATCGTGGCTGCGGTCAACGGTCTGATCGGCGACGAGCTGCGCATGCTCGACGATCCGCAGGCCATCACGATGTCGATCCGCACAGACGGTGAGGATATCCCCGCAACGGGGTGGCCGCTCGCCGAGGCGTTCCGCGGTGCCTCCAGCCACCCGGTCGTCTTCTTGCACGGTCTGTGTGAGAACGACGAGTCGTGGAGCAACTCCGCTGAGAAATGGGGCACGACGTACGCCCAGCGCGTCACCGCCGAGACTGACGGCACGCCGGTCATGCTCCGCTACAACACCGGTCTGCACATCTCCGAGAACGGCAAGCACCTCGACACGTTGCTTCAGCAGCTCGTGGCTTCGTGGCCGGTTGCTGTCACCCGCATCACTCTGGTCGGCCACTCAATGGGCGGTCTGGTCGTCCGCGCGGCCACCAACCACGCCACGGCGTCGGGCCAGACGTGGCAACACCTCGTACGCGATGTGGTCTGCCTCGGAACACCTCACGCCGGCGCCAATCTCGAGAAGGTTGCGCACATCGGTTCGCGCCTGCTCCGCTTCTGGCCCGAGTCAGCACCCTTCAGCTCGATCCTCGAGAGCCGCTCGGCCGGGATCGTGGATCTTCGCCACGGCTACGTCACCCAGGACGAGTGGGAGGGCCAGGATCTCACCGAGCAGTGGGGCCTTGACCGCATTGCAGCCGCGCCGCTCCCGCACGCCGAATACCACTTCGTCGCAGCCACTCTCGGCGCTTCGCAGGGTCACCCGTTGAGCTCGGTGCTCGGTGACCTGCTCGTCCACTTCTCGTCGGCGACCGGCGTGGGCCGGACGGGTGCGATCGTCGAAGGCGCGCGGTTCGAATACCTCCCGAGTGCTCACCATTTTGCGCTCCTCAACCACCCGCGGGTGGGAGACTGGCTCGTCACGTGGCTCAACGCCCGCACGCGCACAATGCGAGCACTCCCGGCGGCACCACGGCAGGCCTGACCACACCGACCTGAGGAGCACCTTGTCCATCAAGCAGCTGATCGAGGGAACCGTAGAGATCGCCGCTCCACCCGAGAAGGTGTGGGCGCTCGTGTCCGACCTCGGGCGCATGTCCGAGTGGAGTCCGCAGGTGCGCAAGCAGATCGTGCTGGGCCGTGGTGTCAAGCACGGCACCCGTACGTTCAACATCAACGGTCACGGCAAGCTGCGTTGGCCGACGACCGCCAAGGTGGTCGCCTTCGAGCCCAACAAGAAGCTCGCGTTCAAGATCGTCGAGAACCGTTCGGTGTGGACGTACGAGCTGGAGCCCACGGCAACGGGCACCCGACTCACGGAGTCGCGCACGACGCCCAACGGCACCACCAAGTTCTCCGACGTCAGCGTTGACAAGGGTCTCGGTGGCGCCGAGAAGTTCGAGACGTCCCTGAGCGTCGGCATCAGCACGACGCTCGAGCGCATCAAGGCCGCGGCGGAGGCCGCCTGATGGGCCAGCCACCGCTCGAGGCCGAGATCGAGATCGCGGCAACGCCGGACAGGGTGTGGGCAGCGATCTCCGATGTGCCGTCCATGAAGAAGCGCAGTCCCGAGCTCGTCATGATGCGGACCTTCGGGAAGCCCAAGGTCGGCCGCCGGAGCCTCAACATCAACCGACGCAAGGGCTTTGCCTGGCCCACGACGGCGCGCATCACCCGCTGGAAGCCGCCGACCAACGACGGCGGCAATGGATCCTTCGCCTTCCACGTCTGGCCGACCGACGTGGAGTGGTCGTACGACCTTGAGCCGACCACCACCGGCACCCGGGTCGTCGAGCGTCGTACGGCGCTGCCCGATCCGTCTCTGTCAGTACGGCTCACGGCCAAGTGGGCTCTCGGCGGCGCCGACAACCACGACACCGAGCTGCTCGCGGGTATGAACGCGACGCTCGCTGCACTCAAGTCCGAGCTTGAGCAAGCGTGATCGGAAAGTTCTTCCAGACCTTGTGGGCGTCTGGTCCGTCGACACCGTTGTCCCGGTACACCGCCGCGAACGGTGTCCTGTACGTGGTGTTCGGTGTCGTCGTCTATGCCTGGCCCGAGGTGACCCAGCTGATCGGCGCTGCCGACTTCGAGGCAGGGGAGTCGGGGCTGGTGCGCGTGCTGGGCTTTGTGATGGCTGTGATCGGCTGGTTCTACATCATGGGAGCGCGGACCCGGGCCGACTCGTTCGGGCTCGCAACAGTCTTCGACCGGGTGCTGATAGTGCCGGTCTTCCTGCTGGTTCTGGTGGCCACGGACACGGTCGATGCCGGACTCGTCGTGCCGTTCGCGATCCTGGATCCGGTCCTCGGCCTGGGCGCACTCGCAGTCTGGCTCCGCACCCGGGACTAGGCGCTGCCCGCGTGTCGAACGATCGTCACGCTGTCAGCGAACACCCGTGTTTTCGCGTGTGTTGCGGGTTCGGGCCGTCTAGGTTTGTGGCGTGACCAACTCACCGAACCCCCATCCGACGGCCATGGCCGGCGAGGCCGGACCTTCCGATCTTGACGGGCACATCTACCAGCGCCTGCTCAAGGAACGCATCGTGTTCCTCGGCTCTGAGGTCAGGGACGCCAACTCCAATGCCATCTGCGCACAGATGCTTCTACTGAACGCCGAAGACCCGCAGTCGGACATCTACTTCTACATCAACTCGCCTGGTGGCTCGGTCGACTCGGGCATGGCCATCTACGACACGATGCAGTTCATCTCCAACGATGTCGCCACGTTCGGCATGGGGCTCGCTGCCTCCATGGGACAGTTCCTCCTCAATGCAGGCACCCCGGGCAAGCGTTACGCCTTGCCGCACGCGCGCATCATGATGCACCAGCCTTCGGGCGGCATCGGTGGCTCGGCATCCGACATCAAGATCCAGGCTCAGCAGAGTGTCCTGCTCAAGAAGCAGCTCAACGAGCTGCAGGCTCAGCACAGCGGCCAGACCGTCGAGCAGATCGAGCTCGACTCCGACCGGGACCGGTGGTTCACGCCGGACCAGGCCAGGGAGTACGGACTCATCGATCACGTCGTGTCGAACGCAGGGGATTTGAAATGAGCGAGCGAAGCTGGGGGTCCCCCCGCGCATCCCATACGGAAGGTTCTGCATCCGCCCACGCGCAGGGGGCGCGAATCATTCAGGCTAGGAAGTCGTCCGTGACCGGTCCCATGTCTTGCGTGCCCGTGACCACAGAAGGTGTCGCATGAGCTATTACATTCCGCAGTGGGAAGAGCGCACTTCGTACGGTTTCCGCCGCATCGACCCCTACACCAAGCTGTTCGAGGACCGCATCATCATGCTGGGTACCCCGATCAGCGATGACGTCGCCAATGCGGTGATGGCGCAGCTCATGTCGCTGCAGGCCATGGACCCTGATCGCGACATCAGCATCTACATCAACTCGCCCGGTGGTTCGTTCACAGCGTTGACGGCGATCTACGACACGATCCGCTACATCAAGCCCGACGTGCAGACGCTGTGCCTGGGACAGGCTGCGTCGGCCGCTGCGATCCTGCTTGCCGCTGGCACACCGGGCAAGCGCCTGGCGCTGCCCAACAGCCGCATCCTGATCCACCAGCCCTACACCGAGGGCACCGGCGGTCAGATCTCCGACCTTGAGATCCAGGCCAATGAGATCTTCCGTATGCGCGAGCTGATGGAAAAGATGCTCTCCGAGGCGACGGGCAAGCCGATCGAGGAGATCAGCAAGGACGTCGACCGCGACAAGATCCTCACGGCGGAGCAGGCAGTCGAGTACGGCCTTGTCGACGAGGTGCTCAACACGCTCAAGGTCCCGGCAGTCTGACATCAGACACGTTCAGGACGCGAGCGGATGACCAAGACGGCGCGCCCAATCGCGGCTAGGGTGAATTTGATGCCGCAGGCGTCTCGGGCCGAACGCAGCGATCGAGAGGACTCTTCCCGTGGCACGCATTGGTGAAACCGCCGATCTGCTGAAGTGCTCTTTCTGTGGCAAGAGCCAAAAGCAGGTCAAGAAGCTCATCGCAGGTCCGGGTGTCTACATCTGCGACGAGTGCATCGACCTCTGCAACGAGATCATCGAGGA
>JBBSJW010000122.1:0-5802 GCA_038256885.1 Propionibacteriales bacterium
CACCAGCCTGAGCCCCAAGACCGGCGGCGAGCTTGCCGAGCACGATGTCTGGTTGCTCCCGCAGCGTTGGGTTGATCAGGTCGAACCCGTCGATGACGCGACAATCGACCGTGCGCAGGTAGTCATCGACGGCAGGTACGGTTTCTCGCAGACTGGTGAGCCGTTGGGCGGGATCGCCAGGACCGTCGACCAGGTTTCGCGCACCGGCGCTGGCGCTGATGGTTTCGACCGCTTCGCTCATCTCGTCTGGGAGGACGGCGGAGATCGGCGAGTAACCGTCGAGTACACCGAACAGGCTGTGGGGCGGGCGTCCGGTCCACGCGCTCGCGTGGAGCACGAAGTCCCCCACGGGAAATACCGCTGCCATGTTGAACCGGTGGTGCTGATATACCATTTCCGTGACGTGTGCAGCGGCGTCGCGGAGATGCGCGACAAGCGCCTCATCGTCGAGATCGCCAAGCGCGACATTGCCGAGCTCACGGTGACGGGCAATGGCCCGCGGCTTCCAGGTGGCATCCCAGTCGTCGAGATCCTGACGCCACAACTTCGTCTCGAGCGCCTGAGTCGCGACGCCGAGACGCCGCCCGAACTCGGCCTCGATCCGGTCCGGAGACATGGGGCCGTCCGGTCCGGGCATGTCGAAGGGCTGCGGTTGGTGGTACGTGAATCCGTTGACCACACCCATCGCCAGGCGATCGAGCAGAACGCCGTAGCGGCTGAACGTCTCGGTGAACCCGCGATTGAAACCGGCCGGGTAGACCTCCTGCATGATCGCTGTTTGTGACACAGGAGTGTGGGCAGAATCCTGCTGCCACGGACCTGGTCCTGGTGGACTCCATTCGGTCATATGTCGCTACCTTCCGAGGATGTTGGTGGTCTGCCCGGACATTAGCCGTCACACCGCGGGCCCCGCGCTGGTAGGCCGTCGCTCGAGCAGCACGAGACGCAGAAGGCTCGGCACAGAGAGCGCCTCTCAACGGGCGTGCGGCATCCTCAGGGATGCCGGTCACGGCGCTAGTCGGACGTGTCGGAGTGCACATCTCGCACCCGCGACGGCAGCATCGTGGCTGTCAAGGCGGCCACGAGCATGGCCAGCGAAGCGATGGTCAGGAGCCCCTGGGCCCCGCTACCACCTTCTGAAACCAGTAGTGCGAACAAGACGCTCGCTGGGATCGAGCCCGTGTACCTGCTCATCGAGAGTATCCCTGCCGCCGACCCTGCAAACTCCTCGGGCACCGACTCGAGCGCCGCGGTCTGGACGCTTGGGACGGCGAACCCCAAGCCGAAGCCGAAGATGGTGATGGCCGCCACCACCCCAGTCGAGGAATCCTCCACCATCAGCGTGGCCAGGACCGTGGCGAATCCGGCGGCGCCGACCCCGATGATCACGGGAAGGCGTCGCCCCTTGCGGTCACCGACCCGCCCGCCAACGGGGCCCATCATCACCATCCCAGCGGTGAGCGCCGTGAGGGCCGTACCGACCTGGGCCGAGTTCCAACCTCGGCCGTCCAGGACGATCGGAACGACCAGGAGCAAGCTGTACTGGCTCAGCGTGGTCGTGGCTTGCGTCAGGAACGCAGCGCCGAAGGCTCGCTGCCTGAGGACGTGAGAAAGGCCCGGCGCGCCCGGAACCCTCACCCGGTTGGTCGGGGGCGGCGATAGATTCGCCACGGACCACAGTGCCGCTGCCGCAATGGGGACATTGATCAAGAAGATGCCTCGCCAGCCACCCAGCTCGACCGCGAGCCCGCCGAAGACGGGCCCGAGTGCAGCTCCTGCCCCGATGAACGATCCGAGCATCCCGAAGGATCGGCCTCGCTGCGCCGGCTCGCTGAGCGACCGAAGGAGTGCCTGCGACGATGGCATGAGAGCCGCGCCGAAGATCGCTTGCGTCGCACGTCCGACCACGAGCAACGAGAAGCTGGCAGCGAAGGATGTCGCCACCGATACACCGATGAATCCGATGAGCGCCCAATGGAGCGCCCGCCGAGCACCGACAATGTCGATGAGCCTTCCCAGTGTCGGCTGCCCGACGAGCATCACCACCAGGTAGATCGTCACGAGGACTCCGCCAGAACCCGATCCGATGCCGAAGTCGTCGGCCACGTCTGGGAGAGCTACAGCGATCATCGTGGAGTTGAGTGGCACGAGCGCAGAGGCAATCGCGAGCCCCACGAGCTCACGGGTGCCCAGTGGCGTGCGTGGTTGTGTCGTCACTGGAAGAAGCGGCTCTGGCCCGCGGGGCCATGGACTCTGGCCAGGGGGTCAGCAAGTCGTTCAGTGGCATCGACGTCTCCGCCCACTGGAGGGAACCCACTTTCTCTCACGACGACAGTTGCTTGGCACCCTGAGCCGTTGTCGGCGGTGGCGATGGCACCGACCAAGGGGCTGCAGTCGCGCAAAATGTAGCCGTTGAGTAGATTCGGTGGACGTGGCATCGGTACTGGCTCAGCAGATCGCGGACGCTGTTCGCAAGGCGGAGGCAGCGATGAACCCTTTCGCAGTCGCCGCGGCGCTGAACTCCGTGAAAGCCTATGAGCTCGCTGTCTTCTTTCACGCGTCGCTTGCGAGCGACGTGGATGCCGAGCCCCTGACGACCGGTTTACCAGCATCGCCGGGTGTGGCGAGCGGCCGCATCGTACTGTCCGCCGCCGCCGCCATGGCGGCGAGCGATGCGGATGAACCAGCGATCTTGGTGCGTCAACAGACCACCCCCGATGATGTGCTTGGAGTGCAGTCCGCTGCAGGGATCGTGACGTCCCGTGGCGGCCTTGTGTCACACGCCGCTGTCGTGGCGCGTGGCTGGGGGATTCCCGCAGTGGTGGGTGCGGCCGACATCAAGATCGAAGGAGACGTCATCACCATTGGCGACCGATTGTGGCATGAGGGCGATGTGGTCACGATCGATGGATCAACTGGCCACATCTACCCAGGGCGGCTCGCCCTGTCGAGCCAGGAAGCTCCACCTGAACTCGACATCTTGCTCGCTTGGGCCGACGCGGTCGCCGAAGGCCACGTCGCAGTGCGAGTGAATGCCGACACCGTGGGCGACGCCACGATCGGGCGACGCCTCGGTGCAAAGGGAATCGGGTTGTGCCGTACCGAGCACATGTTCCTGGCCGGCGATCGTTTGCCGATCATGCGTCGCTTTATCATGAGCGACGACGCGGCCACCGAGGCCGCCGCGCTGGCAGAACTCGAAGTCGTCCAGGCCGCTGATTTCGAAACGGTCCTGGCAGCGATGGACGGACTCCCGGTGACCGTTCGCCTGCTCGATCCGCCCCTGCACGAGTTCCTCCCCGATCTTGTCGACCTCACGGCCCAGGAGGCCAGGGGGGACATGGACGAGGCCGGCCGAGCGGAGCTCGCTGCGGTACAGCGCCTCCACGAGGTGAACCCGATGATCGGCACACGCGGCGTACGTCTCGGCATCGTGCGAAGCGGCCTCTACCAGATGCAGGTGCGTGCCTTGTGCACCGCGGCTGCGACGCTGTTCGAACGGGGGATACGGCCCCGGGTCGAGTTGATGATTCCCCTGGTTGTCGATGCCGAGGAACTTCGATTGGCCCGGAGCTGGGTCACCGATGTCCTGGATGAGATCGGACATCCCGCTCTCGCTTCGGATGTCGTGACGGTCGGAGCGATGATCGAGACACCGCGAGCGGCATTGACTGCGGCGGCGCTGGCCGATCACGCCGACTTCTTCTCGTTCGGCACCAATGATCTGACCCAGTTGACATACGCCTTCAGCCGCGACGACATCGAGACGCGTCTCCTGCCCGCGTATCACGCCCACGGCATCTTGTCGGTCAATCCATTCGCAGTGCTCGACAAGGACGGTGTCGGCGAACTGGTGCGGATCGCCTGCGAAACGGCGCGCGCACGCAAGCCGGACATCAAGCTCGGAGCATGTGGGGAGCACGCTGGAGACCCAGCTTCGGCTGACTTCCTCGTCAGGCTCGGTATCGACTCCGTCAGCTGTTCGCCGTTTCGCGTGCCTCTTGCCCGTCTGGGCGTCGCGCAAGCGCTTCTTGCCTGCGGACGCGTTCGTGTCGACGATGTCACCTTCCAGTTCGGCGTAGAACGTGTGGGTGACGTCGACGGTGACGCCGCGCCTGTGCGGTCTGCCGGCACGCCACTATCACGGTCCGCAGCCGAAGCCATCGAGATCGACGAAGCGCTCGTCCTGCACATCCTCCGAGTCAGAGGATTCGTCACGGCGGGTGGTTTCGTCGAGAGTCTCGGCGTCCACCCGGAAGAGTTTCTCAGGCCCCTCCTCGATGCAGGCCACATCCGCCACATCGAAGGACGAGACCTGTTCGCATTGATGCCGAGCGGCAGGCAGCGTCACGAGTCACTCCTCGACATGTATGCCACCGAGACGGTTCGAGCTCGTCTGGGCACTCTCTACGACCGCTTCCTCGAACTCAACGGCGACCTCAAACACGTGTGCACCACGTGGCAGATGCGAGGCGACGAACCGAACGATCACACCGACGCCGACTACGACCGGCGGTGCATTGCCGAGCTCGTCCGCATCGCGGAAGCAGCCGAGCCAGTTGTCGAGAGCCTCGCCGCCGTGCTCCCACGCTTGGACCGCTACCGCGATCGCCTGCGCCGCGCCGTCGAACAGGTCACCAGCGGGAACACCAAGCTGTTCACCGGCGTGGCGTGCAACTCTTTCCACGATACTTGGATGGAGCTCCACGAGGACCTCATCGTTCTCCAGCGAATCGACCGCAACGAAGAGGGCAGCTTCTGATTCGCTGCGTCGTCACCACGGCCACGCTCTCGTTGGCCCTGGTGACGTGGACTCGCCGCGAGACCAGGCGCGTAGCATCACGCCCTGAACCCCCACTTCAGTGGTCGACGTTGCTCGGGAGATCGGGCGGGCCTGTGAACTCCGCGAGCACGATGCGGTCGATGCGGCGGTCTGCCATGTCGCGCCGAGTCGGGTGCTCTGGGTCGAGCAGGGCGCGGTCGTACACGTGGTACGCCGTGCGGATGAACGGTCGGTCACCGGCGGCGTGGTCGGCGGCGGCGAGGTACTCGTCGCGGCCGGGTCGATTCCACTGGACATTGATGCCATCGGCACGTTCACCCGCCAGGCGACTCAGCGCCGTGCTGTTGACGCCGATGATGATCGACGGGGCGGGGGAGGGGAGTGGGAACGTCGACAACCGCTCGTCGCGATCGGGCTGCCACGTCTCCGCGGCGAGGTCCAGCACCTGACGTACACGTTCGTGGCGAGCGGCGACGTCGGGCTCGACGTACGCACCGGCAGCGTGCTGCTCGGTCGCCCACGGGCTCGACGGTGAGGCGCCGGCACCGATACCGAGATGGAACTGGCGACCGGAGAGCGTGGAGACCGAGGCGGCCCCCGTGATCAGCGTTCCGACCTGCCGGTTCCAGACATTGGCGACCATCGTGCCCAAATCGATCGTGTCAGTCACCCCGGCGAGTGCGCCGAGCAGCGAGAAACACTCGATCATCGTGCCGCCGCCGAGCGGGATCCCGGCGAGGTGGTCGAAGACGTGGAACGCCCCGAAACCTGCCGATTCCGCGGCGATCGCGACGTCCCGGATCTCCGACCACTCGAGGACGGCCGGGCTGACTTGCAGGTCGACGATCACCCGGTCGAGGGTAGGCGACGACCGTCGAGGATCACGGCTGGGGGAGCGGCTTCTCCTTGCCGCAACCGTCGATCGCCTTGACCAGCGGGTACGGGTTGACCGCGGCGCCACCCTGTGGGTGGACCTCGAAGTGGAGGTGGTTCGTGCCGCTACTGCCGGTGTTGCCGAC
>JBBSJW010000123.1:0-5706 GCA_038256885.1 Propionibacteriales bacterium
CGACGAGGTCGTCGCCCGGGTTCAAGCTTTGAGCCGCAAGGCGATTGCTGTCGTCGGCAGCGTCGACGACCCGGAGTTCGTCGAGCAGATGGTGCGCCGTACGCAGGAGGAGCTCGGCCGGCTGACCATCGCGGTCAACAACGCGGGGATGCAGGAGGCGTCCCCGTTCCTCGAGCTGGACCTCGAGACCTGGCGCAAGCAGCTGTCGGTCGACCTCGACGGCGCGTTCCTCGTCGCGTCCGCCGCGGCCCGAGCCATGGCGCCCGCCGGCGGCGGAGTCATTCTCAACGTCACCAGCGTCCACGAGCACCAGCCGCGACCGGGCTACGCCGCCTACTGCGTCGCCAAGGCCGGCCTCGGGATGCTGACCAAGGTGATGGCCCGCGAGCTCGCCCCCCACGGCATCCGCGTCGTCAGCGTCGCACCCGGCGCGATCGAGACGGCCATCCAGGGAGATCAATCCGCGCAAGAGAAGCGCGAGCAGCTGAGCGGGATCCCGGCCGGCCGGCTCGCGCATCCCTCGGAGGTCGCCGCACTGGTGGCGTTTCTCGCCTCCCCGCAGGCGGCGTACGTCTCCGGCACCTCGGTCGTCATCGACGGTGCTCTCGAGACGCAGGTGTCGCTCGCGTAGGGGGAAGCTGACCTGCGGGGTTTCGACGGGTGCCCCTGCCGTGCAATCAGGCGACCGTGCGCCCGAGCAGGTGAGCGTTTTTGGCCAGTGAGCCGGGCAGGATAGAAAAGTGCACTTGACCGTCGTCGTCCACGGCGACAATGCGTACGACGGCTTGGCCGTACTTGTTGCCCGCGAGAACCATCGCGCCCGCAACGATGCGATCCGGTGCGCGAGCGTCGCCGATCGTCGACCAGCCCAGGCCGTCGTCATCCTGGGCGTTCAGGTCCGCGTCCAGGTCGATGTCGTCGATCACGGTCGCCTCCTCGCTAGCCCTCATAGTACGGGTTGCTGGACGGCGCGCCCGTAGCGGTCCGAGCGACCGCTCATGCCGATGAGCGGACGTCGGGAGACGGCGTGTCATCCATCGTCAAGCGTCGCAGCGGGCAAGGAGCAGCTTCGTCGCGGAGTGCGGAGGCATGTTTGCGCTTGCCGCGTCCGCCGCTCTATGGACGCGGGGCGAGCTTGTTGGGATGCCGAGGCCGGTAATGTGGTCCGGTCCTGAACTCGTGGGACGATTGTTGTGATGTCTTCCGCCGAACCACCTATGAGCGTCCCCGGCGACTTGCTACGCGCGATCTCGGAGCGTTCGGGGCGTGTGACCTTCGTTCTCGGCGCCGGCTGTTCGTTGGAGGCACCAACGAGCCTCAGCTTGTCGAGCGTCTACTCAAAGGCAATCTTCGACCGCCTCGTCGCCGACGGGGAGCTCCTGGAAACGGAGTGTGCCGACCCGTGGGACTTGTCCTGCGTCGCAAGCGCCGTCTTCGACAAGTCTGGCGAACAGAGGAAGGTCGTTGAGCGCTTACCGCGAAACGACTTCCGCTATGCCAGAGCGAACGACGGTTACCTCATCGCGGCAGCATTGCTCGCAGAGGGAGCAGTCAGTTGTGTTGCGACGCTGAACTACGACCTCGCCCTCACTGACGCCGTCAGGCAGCTCGACGCCCGAGCGACAAACGAGATCGCGGGCCCGAGCCACCTCGCGGACTTCGGCGCCAGTTCGATCGTCTACCTGCATCGAAACGTCAACGAGCAGGACACGGAGAAGTGGATCCTCCGAAAGGAGGCGCTTGACCACGAGTGGCAGACCGGCTGGGAGAGCGTCGTCGCCGCGCGAGTCGCGTCGGCGCCCGTGATCGTCTTCGCTGGGCTCGGATCACCGGCTGCCGTCCTCACGGACGCCGTAGCGCGAATCCGCGCACTCGTCCCCGATGCGCTGGTCGCCTACCTTGTCGACCCGTCGGAGTCGAGTTCCTTCGCCGCGGCGCTCAGCCTCGAGGAGCCTAACCACATTCGAGCTCGGTGGAGCGAGTTCATGGCACAGCTCGCGCAGCGCTTGGCGCTCGAAGCCCGGGTCGAGGCGAGAAGGGCCTGCGACAATCTCATCGCTGCCAACGGTTGGTCCGACGCACCAGAGAAGGTCGATTCCGTATGTGCGGCCTACGAGGCGGCGGGCCTCCTCCGGATGGGACGGAACCGGGCCGGGTGGCTCATGGTCGATCGTGCATATGAGCCTGACCACCCTGCACAGCGCGAGCTGGTGGCCGACCTGCTGCTCGGAGTCGCACTTCTTAGTGGGCAAGGACCGACGGAAGTGGTTCTCCAGCCTGATGGGGCCTTTGTTCTCTCCGGGCCCTCGCATCCGCCGCGTCGAGTTCTCGCGGTTTCTGGGCGTGGCACCCGCCGCTGGAGTCAACTCGATCCGCTGCTAGCAAGTCGGGTCGGCGACCCCCTTGCCCCCGCCGACCTCGTACTAGCAGCAGGCTTCCAGGGAACGCGTCCGTCAGAATGGGCTCCGCCGGACGACATCGTTGCGATGGAGCCGCGGGATGACATCACAGTCGGGGTGCCGTCGATGAGGGTGATCGCAATTGACGATCTTCGCAGCGACCCGGATCTTCTCGACGAGGTGGCGTGTTGATGGACGCTCCAACAGGAACTCAGGTGCTGGGCGCCGCCACCGAGCTTCTTGTCGAGAACGAATTTGAGGCGACCGGCGAGCTGGAGACGCCAAACGGTCATATCGTCCGCATCTTCGAAGATCGGTTCAGCGTTGTCGGCGTGGCCTACTTCGAGACGTGGCTCGCGCTTGAGACCCAGTGGATAGAAGCGCAGGGTGCTCTCGTCGAGCTCATGTCCTCGCGTCTGACGAGGAGCGATCCGAAGTCTTGGGAGGGTTACCTGCTGCTGTTCACCTCGGATCAGGCAACGGATGCGCTTGCCATCGACCGAGTGCGGCGGGATACCACGCGCCTACGAAAACTCGTGACGACGGGAGCCGAGATGCAGAGCATCCTCGGAGTCGCAGACGCCTTGCTGCCGGTTCTGCCTCTAGAACTCAGCGGCGGCAGCAACGGGGCCGGGCGCATCCTCGACCGGCTCCCTCAACTACTAGCACCGGGCGGGATCGATGCGGAGCTGACGCGACGTGTCGTCGCCGCGTTCGACGGAAACCGGTCTCCGATGGAGGAGATCTGGAAATGGCGGCAGTCACAATGAGACTTGAAACGCTGCGTGTCGCCGGCTTTCGGGGGTTCGGCGGAGCGTATGAGTTTGATCTCTCGGCTGATGTCTTGCTGATTCACGGACCCAACGGCGCCGGCAAGACATCTTTGTTCGACGCCGTGCTCTGGGCGGTCACTGGCGTTGTCGATCGGCTGGGCCCGGACAGTGACCTCGTTAGCCGGTATTCGGAGTTCGGCGAGGCGCGCGTTGAACTCACGTTGCGAGACCCCGGTGGCAAGCCCCTGCGGATCACACGTCGCCATGAGCAACAGACGACGCTCACGGTCGAAGTCGATGACACTCGGCTCGCTGGTGCCGCCGCCGAGGCGCGTCTATTCGAGTTGCTCTGGCCCGACGCAGCAACAGCAGCTAATCCGCGTCAATCCTTGGCTCGGTCCGTGACCAGGGCTGTTTACCTTCAACAGGATCAAGTCCGCTCATTTATCGAGGCTGAGGATGAGCAAGGCCGGTTCGAGATCGTCGGCGAGATCGTGGGCGCTGGCCGTGTCGGGGAACTCGTCCGTCAGTTAGAGGGCAGCCGAAAAGCCTGGACGACGGCAAGTAACCGCCAGCGGGATGACATCGAACCACTACTGCGTCGACGTGCCGCGATATATGCCGAGGCCGATTCGTTGCGTGTGGTTGCCGAAGACTCGGAGACGTTCGACAGCGACTGGCAGGCTTGGGTGGCCGAAGCAGTGGCGGCGACGTCAGGCGAGCCGTTTCTCGCACAAGAGTCTGGATCGCGGGCTCGACTGGCTGACCGGCTATTGAACGAATTGCGAGTCGCGCAGCGGTCTGCCGAACAGCGACTGGCTCGCCATCAGGAGTTGCTCCGCTTGGTCATCGACCCGCCGCGCCCCGCGGAGGGTCTGCCTGAGGCACGCGAGGCCCACAGCCGGGCTGTGCAACAAGCGGCTGCACTACGAGCGCAGCTCGTGGAAGCGGAAGCGGCCGCGGCGGAACTGCGCCGTCGACAGGTTGCGGCGGTCGAGGCATCGAGTTCGTTGGCCGCGATGGCTGAACTTGCCTTGCGTCACCTCTCTGACTCGTGCCCTGTCTGCCAACAGGCGTATGACCGCGGCTCGACGGAGGCACGCCTACGTTCTCTTCGAGACGCCCCTACGTCACGGGGTGACGACCTGTACATAGATGTTCCTCAGATCGCAGCCGAGGTAAGCGAAGCGGAACAATCGGAGGCGCAGGCCCGGGCTGAGGTGCGGCGGCTGGACGCTCTGCAGCAGCAGCGAATTGAGTGGGCCGACCAAGTGAGCCGATTGGCAGCGGAACTGGCCCTGAGGACAGGTCCCGAGGAGGCCTTGGCTGCCGCCCAGGAAGCCGTCGCAGTCCTGACGTCGCGGGTAGAGCGGCTCGCCGCCGCTCGAAGCACCGGCGAAATGCTCTCGGTTGCGTTGGCGCGCCGAGACCAGAGCAGCAGATTGAGTGAGTTACTCGCGCTGCTTCCGGCGCTCGATGAGCAGATCGAACGACTATCCCGCGACCTGGCAATGCGGGACGCGGCGGGCTCGGACGCGAAGGCACTGCACGAGGCCCTGCGGGCGTTGAGCGAGAGCCTCGTCTCCACGGAACTGGAACGGATCGAGCCTCTGGTGCAGCGCATCTATGCGAGTGTCGATCCGCACCCGTCATTCCGTGCCGTGCGCTTCCTCACTCAGACCCGCCGAGGTCGCGGACATCTTTGGGCGTCCGTCGAGGACTCCGTGATGGGCTTATCGGAGTCTCAGCCGGCGGTGGTCCTGTCGAGCTCGCAACTCAACGTCCTGGCTGTTGTGTCATTCGTCGCCCTCAACCTTGCGGTCCAGACGCTTCCACTTCAGCTGGCGGCCCTCGATGATCCGCTCCAAAGCTTGGACAACGTTAACTTGCTGGGATTGGCGGACCTACTCCGTCGTGTCAGAGGTAGTCGGCAGGTGATGTTGTCAACCCATGATGAGCGTCTGGTGGGTCTTCTCGAACGAAAACTTCGGCCCGTTGAGTCCACGCAGCGCACCAGCGTGATTCACATGGATGGCTGGGCGAGGGGCGGGCCCCAAGTGCTTCAACGGGACGTGCCGCTCGACACCAGTGGCCTCCGCCTCGTTCGGCCCGCATAGGCATGCAGCCCGGCTGGGACGCGACCCCGTTCGGAGTCGCGCTATAGCGGCGTTGCCATTATTGGTCATCCGCATCTGCCGCTGAGCGCGCGCCGACGTCGTCCGCTTCCGCGTCGACCAGGAGGCTCAGCCCGTGACCGATGCCTGCCGGAACACGTCGACCGGCATGGGATGCCGCAGGCGGTAGGTGATCGCGATGGGCTTGGTGCCCTCATGGGTCTCGTAGATGGCCGGCCCCAGGCAGGTGTACGCCTGCGTGGCGCCCCACTCGTTCACCTTCGTGTCGCGCACAAGAAGCAGCACGTGCGTCCCTGCCTCCCGCTGCGATAGGTAGCGGCGGCCCACAGACGAGTCCACAGACGTCCGGTTCTGCGATTCCCAGTGGAAGAGCTCGGGGGAGATGGCGTAGTCGCGATA
>JBBSJW010000124.1:0-5640 GCA_038256885.1 Propionibacteriales bacterium
AGGACGAGGCAACCTCGCCGCCACAACCCGTCACCCCGACTGACAGCCAAGTTCAATGACCGCAAGCGGCCGACCCATCACCGAAACGCGTGTTCACCCAGCCCGTCGCCGCCATCCCCAATCAGCGTGTCGGGCAACACGGCGTGCCCGAGCTCGACCTGTCGAATGCCCTGAGCGTGGTGGGACGAGCGATCGCCGGTCGTCGTCTTGACCTCGATGCCGACGCTGCCAAGCTGGAGGTCGCGGCTCGACCGGGTGTTCCCATACCAGCTGGCGACGATGGTTCGTGCTGCGTTGGGCGCCCGCCGGCAGAGCGCGTGGATCACGAGGAGCTCGCCAAGCAGGCCGAGCAGCTCGGTCGTGCGTGCGGTTCCCTGACGCAGCAGGGCCTCGATGAGGTTCACCGTCCGGTCGAGACCTGCCTGCGGATCTGCCCCCGTGCCGTTCGAGACGAGCTCGACGCACAGGAGCGCGGCGATCGCGTCAAAGGGATCGGACGCTGGAAGGACGAGTCGCGTCGCGCTGAAGATCTGCCCTGATGCCGTCTGCCAACGCCCGTGCACGAAGGCGCGGGCCACGGCAGCGTTCGCGACGATGAGCGGTTCCCCGACGATGAAGACCTCGAGCTCGCCGCTCGGCCCCCTGCTCGCGCCGATGCGCTCGCCGGCGTCGGCCCACACGATCGCTCGCTGCTGGCCGCTCGCCGGGTCCAACGATGCGACCCTGGTGCGCAACGTCTCGTAGGTCTCGGCGCTCATGGGCTGGATCTCTGGCGGCGTGCAGCGAAGTGGTCCGGTCCGCCGAGCGGGATCGCGACGCCGACGACGACAGCCGGAGTTGCTCCGCCGACGGCTACTGGCTGGAGGAGGATGAGCCCATCGCTTCCCCGAGGACGCCACCGGGCGCCGCCGCGAGCGGTCGGCTCGGGTCCGGGGTGCACATGCTGGTCGAAGCGACGATCGCCGAGGTACGCACGGTCGACGTCGCCGACAGCGCTTCGGCCTCCCCACGCTGCGAGGAGCTGGCCGTCGCTGGTCGAGCGCTCCATCAGGCGCAGGGGCGACGGAAGCTGATCGAAGCCAGATCCTGTCATCTCAGGCCCACGACCGCTTCGCACGCCGAGGTGGAATCGCGGCTGGGTGCGGGACCGCTCGCCAAGGTCGACCGCAGACCAGGGGATTGCGCCGTCATCGGTTGGCACCAGCCCGCGTGCATGCCGTGTGAGGCATGCGGCCCACAGGCGGAGGTACGCCGCCACGGTGTATGGACAGGACAGGGGCTGAACCGGGCGGACCACGGCGGCGGATGGTGGCCGGAACAGTGCGTCGTTAGGCCCAAGGCCAAGACGAAGCCCGATCGATGCCCATCGCGCTGCGAGGTCGTCGTCGGGGTCAGGCACGTACTCGTCGTAGCGCAGGCGGTCGAGGAGGTCTGCTGCCTCGTTCAACGAGAGGGCTCGATCGGCCAGGTAGCCGCGGAACGTGCTGCCGACCTCGACGGCCTGGTTCGGCTCTCGGACGACTTGGCGGAGGAGCTCGAAGTTCCCGGGAGTGCCACCGTCGACGTTGACGAACCGAACGAGCGGTGCGGGGTCGGGGCACAGCGGCACGTGTCCGATGCCGACGAGCTTGCCGGTGGCGCGATACCGCTCGCCCTCGAGGACGATCGGCCCGGGCGCAGAGTCTGCCGAGTCGTTCATTCGGGCGATGATCTCGGTCCGCAGCGCCTCGTCAGCGTCGTGGTACTGCTCGAAGAGCTGCCGTTGCGCGGGCGGTGTGAAGATCCGACAGAGCTCCAGGTACGCCCCCCGGTAGCCGAACCATCGCTGCATCTGCTGCTGCGTGTCTGCGAGCGGCTCCCCGCTCGCTCGAAGGAACAGCGTGGTCGTCAGGCCTTCCAGTGTGAGGCCTCGCGCCATGACGTTGCCGGAGACGAAGATGGTGGACAGATCGGGCGCCGGTGCCCACCGTCCCGCGCCGTCCTCGACGGGCTCGAACCTGGGCCGATCGTCGGCGTCCGGATCGCTGTTGACGATGGCGACGCGAACGTTCGGGAAGATCTCTGAGCGGAGCCTCTCCTCCACCTGGCTCCAGATCGGCATCGATGCAGGCTGTGCGAGCCCGAACCGGTCGGCGATGGCGACCGCTGTGGCCTCGAAGCTGCCGTGCCATGTGCGCCACGCATCGGGAGACGCTGCAAGGTCGGCGATCAGGTGAGGTGACGGGAGCCGTCGTTCGCCGCCGTCTATCCGCTCGCGTGCCTCGTCTGGGCTGCATCCGGCCGCCCAGGCGAGGATCAGTGCCGCTCCCGCGAAGTGGTCGGCGACCAGACCGGACGGATGCACGAGCATCGTGTGCGGCGGTGGGCACGCCGCACGTGCCGCCTCTCTGGTCTCGAACGAGGACTTCGTGGTCGGCATCGAGCGGCCGTCTAGACATCTGCGAACGGCGCCAGCGACGAGGTAGGAGCGGACCGAGTCGCCGATCCAGGACATCTGCTGGCTCAGAGCTGGTGCCGTCGGCGCGACCGCGACTCGGTCCACCACGAAGCCGGTAGTCGCAGGCAGGCTCCGGTAGAAGATCTCGCCGCCGCAGTACCACGATGGCGGTCCTCCGGGCGCATGGAAGGTCGGGCGCCTGGGGCTCAAGGAGCCCTCGCCGGCCGGCACTCTCAGCGCGGCCAAGAAGTCCCGGGGCGACAGTGGGTTGTGCTCTGCCTGCAGCAGGTTTGCCTGGGGAGTGGCTGTATAGGCGACGTAGGTGGCGTACAGGTTCGGGTGAGCCGTGGCGGTTCCGTCTCCGTGCCGCCCCCACAGGCCGACCACATGACGCGGAATTTGCTTGAGCGCATCCGTACGAGGGTCGGTCGCTTGCTCCACGTCACGGTCGAGGATCGATCCGTCATCGGCCTCGTCGTCCACCACCAGGATGTGAACGGGGCGGCCGATCTCATCGAGGAGGGGATAAACCGCGTCCCGTAGCACGTCGGCAGCGGCCCGGATGTGGTGCACGTTCTTCATCACGACGAACACGAGCGGTTGGCGCCGGGTGAGCAGGCGACGTGCTCGATCTCCGTTGACGAAGTACAGACGGTCGAGCCCAAAATCGCCGCTCGCCATCGCCTCACGCGAGGGCAGGAGATCGTGTCGCGACGGGGTGATCGGCGATGTGCACAGCTGGGCGGCAAGGCGCTCGTAGGTCTGTCGCCACAACGAGGTGCGAGTCCCGGCGAGGACAACGATGACATCGGCCGCTCGATCGAGAGCCATAGCGCAGACACCGAGCATCGACGCTGTCTTGCCGGACTGGACGGCTCCCATCACCAGCCCGGACCTGGCACGGCCGCTTGGCCACGATGGTCCTGGGTCCCCCAGCGCATAGATGCCCGACCCGGTCACATAGTCAGCGTCGGTGGTCAGGACGCCCAGGGAAGTCGGCGACATGCTTGGTGCGACAGCCGATCGGTAGGAAGCCCACCAACCTGAGGCCTCCTCGGCCACCGGGCTCACGATCGTCGGGGCGACACTCACGTCGACGAGGCGGCCGCCCGGCGAAGGGTCCGGAGGCAGGACGTTCCGAACTTCTCCTTGAGCGCGGCGCTCACGTCCGCCTCATCGACGCCGAGCGTCTCCAGGGTCAGCAGTGCGACGCGTGCGATGTATGCCCACTGCGTGACGGTCTGCGTCTTGTCCGGCCGGAGCCACGGCTCGGTTGCAGTGAGCTGAAGAAGCGTGTCCTCGACATCGGCGAGCCGATCTCCCAGCTGATCGCCCAGCACCGTCCCGGCGAGTGTGACTCCAAGGAGGCTGGCGATCAGCTGCAGCTCCTGCCACTTCGCTCCGGCCTTGTTGTCCATGAACTGCGGCGCCCACGCCTTGACCGCCCTGTGGGCACGTACAGACAGCGCGACGAGTCCGAGTGCCGCACGGATGCTCTCCGGCCTGCGCAGAGGATCGGTGGGGTTCTGCTCGACCCGATCAAGCAGAGCATTGGTCTGCTGAGCCGTCGAGCGGAGCTTCGGCTCACCCACGGTGTCCTCGGCGAGGAGGATCGAGAGCAGCCAGGAGAGAACCTTCGTTCGCCCGAATCGGGCGGTGCCAAACCCATACTCGGCGAGATTCTTCCCGAGTTGCAGCATATCCGCTTCCATGCTTGCCAGGGACGGAACGACGGTCGGGTCGGATGCGTCGCCGGCGGCGAAGGCGATCGCTCGAGTCAGCTCGATCGTGTGGTACAGCGCGTTGCGCATCTCCTCGGCGTTCAGGTGCTTGCCCTGCCTGTTGTACAGGTTGAAGACCTGATGGATCTGCCGTCTTGTCGCGCTCGTGTACTCGATCAGCGGGATCCAGTACTTCGTGCTCGCCGTCTCAAAGATGTCCCGGACCTCGACACGCTGACCGCCCACCCGCACCTTCTTGAGTCGGATCGAGTGGTAGTAGTGGCCCTGCAGATCGGAGAGCCCTGCCCCCTCCAGCGTCGAGCCCGCCTTGCGGAGCTTGAACGGGAAGTAGAGATCCTTCTCCCGAGTTGCCGTGAGTTGTTCAAGGGTGGCGTTCTTCCAGGCTGTCCTGAACTTCGGGTAGTCCTCGGAGAAGAGTCGGAGCAGGTCCAAGGTCGGGTGGTCGCGGTCCGCTGCGCGAACGGTCTCCAGCGCCTTCGGGTGGCTGCCCGTGAAACGAAGGATCGCAGTCAGTCGCTGCTTCCCGTCGACCACCTCAAACGGCCGGTCGTCGTCGTTGCTGGGGTTCAGGATGATCACCGACGGCAGCGGAATGCCACGCAAGATGGACTCGATGAGCATCTGCGAATCCTTGATCGGCCACACGTCCCCTCGTTGGTAGGAGGGGCTCAGCTCTAGTCGACCTGACTTTGCACGGTCGGCAAAGTTTTGGATTGGCCACGTCGTCGCCGTGGCTTCGACTGGACCAGTCGAGTCCTCCTCGTACGTCGCCTCCCACATCTCCACCCACGCTGCGGTCGCGGCTTGGACCGAGTCGCCCGCCTCCAGCGCCTCCTTGAACCGCCCGCGGTTCTGGACCGCTGCGTCCACCCGCTCGCGAGCGCGCTCGAGCGCAGCCGGCGACGGGCGAACGACACCTCCATCGGACACGGCAAACGGTGCTTCATCGACACCGAGCGAACGGAAGAGGTGAGCAGCAATCTCGCTCGGGACCGCGCTCGGATGGATCGGGCTGTCGAGCCTGAGCCAGTCCTGCACCTCGACCACTTGGACCAGCCAGCCACCGCTGTCGAAGTCGACGTCCTCGCAGTCAAATCCGGCCGTTGACACCGTCACCTCGGTAGGCGTCGTGCCAGGAGCAGACAGCTGAGCCAGCCCAGCGGCGATATCTGCGTGCAACGAGGCCAGCTCGTCGTTCTCTTCGGCCAGCCCCAGATCGCTCATCTATCCGATCCTGGCACCCCGGGCAGCAGTCGGCGCGGCATCGGCTCGCAGCGGGCGCACGGCGTCTCAGCCGAAGGTGCGTCGGCGAGGCCCCACCATGGCGTCGTGGACGCGAGCACCGCTGCCACGGGGCCCCTCCTCTACGGCGCCCGGAGGGAGCTCAGAGCCCGAGCAGGGTGGCGGCGTTGTCGTCCCAGGCCTGGGCGACTCGGACGTACTGGCCGAGGGTGGCGAGGG
>JBBSJW010000125.1:0-5554 GCA_038256885.1 Propionibacteriales bacterium
AAAGCCGAGCTCAAGACCTGGCCCGATGACGATGACGCAGGGATCGGTATCTGGAGTGAGCCCGAGCTCAGCCAGCCGCTCAATCTCAGCGTCGTCGTAGGCCAGCACCTCGAAGCCGTCGAGTGCCTCAGCCCAGAAGCGAGCGAGCCGTGCCGGGTGGCGGCAGTCAATGACGATCTGCTTCAGCGTCCCCATTCGGAACAGGTTGTCAGCCTCCGGCACCAGCGTGCGTCGGATATCGGCGCCGCCTATTCGCGTGCTCGAGTGTCTAGCAGCCGCTGGAGATCGGCGCTTCGCGCGGACTCGATCACGGTCATATCCGTGCGCCCCGCGCGGGCGCGTGTTGGTCGTCCGGGACGCGCTCGCTTCCGACACAGCGCCGACAGATCAGGGCCTGTAGACGTCCCGGCGATGGCCCACGCGGACTACGAGCACGACGAGGTGATCGTCGTGCACCTCGTAGACGATCCGGTAGTCACCGATCCGAACCCGGTAGGCACGGTCTTCGCCCTTGAGGGCCACGCACCCCGGTGGACGAGGCTCGTCCGCCAGCAGGTCAATCGCTGCTCGGATCCGTTGCTGCTCACGTCTAGGCAATCGAGCAAGCGACTTCACCGCTCGGCGAGCGATCTTGACCTCGTAGCGGCTCACACCAAGCCCAGGTCCGCCTTGACCTCGTCCCAAGGTACGTAGTCGTCCTCTTCTCGAGCGGCTTCAAGCTCGCGTCGATCGATCGCGTCCTCGGCCTCCTCGACAACCTGGTCGTACAGGTCTGCGTCGAGGATCACGGCGACTCGGCGGCCTCGACGCGTGACATAGACCGGCTCGCGGGATCGCCTCGCCTCGTCAATGATCTCGGCGAGTCGACTTCTTGCCTCGCTGACAGCAACATCGCTCATGTACGAATCGTACAAGAGGGGACGACCCAAACGCTACGCGGATATCGCTCCGACATATCGCGCGTCCGCGCCCCGCTCGCGGCCCCGCGCTATCGGCGCCTATTCAGGGACTCGCCCCGACGATCTTCTGGGACACCTCGGCCATCGTGAGACCGTCCCGTAGCCGGCGTTCGGGGACACATCGGTGACCGCATCTGAGCCTCGCTTGATGCCGAGCTCACGTTTCGCCGGTTTCGGCAGCTTGGCCACGCTTGCGCGCACGACCATCCGGTCGCAGGTGGAGCGGATCGTCGGCGAAGTCGCCTCCGTGGTCTGATCGACGCCGGCGACCGAGGTGCGATCCCAGGAAGGCCTCAACGACGTTCGGGGCGCGACCGCCGGCGTGCTTGAGCGCGATCTCGACTGCTTTGGACACGACGGGGTCTCGCTCGTCGACGAGGATCTCAGCAACGGCGAAGGTCTTTGCGAGATCAGCGTCATCCCCGTAGCGGACGAACCACAGCGGAGCTGTCATGGCACTTCGTCGCCGGAGTGGTTCCGGCGCGTTGGCGAGCGCGAGCAGCGGCGTCACTGGGCGTCCGAGGAGGTGCCGGCCGATGACGCTCGGGGCTGCCCGGTCGACCATGTCCCAGGTCGTGATCCGATCGTGGCGGCGGAGGTAGAGCTCGTACATCTCGCCCCGCTCGACCTCGGTCGTCGACCTCGCCTTGGCGCGGAAGTCGAGGATGCAGATCGCACCCTGCGAACCTCGTATCGAGGGTCGTCGAAGCATCCGTCGACGTGCTGGAGCGTCATCGCCCGGGCTCGCTTCGCGATAGCGAACAGGTCGCGCATTCGGATCCCGAAGCACTCGTCGTCTGGGCCGAGCCGCCGCTCGATGGTCGCGCGTTCGTCCGGGTCGGCGACCGAACACAACGCTGCGGCGAAGTCTCTGGGTGTCATGGCGTGGTCAGGCACGGGTGGAGATCTGCTGCACGGCCCATGCGTTGCCGTCCGGGTCGGCGAAGTAGCAGAACCCGACGGTGTCGAGCGCAGCTCCACCTCGGCTGACCTTCTCGGCGTCGCCGTCGACGGCGGTGACGTCGCTCACCTCGACGCCGCGAGCTGTCAGTTCTGTATGGGCGGCACCGATGTCGGACACGACGAGTTGGAGCCCGCGCAGGGTTCCGGGCTCCATCTCCGGGACCACTGCACCGCAGCCGATCACGATTGAGCATCCCGATCCCGGCGGCGTCAGCTGGACGACTCGGTTTCCTGGCCCAGGTTCGACATCGTGGTCCACGCTGAATCCGAGCCGATCCGCGTAGAAGGCTTTGGCGGTGTCGACGTCGGCCACGGGCACGACGACGACTTCGAATGTCCAATTCATGGTTCGTTCCTTGCGGCAGTCGGTCGGGTGGTTCTGTGTTGTTCGACGAACCGGCGCTTCGAAACTCATCGGTGAGACGCCACCGGCGCGTGCCCGCCACTGGTTACGCCCGGCAACATTCGATTTGTGCCTCGAGACTTGACAAATTCTAATTGTTAGGCAACCCTAACCCGATGTTGACGTGGGTGATCGTCTCGGATCTCGGGCCCTTGTCATGAACGGGAGCGACACTGGCCGCGTGCTGCCCCGCAGCCACGGCTTCGACCTCGACCACATCGCCCTCGCCGCATCCGACACCGCTCGCGGGGTGGCGTGGTTGGCCGAGCGCACCGGCGCTGCGCCGCTGCTCGTCGATCCCGAGCCCAGCCAGTGGTACCAGAGCGCGACACTGCCGCTTGGCGGCGACAGCTTCCTCGAGGTCATCGGGCCCAACCCGTCGTCCCGACGCCCGCACCCCTTACGCACCCTGCTGGCCGGCTTCGACGAGCCCCGGCTGCTGTTCTGGTATGTGGCCACCGACGACCTCGACGCGTTCAGCGCCCGCGCTGCCGATGGGGGACACCTCCTCACCCGGGTCGAGTGCGTGGACGGCGGTGAGGGGCACAATAAGTACCGCCGGGCGGTGATCGGCAAGGGCTTCGTCAGCCAGCGTCCGTCGGTCATCGAATGGCAGCGACGGGTGGAACGAGAGGACCTCGACCACCGTTGCCGCCTGACCGGCTTCGACCTGTGGCACCCCGAGCCCGGGCCGATGAACGACCTCCTGCAGCACATCGGCGCCTCCATCCAGGTCACGACCGGTGAGAGCCGCATCGAGTTGGTGGTGGACAGCCCGGCCGGCGAGGTGCGACTCGAGTCCCCGGGCTTCGAGGCGACGCCGGTGCAGATGGGACGAGGTCTGCTCAGGGGCTTGCTCCGTCGACGCTGAACTCGCCTCCCGAGCCACGCGCCCGGCGCAACCTGGCTCGTGGTCGCGACGAGCATGCCCCTGAGGAGGATCGCTCCCCGGGAAGGTGCAACGCCTGCGACGACGAGTTGCTCGAAGTCGCCGGGCACGGGATGAGCCTTGCATCGGAGCGCACCGACCATCCGCTCCGAACTCCGGCGGTGTGAGACCTCCTCGGCCAACCGATCTACGCATCGCGAGCGCCATCAGGGCGATGACGGCACAATCCAGAAAACGACCGGACCGCCGACGTCGTATCGTGCCTGGCCGACGCGTAGAGGGTGCTGCGCACGCTGGAAGGGCACAAACAGATGCAAGCAGCGGAGGCGCGGCGTGCGGTGGCTGCAGCGATGTCAACCGCCTCATCCCTGGGCCTGGCCGCCGACGACCCGGTTGTTCTCAACGATTCCAACCGTCTCGTCGTGCGCCTGCTGCCGTGTGACATCGTCGCCCGAGTCGCGCCCATGACGCATCACGCGAGCGCAGAGCGAGAAGTTGAACTCGTGAACCGGCTCGCGGAGACTGACACCCCCGTTGCCACGCTCGATGCTCGGGTCGAGTCACGGGTGTTCGTGCGTGACGGCTTCAAGATCACCATGTGGACCCACTACGAACCTGTGCGGTCTCGACTACTTCCGTCGGCCGAGTACGCGCTGGCGCTCGAGCGTCTTCATGCCGGCCTGCGGCAGGTCGACATCCCGGCATCGCACTTCATGGATCGCGTCGCGACCGCTGAGCAGGACGTCACCAACCATGATGTCACTCCAGATCTCGCCGATACCGACCGGGCGCTTCTCGCCGACACCCTGAGCTATCTGAGGCGGTCAATCGTCGACTACAGCGCGCCCGAGCAAATGCTGCACGGCGAGCCGCATCCGTGGAACGTGCTCGACACGAAGAACGGATCGCTCTTCATCGACTTCGAGGACACCGCCCTCGGGCCCGTCGAGTACGACCTTGCCTGGGTGCCCAAGGCTGCCAGCGATCGATATTCGGACGCTGACCAAGATCTGGTCGGCGAGTGCCGGGGGGTCGTACTTGCGATCATCGCGATGCACCGATGGCGGCGTGACGACCAACACCCGAGTGGCAGGAAATCAGGAGTCGCATTCCTCCAAGCTCTGCGGGACGGTCCGCCGTGGCCAGCGCTCGATGACGTCACCTGGTAGCGGCCAGCCGTACAGACCACGACTGCTTTCACACTCGGACGCACGTTCGCTGACCGGTGGAACAGCGCGTTCAATTCGTCCATCGAGTACGTCGATGTATCCCCTTCGCAGTATCGGATCGAATCGGCGCAGGCCGACGCAGACCCGTGTTGGACGTACGCCTACTCCACAATGTTCGACGCCATCCGAGACCAAGCGTTTACAGGAGTCACATCCGAGGTACTCGACCTCACTGGGCAAGGGGCGGCAACCCTGAGCCAGACACTCGGCGTCGACGCCTGACGCTGGGCTTCATCAGCCTCGGACAGACGTTTCGACTCCCACGACTCGCTCTGCCGATCGATCGACCGGCCGGCCCGGAGCAGCCAAGGTCCGCATTCCAATCAGACCCCAGGACGTCCCATACCGGTCCAGATTCCGACGCCGGCCCCCGCCCTCGAAGTCCGCACTCGGCGACCCCTGGCGTGTGTCCAAAGACCGGTGTTCTCGGAGTGCTCTCGGTGCGGAGAGCCAACCGGCTTCGGAGCGCACCGGCAGCGCCGTAGCGTTCAGTTCTTGCCGGACCCGATCTTCACCGACAGCCGCCTCGCTCGGCTCTACGACCCGCTCGACGCGGACAGGTCGGACCTCGACCTGTACCTGAACATCGTCGAGGACTTCGGTGCCCGCTCGGTGCTCGACATCGGTTGCGGAACGGGCACGTTCGCAGCCCTGCTCGCCGAGCGAGGCGTTGACGTTGTCGGCGTAGACCCCGCCGCGGCCTCCCTGGCGGTCGCTCGCGCGAAGCCGGGCGCCGACCACGTTCGTTGGATCCACGGCGACGCCACCGCATTGCCTCCTCTCGCAATGGGCCTTGCCACCATGACTGGAAACGTCGCGCAGGTCTTCCTCCACGACGACGAGTTCTCGGCTGCACTTCTCGGCATTCGAGCCGCCGTCCGGCCCGGTGGAACGATCGTCTTTGAGGTCCGCGACCCCGACCGAATGGCATGGCGCTCGTGGACCAGGGAGGAGTCACACAAGCGCACCGAGGTTCCCGGCGTTGGCGTGGTCGAGAGCTGGGTCGACCTCCTCGAGGTCTCGTTGCCACTCGTCTCTTTCCGTTGGACCTATCACTTCGAGGAGTCAGGCGAGCGGATCACGTCCGACTCCACGCTCCGGTTCCGCCGCC
>JBBSJW010000126.1:0-5504 GCA_038256885.1 Propionibacteriales bacterium
GGCTTTGACGCCATCGTCGGCATCTCCCAGCCTGTGCTCGAAGATCTCGCAGATGTTGTGGGCGGCGCCGTTGGGCTCGACGACATCTGCGACAACTCCGGTCGTGCCGCCCACGTGCAGGGCACTCTCGACATCCCGGATGGGCCGGCACTCGACGCGTCGGTCGCGAACATCATCAACGCAGCCCAGGACGCTGCGGCAGCTGCGCTCGCACAGCTCGACGGGGATCCGGCGACGGCCACGCAGCTCGGCTCGATCGCAGGCTGGACTGCAGCCGTACCGCTCCAGGACCTCGAACGTGCGCTGACCTCCTCGTCGATCACGGCGCACCGGTTCGGCCCCGGGCCCCTCGAAGGGTCCTACGAACTCCGACTGGACGACCGCACTCATCTGGTCACCTTCGACCGGGTCATCGCAGGTGAGCACTCCCCGCGAATCCAGCTTCTCACCTGGGGGACATCCGTCCTCGAGGAGCTGTTCGATTCGCTACCCAGATGGCAGACCGAGACGTACACCTACCGCCAGCTGCTTGGCATGCCCAGCGGAGACATGTCGACCGAGGCGCCGAACTGAGGGTCCGAGCCCTGACCGTGGCGCTGCGACCGACTCTGGAGTCCGACTCGACGAGGAGGTCACGGCACCGCCGCTGCGTGGCTGCGGGAAGACGGGCATCCGCCGCGAGCAGTTAGCGCCTCAGCTTGCTCGCAGACGGACGCTTCCGGGCGTCGATGAAGATGACGTTGTACGAGCGGCCGGTGTCCGCCGACACCCGGTCGATCGTTGCGCTCACCTTGTTGACGAAGGACTTCGCGCAGTGCTTGTCCTCGTGCTGGATGACCAAGAAGTAGCCACAGCTGATGTCTTCGGCCTTGAGGTACGCGGGCGTCTGCTTCTCAAGGTTGGCCCAGAACGACGAGGACTTCGCAAACTTGAGTTCGACCAGAGCGCGCCTTGACCAGCCCGCTGAGAACTTGAAGTCGACCGCCCCCGGGCCGGCGTTGGCCTCAGGCGTCAGGTCGATGTCGTACAACTTGCACGTCATCAGGATGGACAGGTGGAACAGGTCCTGTACTTGAGGCTCCGTCCGAGCTTTGAGCCCGGTCCAGAACGACTTCCAGATCGCTCGATCCTCGACCGCCCACCGGAAGTGGCCTACAAGCTCCTCTACGAACGAGCAGAACGATGATTGGTCGGCTGGCGCGGAGAGCTGCGCGAGCGCAGCGACCTGCTGCCCGGTCTGGATCGGAGTGGTCTTGAGGGCCGGGTCGGTAGCGAAGTCGTAGGGCTTCGGTGGTCGCGCACGGTGAGCAGCCGCGTAGGCGATGCCGTACTTCGCTCGCAGTGTTGCTCGATGACGAGCCATGGCGATGATCTGGCGCTTCTTCAACCCCTTCGTGACTGCGTATCCGAGATCGTGGCGAAGCTGCTGGTTCTGGTTGTTGTAGACCCAGTCCCAGAACGCTCCGTCGTCCATTTTCGGCAGTTCGTCAAGGAATCGTTCGGGCACGAGGGTCACGCCGACGACTCCGCTCTTGGTCCAGCAAGGGTTCGTTGGCAGTGAGACACGCCCGTTCCTCCAGCGGCTGAACCGGGAGTCGTAGCTGCGGTGCTCGAGCTTCACAGGAGTGGTCGCTAGGCCGTGGACCGTCGCGATTCCGGTTGTGTAGTCGATGAAGGTGTCTTTCACGATGTTGCACACCATGTCGCTGATGCGGTCCGCGCCGAAGCCTTCGCCGAAGAGCAGCAACTCTCCGAAGTCATCGATGCTCCTCAGTCCGGCGTCGATCGATCGCTGTCCGGCGTCGAGCATCAGCCTCCCCAACTTGGATCCGGACCCAGCGCCGAAGATCGTGCGCTTCCCGTATCCAAGGCAGAACTCGGCGGGCTCCGGGAAGCTCAACATCCGAGCGGCCCGCTCCCATGCTTGGGTGCTGCGATCGCCTCCTGCGCCGGCCAGGTGCATCAAGGCCTCATTGAAGAAGTCGATGAGGCGGCCGTGAATGAGGCTCCAGGGTGGAGAGGTCTCCTCGAACATCAGGAACGGATCGACGAACAGGTCGGTGTCTGCGTGCAGCTTGACGTCGAACCAGTCGTCGGTCGGCGTCCTCGTGATCCCGAAGGCGTGGCTGAAGGTCGCGTCAGGATGTGCGGTTCGCTTCGGCATGGAGATTCGCTCTCGGGTTGGCTGCCAGAGCTGAGTTGGCTTGTGATCCCAGCGTTGCACGTTGTCGAGAGTTCGACGCGGTTAGCGAGTCGGCAGTGTCCTTACGTCCCGCCTGGCGTGCAATGGAGCTTCTTCCAGCCGGCGACAGCGAACCGCCAATAACTACCGATAATATACCCTTATCGGTAGTAACGATCGGGTAGAATCTGGGGATGCCAGCCGACCTGAAACGCAACCCAGCGTGGCCACAGTCGGTCGTCGAACAGCTCGCCCGAGTGCTGGGCGAGACGATGACGGGATCCGAGATCGGGAACGTGCTGGCACAGTTGCAGATGTCCGATCCCGGCGCGGACATGACGAAGTGGAAGCGCCTGCATGACGCGTTCGCCGTTCAGCACAACGCGGATGGCGGCGCGCGCCGCCTGGTGACCTTCATCACCAGGGCGATGGATCCGGTGCGCTACCGGATTGACCCGGACCGGTTCACGAGCCACCAGGACGACCTCAACGAGGTCTTGGCCTTTGTCGGGTTGCGGGTCAACGACAAGGGCGAGGTCGCTCGCGGCACGAAAGTGTCGACACTGTCGGAGGCCGCGCAGCACGCGAACGCCCTGCGGGCTGAGATGCGCCGGAGAGGGGTCCACTCGGCGGTGCTCGACTACTGCACGCTCGAGATCTTGGCGCGCAACTCCTTTCACGCCTCGCTCGAAGCGACCAAGAGCGTCGCCGATCGCCTCCGGTCCCTGACCGGCGAATCGTCCGACGGCTCGCCGCTGGTCGATGCCGTGCTCGCCAGAGGCCAGCGGCCGCGACCGAGGGTGGTCATCAACCGGTTCGCGACCGAGACCGAGATCAGCGAACAGAAGGGCTTCGCGAACCTGTGCCGTGGGATGTTCTCGATGTTCCGGAACCCGGTCGCTCACGACCCTCGTCTGCGCCGGGCGGTGACCGATGACGAACTCCTCGACGTCCTCACCGTCACGTCGCTGATCCATCGGCGTCTCGACGATGCGGTGGTCACATGACCGGCAAGCAAAGCGAGAGTGTCACACCCCGCAAGGACAATGACGAGGTGTCCCAGCTGGTTGCCGTCCAACTCGAGGTCGCCACTCAACGCGATGTCGCCCGCGTTTCGGAGCTCGAAGCCAAGATCGCCGGCGCGCTGCGGGCGTCGCGGTCCGAGGCCACGCTGCGCGCCTACCGGTCCGATGTCGCCGACTTCAAGATCTGGGCGCAGGGCGAAGGTCTGGCATGGCTACCCGCCGAGCCGGCCACCGTCGCCGCGTACTTGGCGGAGATGGCCCACCCGCCCGACGATCGGGCGCCCATGGCGGTGGCCACGATCGAACGACGCAAAGCGGCGATCGGTGAAGCCCACAAACACGCCGGCTACGACAACCCCTGCGCGAACCCACTCGTCAAACAGGTGACGAAAGGTCTACGCCGCCAACTCGGGGTCGCACCGAAGAACCGCAAGATCGGGATCTCGACTGCCGACGTGAAGGCGATCGTCGACGACCTAGACATGACCCGCACCATCGACGTCCGCGACAAAGCGCTGCTGCTGGTCGGGTACGCCACCGCCATGCGCCGCGCCGAACTTGTCGCGCTCAGCGTTGTCGACGTCGAGAATCACCCCGAGGGCCTGTTGGTGTGGCGGCGCCGGTCCAAGACCGACCAAGAATCGGTGGGGCATCGCATCGAGGTCGCGTACGGCGAGCACCCCACCACCTGCCCCGTACGCGCTTTCCGAGAATGGATCGACGCCGCCGGCATCGTCGAAGGGCCGGTGTTCCGGCGGGTGTACAAGAACGGCAAGATCGGTGACCGAGCACTGAGTGATCGGTCGGTGGCCACCGTCGTCAAGAAGCTCGTCGGCCGGCTCGGCCATGACAGCGCCGAGTATGCCGGTCATTCACTCCGCCGCGGTTTCGCCACAGAGACCTCGCGCAACGGCGCCTCCGAACGCACCATCGCCGCCACGACCGGCCACACCTCCGCTCGCGGCCTCCAGCCCTACATCGCCGACGCGGGCATCATGGAAGACCCACCGTCACGGTATCTCGGTCTTTGACAGTGGGTTTCAATCTTTGACGATGGCCGCTGTGTGGCCGCCTGCGGCCTTCCCAGGATCTCGGTGGATCAGGACCCCCGGGGATCTGCCGACTCGGACGAGGCAAGCATGCCCAGCCAGCCGCAACCGTTGGTGCTGGCTGTTCAATCCGATGCGGCCGGATCGCAAGGGTCGACGCCTCCTCAAGTCTTGATCGGCCGACTGACGGTCTCGCCGGCCTCGCTCCGGCCGCGAATCGCGCTCTCCTGAGCCTCCACACCAATCCAGGAGGCTCACACCAATGACCACGATCACCACATCATCAGCGCCGACGGTGCAACCGCTCGCCGATGACGACTCCGTCGACGAGGCGCACGTAGCGGCTGCGGCGTTTCTGGCCCGCTACAACGGCCGAACACTGGAGGCCTACCGACACGACCTGCGCGGCTACTTCCAGTGGGCTGCGGACAACGCTCTCGCGGTACTCGCTGCTACCCGCCCACACATCGAGCTGTGGCGCACCGCCATGGAACAACGAGGCCTCGCCCCGTCAACCATCGATCGCCGGCTGTCGACAGTGTGCGGCTTCTACCGATACGCGCACATCGACGGCCGCATCCCGGCGAACCCGGCCGAGTACGTTCGGCGACCCAAGGTCCACCCCACCGAAGGCCGTGGCCTCGATCGTACGGAGCTCGGCAGGTTCCTCTCGGCTGCCGAGCACTACGACCCCACCCATCAGGCCCTCGGCGCTCTCCTCGGACTCAATGGGCTTCGAGTGAGCGAAGCGTGCGACACCAACATCGAGAACCTCGCATTCGAGCGCGGCCACCGCACCCTCAAGATCACCGGCAAGGGCAACAAGCCCGCCACGATCCCGCTCGTCCCACGCGTCGCCCGCACCATCGACCTTGCCGTCGGCGAGCGCCATCAAGGGCCGATTCTGCTGCGTCGAGACGCTCAGCGGCTCGACCGCCGAACCGCGCATCGTTGGGTTCGATCGATCGGAAAGCGCGCGGGTCTCGATCACGTCCATCCACACATGCTCCGAGCAGCGTTCATAATGGCCGCGCTCGACGCCGGGGTTCCGCTCCGCGATGTCCAGCTCGCCGCCAGGCACGCAGACCCTCGAACGACGACGATCTACGACCATCGACGCCAGAACTTCGACCGCCACGCCGCATACGTCGTCGTCGCGTTCGTCGCCGGCACCTGACCCAAGAGCGGCCGCGGAGCCGGTAGGCACCGCGGCCACTCGACCCACTCCCCGTCGCAGCGAAGTGGGAA